>NZ_JAENXS010000001.1:661250-991875 GCF_016612535.1 Bradyrhizobium diazoefficiens
CTGGAAGTTCACGATCCTGAACAACGAGAACGTCTGGGCCAAGGCGATGAACCGGGTCGTCAGCGAGAAGGTCCCGGTGGACAAGGCCGTCGACGAACTGATCGCCCGCATCAAGCAGGTCGCGGGCTAACGATGACGATGCCGGCCGCCGTCACAGCTTCTTCCCCGTCGTCCCGGCGAAGGCCGGGACCCATAACCCCCGGCTTGAGTTGTAGCGCGAAAGCCAACGACCAACGGCGCTCCAAAAGACTGCCGCGGCGTATGGGTCCCGGCCTTCGCCGGGACGACGGGGATGCGGCGGCCGGCATCTCGTTCCAAGAGTAGGCGACCATGGCGATTACACTCTCAGCATCCGATGTCCCGAGCGCACCCTTGTCGCCGCGGCTGACCCCGGCGCAGGTCTGGGGCATCGTGCTGCTCGCGCCCTATCTGCTCGTCTTCCTGGCCTTCGTCGTCTATCCCGTCTGCTACGGGCTGTGGCTGGCGCGGGCCCCGGCGAACTATGTCGCGCTGTACAACGACCCGATCTTCGCGCGCGCCGCGGTCAACACGCTGATCTTCCTGGTCATCGGCATCAACATCAAGATGCTGATCGCGCTGTTCCTGTCAGGCTTCTTCGCGCAACAGCGCACCTGGATCAAATGGCTTTCGGTGATCTTCATCCTGCCCTGGGCGATGCCTTCGATCCCGACCATCCTGTCGGTACGCTTCATGCTCAATCCCGAATGGGGCATGGTCAACCACATCATCTTCAACCTCACCGGCGCCGACGGCCCGAACTGGCTGAACGACCCGACGGTGGCGCTGACCATGGCGATCGCCGTACACATCTGGAAGTCGCTGCCGTTCTGGACGCTGATCCTGATCACGGGGCGCCTTGCGATCCCGCAAGATTTGTTCGAGGCCTCCGAGGTCGACGGTGCGAGCTGGTGGCAGAAGTTCCGCTACATCACCTGGCCGTCGATGCAGACGCTCTACATCACCTGCACGCTGCTCTCGATGATCTGGACGCTCGGCGATTTCAACAGCGTCTACCTGCTCACCGGCGGCGGCCCGGCCGACCTGACGCACGTCCTGTCAACGCTCGGCATCCGCTACCTCCGGCTCGACCAGCTCTCGCTCGCGATGGCCTCCATCGTCTGCGCGATGCCGTTCGTCCTGCCGCTCGTGTACTTCATGATGAAACGGCTGTCGCGATGAAGCTTCCCGGCGTAGGCGAATTTTCCTGGCGCGACGTCGCGACCGAAGCGCGATTGCTGCTGATCGGCATTCCCGTCTTCCTGTGGACGATGATTCCGATCTACCACATGTTCCTGTTCGCGATCTCCCCGAAGGAGGACGCGTTCTCGGGCAAGCTGTGGCCGGACCATCCGACGCTGCACAATTTCGAAATCGTGTTCAAGCAACAGCACTACTTCCTGCGCGACTTCTACGCCCAGTTCTGGAATTCGCTGGTGATTGCGGCCGCCGTCGGCGTATTGACGCTGGTCATCGCCACGGCCGCGGCGTTCTCGATCTCGCGATTGCGCGTGCCCGGTGGGCGCGTCGTGATGAACCTCGCACTCTTCACATATTTCATACCGGCGGCGTTCCTGGCCGTGCCGATGTACCGCACCATGGGTAATTACGGACTGCTCAACAATCACTGGGCGCTGATCCTGGCGATGGTGACGATCGCATCGCCCTACGCGATCTGGGTGCTGAAGCAGGCCTCCGACAAGTTACCGGTCGAGCTCGACGAGGCCGCGGTGATGGACGGCGCCACCACGCCCCAGATTTTCCGGCTCGTCTATCTGCCGCTGATGATGCCCTCGCTGGTCGCGATCGGCACCTATGCAGTGCTGCTGGCCTGGAACGAATATCTCTACGCGTTCCTGCTGCTCTCCAACGACCGCGATATCACGCTCCCCGTCGCGCTCGGTAACTTCCTCGCCGCCGACGATTCGCCCTGGGAGCTCTTGATGACCACCGGCTTCATCTACGCACTGCCGCCGGCCGCGATCTACTACGCCTTCCGCCGCTACATGGTGGGCGGGCTCACGGCAGGTGCGGTGAAGTCCTAGCAGGAGTTGGTCCAAGCGTAGTCCGGATGGAGCGAAGCGCAATCCCGGGCCTGATCGCCTATTGCACGATTCCCGGATTGCGCTTCGTTCCATCCGGGGCTACGCAGCTCTACAGCGGCGCCGCGCTCTCGCCCTGCGAGCTCGACAGCTTTGAAGCCAGCGAAGCGATGACGATGACCACCGCGATCAGGCCGATCACCAGCGTGCAGATCGCATTGATCTCGGGCTTCACCCCCAGCCGCACCTCGGAATAGATCCGGATCGGCAGGGTCGCCGAGCCGGGGCCGGTTGTGAAACTCGCGATCACGAGATCATCGAGCGAGAGCGTGAAGGCGAGCATCCACCCGGCGACGATTGCGGGCGCGATCAGCGGCAGCGTCACGGACAGGAAAGCGCGGACGGGATCGCAGCCGAGGTCCATCGCCGCCTCCTCCAGCGACCGGTCGAACGAGCCGAGGCGCGACTGCACGACGACGGCGACGAAGCACATCGTCAGCGTGGTATGCGCGATCGTCACCGTCCAGAAGCCGCGTTCGGCGTTCAGTGCCACGAACAACAGCAGCAGCGACAATCCGCTAATCACCTCCGGCATCACCAGCGGCGCATAGAGCATGCCCGAGAACAGCGTGCGACCGCGAAAGCGCTCGCCGCGCGACAGCGCCACCGCGGCCAGCGTGCCGATCAGCGTGGCGATGGTCGCTGACGTGACCGCGACCCGCAAGCTCATCCAGGACGCCTCGATCATGGCGCGATCATTGAAGAACTCGTGATACCAGCGCAGCGACCAGCCGCCCCACACCGTCACCAGCCGCGAGGCGTTGAAGGAATAGATCACGAGAATGAGGATCGGCAGATAGAGGAAGGCGAGCCCCAGCGCGAGCGAAGCGATGTTGAAGCGGGACAGTCGGGACGCTTTTCGCATCTCACCGCTCCTCCAACTGCCGCCGCTGGAGCCGCTCGTAGAGCAGAAGCGGCAGCAGCAGCACCACGAGCAGTACGATTGCCGCGCTCGATGCCACCGGCCAATCCTTGTTGGTGAAGAATTCGAGCCACAACGTCTGGCCGATCATCAGCGAGTCGGAGCCGGCGAGAAGATCCGGAATCACGAACTCGCCGACGATGGGGATGAAGCAGAGAAGCACGCCAGCGCCGACGCCGGGCAGCGACAGCGGGAAAGTGACCAGCCAGAACACCTGCCACGGCGGCGCGCCGAGATCGGAGGCCGCCTCCTCCAGCGCCGGCTCCATCTTGGCGAGCGTGGCGTAGAGCGGCAGGATCATGAACGGCAGATAGGAATAGACGATGCCGATATACATTGCGGTGTCGGTGGAGAGCCACACCACCGGCTGGCTGACCAGGTGCAGCGCCAGCAGGATCCGATTGAGCAGGCCGTCGTGCTGGAGGATGTTGATCCAGGCATAGATGCGGATCAGGAACGAGGTCCAGAACGGCACGATCACCAGCACCATTGCCACTGCCTGCCAGCGCTTCGGCAGCCGCGCCATGCCATAGGCGATGGGATAGCCGATCAGCAGCAGCAATGCGGTCGCCGTCATCGCAACGGTCAGGCTGCGCAGGTATGCGAACACATAGAGGTCGTCGGAGGCGATCAGCTTGAAATTGTCGAGCGACAGTGCGGCAAAGGCCGCCCGGATTGCCGTCCACCCCGCCGTCAGGTCGAACACCGGCTCGTAAGGCGGCTGCGCGATCGCCGTCTGCGACAGACTGATCTTCAGCACGAAGCCGAACGGCACCAGGAAGAACAGCACCATCCAGACATAGGGCGCGATCGCGGCGATGCGCGCCGGTCTGGCAAAAATCCGGCGCGCGCTCATGACGGCAGCACCACGCAATCGTCGGGCGTGAACCAGGCGACGATTTGCTGGTTCATGCTGTAGGCGTCGACGTCGAGCCGCGCATTATTCGCCACCGAGGCCTGCACCACGCCGCCGGTATCGAGCTTCACCTTGTAGGTGGTGGTACCGCCAAGATAGCAGATGTCGGCGATCACGCCGTCCAGCCGATTGACCGCGGTTTCATGACCGGCCTCGCTCACCGGGCCGCGGCGCGACAGCTTGATTTTCTCGGGGCGGATCGCGACCGAAAATTTTGCCTCACCGACCGGCTCGCGCGGCTCGGCCACCACCAGCGTACCGGCATCACGCGTGCCTATGACCAGACGATGACCGTCGCGCAATTTGGACTCGGCGTCGAACAGATTGATGTCGCCGACGAACTCCGCGATCCAGCGCGAGCGCGGTGCCTCGTAGAGCTCGCGAGGGCTCGCGACCTGGGCGAGCTTGCCGGCGTTCATCACGCCGATCCGGCTCGCCATCGTCATCGCCTCTTCCTGGTCGTGGGTGACGACGACGAAGGTCATGCCGAGTCGGCGCTGCAGCTCCATCAGCTCGCCTTGCGTGTTTTCGCGCAGCTTCTTGTCGAGTGCCGCGAGCGGCTCGTCGAGCAGCAACAATTGCGGCCGACGCGCCAGCGCGCGGGTGAGCGCGACGCGCTGGCGCTGACCGCCGGACAGCTGGTCGGGCTTGCGCTTCTCCAGCCCATCGAGCTTCACCAGCGCGACCATCTCCGCGACGCGCGTTGCGATTTCGGCGCGTGCCATGCCGGCGCGCTTGAGGCCGAAGGCGATGTTGTCGCGCACCGAGAGATGCGGAAACAGCGCGTAGTTCTGGAACATCATGTTGATCGGACGCTCATGTGGCAGCGCCTGCGCGATATCCTTGCCGCCGAGCAGGATGCGGCCCTCGTCCGGGGACTCGAATCCGGCAAGCATGCGCAACAGCGTGGTCTTGCCGCACCCGCTCGGACCCAGCAGCGCAAAGAATTCACCGGCCTTGATGTCGAGCGACACGCCATCGACCGCGCGGAACGAGCCGAACGTCTTGGCGACGCCCTCGATGCGCAGCAGCGGCTGGCCCGCGGTCGGATGCACATCCCCAGCCGCATTCACCGCGGCTTCCGTTCTGGGCAACTCGTCAGTCATGGTCCCTGCCAACCCCGATGCCGCCGCACGCTAGCGGCGGATCGTCCTTCGCTCAACCGGTTCGGCCGTAACTTCCACTACAGTCCTGTAGCCCGGATGGAGCGAAGCGTAATCCGGGGCAGCGCATCGGCGGTGAGACTTTCCCGGATTGCGCTTCGCTCCATCCGGGCTACGCCATGAACACAGCCAGCGCGTCACGGTCCGCCGCCGGCATGGTCAGGCCGAGCTTGGAGCGGCGCCACAGGATATCGTCGGGGAAACGCGCCCATTCGCAGGTCATGAGATAGCGCACTTCGGCGCCGGTCAGGTCGGGACCAAAGGCAGGGCCGAGCTCATCGCGTGTCTTCGCCTCGCCCAGCACGGCCGACAATCGTGAGCCATAGGCCGCAACCAGGCGCCGGGCCTGCGGCTCCCCGAGGAAGCGCCAGCGGTCGCGCGCGAGGTCGACTTCGTTCTCGAACCGATCCCAGGCGAAATCTCCGCCGGGCAGCGCGGCGCCGGCGGTCCAACGCGGCGTCATCGGATAGAACGGCGTCAGCCGGGTCACCGCCCGCTCCGCACGCAGCCGCGAGGTGGTGACGTCGCCGCCGAACATCGTGAGCAATGGCGCCTTGCGCCGCCGTGCGTGGAATAAGGTCGTCCCGTCGCGTCGTCGCGCGGACGCGGGCGTCAAATTGACGCCGGAGACCGTGCGCACCACGTCGGTCGGAGCAATGCGCTCGCGAAAATAGCGGCTGGCGGCTTCGCAGAGATAGCTGACATCGGCACCCGGCATCGCGACGATGGCGGGATCGCCGGTGAAATCGTGCGTGACCGTGCCGACCAGCGTGAAATCGCGCTCGAACGGAGCGGCAAAAATCAGCCGGCCGTCATTGTTCTGAAAGACGTAAACGTTGTCGGACTCGAACAGCCTGGGCACGACGATCTGGCTCATCTGCACGGCCGCCATTGCCGGTTGCGGCTGCCGCAACACGGTCTCCGCGACCATCGACGTCCAGCCGCCGGTGCAATTGGCGAGCGCCCGCGCCGTGATCACCCGGCGATGGCCGCGGTCGATCAGCGCGAGCCGCCAGACGTCGGTCCTGTCGGCACGCACGCAACGTGCCCCGGTCCGGATCGCGGCGCCACGCTCGGCGGCATCCAGTGCCGTGAGCACCACCAGGCGCGAATCGTCGACGACGCAGTCGGCATATTCGAAGGCGATGCCAAACGGGCGCTTCAGCGCGTTGCCGACCGGATGGTGCGTGATGTCGAGCGTGGTCGATCGCGGCAGCCCGCCGCGGTTCGTGAGCGCGTCATAAACATACAGGCCGGTGCGCAACAGCCATGGCGGACGCTCGTCGGAATGGGCGGGGATCACGAAGCTCATCGGCCGCACCAGATGCGGCGCGATCCGGAGCCAGGTCGCCCGCTCGGCGAGCGCCCGACGCACCCGCCAGAAGCCGCGCCGCTCCAGCACCGAAAGGTCGCCATGGATCAACCGCGGTGTCGCCGACGACGCGGCGTTGCCGAGATCGCCCTGCTCAATCAGGATCACCCGCAGGCCGCGGCCGGCGGCATCGCGGGCGAGGCTGACGCCGTTCAGGCCGCCGCCGATGATCGCGAGGTCGTAATCCGCCATGAAGCCGTCGAGTGGGAGCGAGGTAAGTGCCCAACACCACTAGCCGGTCTTGAGTGCAAGCTCCATGGCCTCGGCGCGGCCGACGAGGCCGGCATATTGCCCGATCGGCAGCGGCTTGCCGAGCAGATAGCCCTGAACACCGTCGCAGCCCTCCTTGGCGAGGAAGGCGAGCTGGTCGATTGTCTCGACGCCCTCGGCAATGATCGACATTCCGAGGCCGTGGCCGAGGTCGATCACGGCGCGCACGATTGCTGCCGATTGCGGGTTGCGGCCGAGGTTCATGATAAAGGCGCGGTCGATCTTGATCTTGTCGAACGGGAACGCCTGAAGATAGCTCAGCGAGGAATAGCCGCTGCCGAAATCGTCCATCGAGATGCGCACCCCGAGGGCTTTCAGGCGGCGCAGCAGCGCCAAGCCGCGATCAAAGTCCTCGATCAGCACGCCCTCGGTGATTTCGAGCTCGAGCCGCCCGGGCGCGAGCCCGGTCTCGATCAGGATCGAATGGACGTGCCCGACCACATCGCCGTGCATGAACTGCGCCGGCGACAGATTGACGGCGACCTGGAGCGGCTTCGGCCATGACGCCGCCTCACGGCAGGCCTGGCGCAAGATCCATTCGCCCATCTCGACGATCAGGCCGCTTTCCTCCGCAATCGGGATGAATTCGGCCGGCGAGACCTGGCCGCGCACCGGATGCTGCCAGCGCGCCAAGGCCTCGAAACCGATGATCTCGCTCTCGGCGACGCTGTTGCGCGCGATCCCCTGCGGCTGGAAGGCAAGCGACAGTTCGCCGTTCTTGATCGCCATCGACAGGTCCTGGTGCAGCACGCGGCGGTCGCGGATCTGCTGGTCCATCTCGGGCTGGTAGAGGCTGATCGTGCCGCGCGACTTCTGCTTGGCGCGAAACAGCGCAGCGCCGGCATTGGCGAGCAGCGAGGCTCCGTCGGGGCCGTTGTGCGGGAAGATCGACATGCCGGTGGTGATGCCGGCGCGGACCGCGCGGCCGTCGATGTGGAATTCCGGCGCAAGCGCCTCACCAAGCTTATGCGCCAGCGCGAGGCCCGCATCGGGCTGCTTGCCGTCGATGATCAGGCCGAATTCGTCGCCGGAGAGGCGCGCCACCAGGCCACCGCGTGCCGTGTCCTGGAACCGCTGGGCCACCTCGATCAGCAGCTTGTCGCCAAGCGCGTGGCCGAACACGTCGTTGACTTCCTTGAGGCCGTCGAGATCGACGCAAAGAACCGCGAATTCCTCGTCGGTTCCTTCGCAGGCCTCGATCATCTGGGTCAACGCCTGAAGGAAGGCGGCGCGGTTCGGCAGGTCGGTGAGGCCGTCATGATAGGCCATGTGCGCCATGCGCGACTCGGTCTGCCGACGGTTGGTGACGTCCTCGTGGGTCTTGATCAGATATTGCGGCTCGCCGGCGTCGTTGAGCACGGTGGCACGCCGGGTCAGGAACAGGCGCAGGCCGTCCTTGGTGGAGATCGGATGCTCCTCGGTGATCATCCCGCGCTTCTTGATCGCGGCCTCGTCGCGCGCGATGATCAACTTGGCTTCCTTGGCATTGAAGATGTCCGACGCCGTCAGGCCGGTGGCTTCCTCGCGCTTGCGGTTGAGGATCGTCTCCGCGCTACGATTGGCGAGCAGGTAGCGGCCATCCTTGACCTGCTCCACGATCAGAGCCACCGGGATGTTGTCGACCACGAGCTCGAGGAACTTCTTGGTGCTCTCCAGCTCCTGCGACAGCGAACGCCGGTCGGTGATATCCTCGAACACGAGCAGCAGGAATTCCGGCTTGTTGCTCTCGTTGCGGACCACGATGCGGATCGAGGCGACCATGCGGCGCTCCGAGCCGCGCTCGATCTCGAATTCGTTGCGGTACTGGCCGTCGGGTGCCACCAGCGCCGCCCGGTCGGTCGCCTCGATGCTGGCCGCCGAGTTCGGCTCAAACAGCTCGCGCGCGCATTTGCCCACGGCCTGGTCCGGCGAAAAGCCCCAGAACCGCTCATAGGCACTGTTGGCGAAGATATAGCGGCCGTCCTCGATGCTCTTCGCAGCGACGCAGGCCGGCACGTTGTCCAGCACGCTTTCCAGAAACTGTTTCGTGGAGGCGAGTTGCCGCGACAGCATGCGCTGCTCGCTGACGTCGAGATGCGTCGCCACCGAGCCGCCGTTCGGCAGCTTGAAATATTTCACCAGGATGGCGCGGCCATCAGGCAGCTCGGTGATCAGGCCGTTCGTGCTTGCCGCCTTCTCGTAGAACTCGTCGTCGGTGACGCCGAGGACCCCGCGCTGCCGCCGCAGTTCGAGGATGTCGTAGCCGGTCATGTCGGCCCAGAGGTCCGACCGCGCCAGGCCATAGATCTCGAGATAGCGGTCGTTGCAGAAGATGATGCGGCGCTGCGCATCCGTCATCACCACGCCCTGGTTGAGATTGTTCATGGCGGAGGAGACGAAGGCGTTGCGACGCAGCTGCGACCGCCTGGCGCGATGCAATGCGGAATTGATCCACAGGGCGGTGGCCGTCAGCAGACCGCAAAAGGCAGCGCCGCAGATCACGGCCTCCCAGACCAGGCTGGGTTCGAGCCCGTCGAGATAGGCCGACAGAGCCGATGATTCGGCGCGCGCAGGCGTGATCGCTCCTGCCAGGCACACGACCTGCACAGCAATCAGAATGGTGCTGCCCGCGTGCCAGTTCTTCTCAGCCATCAGCCACCCGCGATTTCAACTGCGGATTGTCTGGCTTCACGGGTTTGGATCGGGTAAACGCCTGTACGCTCAACAGAAAAATGTGACGTGAAATACGGCAATTGCCCTGACATGATAAATGCTTCCTTAACGGAAAACGGCTGCACGACCGGTTTCCCAGGCAAACCGGCGCCATCGGCACCTTCAGCGGGACTTCTGCGCAACCATGGATAGGGTCGACTGCGTCGTCATCGGAGCCGGCGTGGTCGGGCTCGCGGTGGCCCGGAAGCTCGCACAGGCGGGGCGCGAGGTCATCGTGCTCGAGGAAGCCGAGGCCATCGGCACCGTCACCTCCTCACGCAACAGCGAGGTGATCCATGCCGGGATCTACTATCGCGCGGGAAGCTGGATGGCGCGCATGTGCGTCAGCGGCAAGCATGCACTGTACCGCTATTGCGGCGAGCGCAGCATCCCGCACAAGAACTGCGGCAAGTTGATCGTCGCCACCAATGCCAAGGAAACCGAGAAGCTGCAATCGATCAAGGCGCATGCCGAGGCCAACGGCGTGCTCGACATGCAGTTGCTCTCGGGCGAGGCCGCGCGCGCACTGGAACCGGCGTTGGCCTGCGACGCCGCGCTGCTCTCGCCGTCGACCGGCATCATCGACAGCCATGCCTACATGCTCTCGCTGCGCGGCGAGGCCGAGGAAGCCGGCGCGGCCTTTGCGTTTCACACGCCGCTGATCCGCGCCAAGGCGGACGCCGGAATGATCGAGATCGAAGCCGGCGGCGAAGCGCCGATGACGCTGCAATGCGGCCTTCTCGTCAACGCTGCCGGGCTCTCGGCGACGACCGTGGCCCGCCACATCGACGGCATGCCGATCGACCGGATTCCGCCGGCCTATCTCGCCAAGGGAAACTATTTCAGCTGCAATGCGCCCGCGCCGTTCTCGCACCTGATCTATCCGGTGCCCGAGCCCGGCGGGCTCGGCGTGCATCTGACGCTGGACATGGCAGGACAGGCGCGTTTCGGCCCCGACGTCGAATGGATCGAGACGATCGACTATGAGGTCGACCCGTCGCGCGCCGAGCGCTTCTATCCGGCGATCCGCAAATACTGGCCGACGCTGCCGGATGGCGCGCTGATGCCGAGCTATTCGGGCATCCGCCCGAAGATCGTGCCGCCGGCCGTGGCCACGCAGGATTTTCTGATGCAGGGTCCGCGCGACCATGGCGTCGCAGGCCTGATCAATCTGTTCGGCATCGAATCGCCGGGACTGACGTCGTCGCTCGCGATCGCGGACCACGTCGCCGAGCTCTCAGGGCTCTAGGCACCGCGCAAATATGCATGCGCAGTGCACACCTTGCCGCAGGGACGAGCGCGACAGCCCTCATCCCTGCGTGAAAGGGTACGATCAACTCTACGGTGTTACGGGGGGTACTAGTGGAGCGTGTTACCGTGCCTCAGACGCTCGATCTGGTCCTTGACCAGCAACTTCCGGCGCTTCAACTCAACAATTTGCAGGTCGTCTGTTGAAAGGTGCACGAGAGCTTCGTGCAATTCGTTTTCGAGAGTTTTATGCTTCCGTTCCAATTCAACCAGATGTGCCTGAATTGTCATTCGAAACCTCCTCGGTAGGGGTGAACCTTGGATTCGATCCGGACGAGGAAGTGTACATCACCGATTCGTTCTGTCGATGGGTATCCGTCGTCGCAGTGTCATTTTTGAGAATTCATATGTAACGAAGCGTGAGTAAGGAACCACGCGGTGAAAAATCCATGATATCAATGCGCTTGCACGACACTGCTGCGAATCGTTGAAATATCTTGCGAGGGAGCGGTAAGCGAAGGCCGCAGATCGCTTGCGATCACGCCGCGCAAGGACGATAATTTCCACAGGGCATCCACAGCCTTAATCTTAAGCCTATGGGTTTTCGGCCACCGCAGACATGACCAATGAAGACGAGCGTGAGCTCGAATCCGAGCTCACCCGGTTGCAGCAGGAACACCGAGATCTCGATGCGGCGATCGATGCACTGCATCAATCGCCCGCCCCCGACCTATTGCGGTTACAGCGGTTGAAGAAACGCAAGCTGTTGTTGCGCGACCGTATCGCCTTCATCGAAGACCAGATCACGCCGGATATCATCGCCTGATCCGTGAGCGGTCGCGGATTGCCGCGTCGGAATCTGCTTGACTCAAAAGAACAAAAGAGGAACATTAATCTCACCCCCGATGCCCCGGAAAACGCCCAAGGACAGCACGCCAATGACAACGCAGATGTCAGTCCCCGCCCTTCTCGACAACAGCCATTATGAACAGGCCTGCGATCAGGCGATCGCGATGTGCGACGGCAATCTGCGCAGCACGATCAAGGCGCTGATCATGGCCAACGAATATCTGGAAGCCGAGTTGGAAGAATTGCAGGCGGCCATTTCGGCCGGCTGCGTTCCGGAGACCTCGCGCAGCAGGGCGCGGAGCAAAAGCAGCGCCGCATAAATTCATCACTGGAGCAACGCCATGTCTGACGTCACGTATTACGTTGCAATGCCTTTTCTGATCGATGCGGACGGATCGCCTGTCGCGGGCGCGGCCGAGGAATGCCAGAGTTCGACGGCCGCGTTGCGGCGCGCCGAAGCCCTGGCGCACGGCGCCGGCCATATCGGCGCGGTCGCGTTCAGCCGCAGCGGCGATCCCATGACCGGCGAATTCGGTGATGCCACGCTGCTGCGCAAATTCGGCAATGTGCCGGAAGATCTGGCCACGCTGTAAAGCATTATTGTTTGAGCATGATCTTTTTCGGAAAGCCGCTGCACACTTTTCCGGATCATGCTCTAATTGCTCACGAACCTGATCCGAGGCTCGTGCCGCCGGTGCGCCTTGCGCACATACATGGCGGCATCGGCCTCCTCCAGCGCGCGGGCGGCATCGGACTGTGCACCAAGCAGCGCGACACCGGCGGAGGCGCCCGCCGTCACGTGCTGGCCGCGAAAGACGAAGGACAATTCGTCCACCGCCTGCTCGAAGATGAGGGCCTTTGCCTTGGCATCGGTCTCGCTGAGATTCCACAACAGCAGCGCGAACTCGTCGCCGCCGAGACGGCCGACCACGTCGGAGGCGCGGATCTGCCGCGTCAGCGTTGCGGCAATCGCCTTCAGCACCTCGTCGCCGGCAGCATGGCCGAAAGAATCGTTGATCGGCTTCAGCCGGTCGACGTCGAGCACGATCAGCGCGCCGCTGGCGCGGTAGCGCTTCATGTAGGCGATCGCGCGATGGAGCTCGCGCTCGAAACCGCGCCGGTTGGGTATATCGAGCAGGAAATCGGTGTCAGCCGCCGCCTCGAGTTCGGCGACGCGCCGCAGCGCCTGCGTGAGCTTGGTCCGCAGGCCACGAATGGCCGCCTTGCTGGTTTCCTTGTTGGTTTCCTTGGCGCCGCCGGCGGCGGACGCGCGGCGCGGCGCCGCAGCCTTGGACCCAGCGTTGGACCCAGCGTTGGACCCCGCAGCCTTGGACCCCGCAGCCTTGGACCCCGCAGCCTTGGACCGCTTGGGTGCAGTTTTCGTTCGGCGCCCACTGGTTTTTCGGGCCTTTTTGGCCTTCGCAGCGGTCGCCCTTTTTGGTTTCTTCATGGGCATCCTGCTCAATGAAGGCTTGCGGGGATTCACCAAGACAGGATAGTGCATTCCCTTCTCCTTGCCACCGCCTTGCGAGCCACCGGCCGGAACCGTTAATCTGGCCTATCTTTCTGTTTTCCGAGCACAATTGACGTCATGACCGCGCCGATCGCCATCATCATGGGAAGCCAGTCGGACTGGGAGACGATGCGGCACGCCGCCGACACGCTCGCCGCGCTCGGCGTTGCCTGCGACACCCGCGTCGTTTCGGCCCACCGCACCCCCGATCGGCTGTTTGCCTTCGCCAAGGGCGCCAAGGCGGCCGGTTTCAAGCTCATTATTGCCGGCGCCGGCGGCGCCGCGCATTTGCCCGGTATGACCGCGGCTCTGACGGAACTGCCGGTGTTCGGCGTGCCCGTCGAATCGAGGACGCTGAAGGGCATCGATTCGCTCTATTCGATCGTCCAGATGCCCGCCGGCATTCCGGTCGGCACGCTCGCGATCGGCAAGGCCGGCGCGATCAACGCCGCGCTGCTCGCGGCGTCTGTGCTGGCGCTGTCCGATCCGGCCCTGTCCGATCGCCTGGCCGCCTGGCGCAAGGCACAGACTGATGCGGTTGCCGAGCGCCCGGAGGACAAGGCGTGACTGACGCAAAGCAGGTGAAGCTGAAGCCCGGCGACACCATCGGAATCCTCGGCGGCGGACAACTCGGTCGGATGCTGGCGATGGCCGCGGCACGGCTCGGCCTGCGCTGCCAGGTGTTCTCGCCCGATCCGGATTCGCCGGCCTTCGACGTCGTGCTGAACGCAACCTGCGCCGAATATGCCGATGTCGAGGCGCTCGAACTGTTCGCCCACGACGTCGACGTCATCACCTATGAATTCGAGAACGTGCCGGCCGCAGCCGCCATGGTGCTGGACGCGCGCCGCCCGGTGTTGCCCAACCGCAGGATCCTCGAGACCACCCAAGACCGGCTCGCCGAGAAGGATTTTGTCACCCGGCTCAGCATCCGTACCGCGGCTTATGCCAATGTCACCTCGGTCGCGTCATTGCGCGAGGCGATCGCCAAGATCGGCCTGCCAGCCGTGCTGAAGACCCGCCGCTTCGGCTATGACGGCAAGGGCCAGGCTATCATCCGCGAGGGCGACGACATCGCCAAGGTCTGGACCAGCCTCGCCACCAAATCGGCGATCCTGGAAGCCTTCGTGCCGTTCGAGCGCGAGATCTCCGTGATCGCCGCGCGCTCGGCGGCGGGCCAGGTCGAATGCTTCGACGTCACCGAGAACGAGCATCGCGACCACATTCTGAAGATTTCCCGCGCGCCTGCGCCGATTTCGGACGCGCTGGCCGAAGAGGCGCGCAGCATCGCTGGCAAGATCGCGACCGCGCTCGACTATGTCGGCGTGCTGGCGGTGGAGATGTTCGTGCTCGCCAATGGCTCTGGACCAAAGGTGCTGGTCAACGAGATCGCCCCGCGCGTGCACAATTCCGGACACTGGACGCTCGACGGCGCGTCCGTCTCCCAGTTCGAGCAGCACATCCGCGCCATTGCCGGCTGGCCGCTCGGCAAGCCCGTGCGCCACGGTGAGGTTGTCACCATGACCAATCTGATCGGCGACGAGATCAACGATTACGAGAGATGGCTGAGCGTGCCGGGCGCGACCGTCCACATCTACGGCAAGGGCGCGCCGCGCCCCGGCCGCAAGATGGGCCACGTCACCGAAGTCCACCCTTCGAAGGGCAAGTGAGGGGACCGCGGGCCGCGCCCGCGATCCCCTTCGCCATCAAGCCGTCTTCACGCCCGCGACGATGCCAGTGGGCTCCTCGCTGAGCCAACGATAGATCACCCCGCCCAGGGCGCCGCCGATCAGCGGCGCGACCCAGAACAGCCAGAGTTGCGACAGCGCCCAACCGCCAACGAACAACGCGGGGCCGGTGCTGCGCGCCGGGTTCACCGACGTATTGGTGACGGGGATGCTGACGAGATGAATCATCACCAGCGCAAGTCCGATCGCAAGCGGTGCGAAACCCGCGGGTGCACGGCCATGGGTGGCGCCCATGATGACGAACAGGAACATCATGGTCATCACCACTTCGGTAACGAAGCAGACGACCAGGCTGTACTGGCCGGGCGAATGCGCGTCATAGCCGTTGGAAGCAAAGCCCTTGGCGAGGTCGAATCCGGGAGCGCCGCTGGCGATCACATAGAGCAGTTCGGCAGCGACGATCGCGCCGCAGACCTGCGCAATCACGTAAGGCAGTATCTGGCCAGCCGGGAAGCGCCCGCCGGCGGCCAGGCCGACCGTGACGGCCGGATTGAGATGGCAGCCCGAGATGTGGCCGATCGCATAGGCCATCGTGACGACGCTCAACCCGAAGGCCAGGGACACGCCGACCAGACCGATACCGACCTGCGGAAAACCGGCTGCGATCACCGCACTGCCGCAGCCTGCGAATGTGAGCCAGAATGTGCCGATGGCCTCGGCCGCGTATTTCTTCATGTCCATGTGGCGTCTCCCCTGATTTCAAAGATTCCGGAACAATGTCCGCTGCGGCCCCTCTCAGCGCCAAATCACCCAAATCGGGAGCCGCATGGAGCATTTTCGCCGCATTTAGTGGCTGAACTTGGCCCGAAATCCCGCTTGGCAGGTGGACATACCGGGTTTTGTCTGATACATCCGCGCCCTCAAGGTTAAGGGCCGGGCGTTTAGCCATCCCCTTAGACTTACCAGAATTCAAATCCGATCCACTGAAGAGGATGCCGCGTGCAGGTTCTCGTTCGCGATAACAATGTCGACCAAGCCCTCAAGGCGCTGAAGAAGAAGATGCAGCGCGAGGGCATTTTCCGCGAGATGAAGCTCCGCGGCCATTACGAAAAGCCCTCCGAGAAGAAGGCCCGCGAAAAGGCCGAAGCCGTGCGCCGCGCGCGCAAGCTGGCCCGCAAGAAGCTGCAGCGCGAAGGCCTGCTGCCGATGAAGCCGAAGCCGGTGTTCGGCGCAGGTCCCGGTGGTGATCGTGGCGGCCGCGGCGGCCCAGGAGCTGGTGCAGGTGCAGGTCCGCGCGGACCGCGCTGATCTTGCCGACATTGCAGGACTGAGTTTTCGATGACGCGGGCCCCGGGCCCGCGTCATTATTTTGTGAGCAGTGTCTTTTCTGGGACGGGCACTACAGATGCGGCGCCAAAGCGCGATGACACTGGGATTAATTGTCATCGCGCTTTAGGTTGTTGTTTGAGCATGATCTCCGCGCAAACGCGTTCCGCGTTTGTCGCGAGGGAAAACCGCTGCACACTTTCCGGATCATGCTCTAGCGCGAGCGAACCGTAGATGGCTTCCCCTTTCCCCGAGCGCGGCTTGGTGCGGCTACGCCAAATCTGGCGCCAGCCGCTCACGCTGACCTTGATGGGGATCGCACTGTGCGGCTGTTCCTTCGATCTGGGCTCGCTGATGCCGGAGAAGGACAAGCCGCAGGAAGCGCCGAAGGCGGTTGCCGCGCCGGATAGCGCCGTCAGTGCTGCCAACGTCACCGAGGCCCAGTCCCATACGGCAAAAGCCCAGGCCCTGGCGAAATCGGGAGAGACTGCGGCAGCG
The DNA here is from genome assembly GCF_016612535.1 of Bradyrhizobium diazoefficiens. Lineage (NCBI taxonomy): Bacteria > Pseudomonadati > Pseudomonadota > Alphaproteobacteria > Hyphomicrobiales > Nitrobacteraceae > Bradyrhizobium > Bradyrhizobium diazoefficiens. Next base: position 677,827 of record NZ_JAENXS010000001.1, read on the forward strand.
CTGGATGAGTTCGATCGCGCCGTCGCACTCGATCCCTATAATGCGCAGGCGCTCTACGGCCGCGCCCTGCTCTATCAGAGCAACAACGAGCACGACTTCGCGATCGCCGATTTCGGTGCCGCAAGCGGGCTCAATCCGCAGAAGGCCGAACCGCTGCTCGGCCGCGCCGTCAGCTATCTCGCCATCGGCAAGGTCAAGGAGGCGGTCGCCGATCTCGACGAGGCCTCCGAGGCCGATCCGCACAACGCCCAGGTCTGGACGATTCGGGGGCAGGCCTATGAGCGGCTGGGAGATAAGACCAAGGCGGCAGCGTCCTACAACAAGGCCGTCAGCCTGCGCCCACGCGACGATGCCGCCCGCACCGGCTTGGCCCGCGTCGGCGGCTGACAGTCTTCTAAGCCTGGATTTGGCACGTTTTCTTGACGCGAACCGGTATCCACTTCGCTCGAAAGCGCGATGGGACGGCGCAGGCGCCGTCTCAATCGGGGGTGGCGCTCTTCGGCAGAACCGCGTGGAACATCGACTTCATGCCTGAGAGCATGTCGTCGGCAACATTCGTCTTCGGCCGCGGCGTCGTCGCGCCTGCGTCGGCGCGCAGATCGAGCGGTGGCGCGATCATCGGCACCGGAATATCGGCCGGCGGCGTCAGCCGATTCGGGTCGTCATTACCGACCGAGGCGGTGTAAGGCGGCGGGTTCGCAGGCACCTCGGTCAATGGCGTCGAGACCGTGATCGGCGGCGGCAGCGGACGCAGGGCCGACGGCACCGCCGTCACGACGCGCGGGGCTTCCTGAACGCGGAACGCCTCCGGCATGCGAGCAGCCTCCTGCGGCGCAGCTTCAGGCGACTTCTCGGCAGATTTGGCTTCAGCAGATTTGCCCTCAAGAGACTTACCCTCAAGAGACTTACCCTCAAGAGACTTGCCCTCGGGGGATCTGCGCAGGCGCTCGATCGCGGCGCGCGCCAGATCGTTGGCATCGGGCGTAGCAGCCGTCGGGCCGGAGTTAGCCTCGACCACCGGAACGGTGGCGGGAGCAGCAACGGCCGGAGTGGACGCTGGAGTCGACTTGGCAACAGCCTTCTCGCGCGCGGAGGGGCGACCGCGAGGGGCGGTCTCGGCGGGAGCCACGTCGGCAGCCTTAGTCTCGGCAGCCTTGGTCTCGGCAGCCTTGGTCTCGGCAGCAGGTTGATCGGCCGACTTGTTGGCAGCCCTCTCAACTGCCGCCTTCTCGGACAGGTTTTTCTCGGAAATGCTCTTCTCAGAGATACCCTTGGCCTTGACGCCGGGGGCCGGCAGGTTGGCCACATCGGCCGGCTTGCCGTTCTTGCCGGCAGGCGCCATCACCGCGGCTGGGGTATCCGCCGCCGGCCTGGCGTTGATGTAGTGATTAACAATGTAGGCCCCGATGATCGTTGCGAGCACCGAGGGGAAAATATCCATCGAAATCTTAGCGAGGTACTTCAGCATTTCTCGGCCACTCCCCGCGCGATCTGATGCGGGAACTTTGGGGCATTGTAAGGGATCAACTGCGACGGATCGATGGCAAAGGTTACGCGTGCCTTACGCCTTCAGCTCGATCTCAAGGAACACGATCTCGGTTGAGGTTTCGTTAAGTACGTCGTGTTGGACGCCGGCCTTGCGAAAATAGGATTTTCCGGCTGCAAGCTGCGCCTTGGAACGCTCCCCGCCCGGCGCCACGATGGTCATTTCACCAGCGACGACGGGGACGATCACATAGTCCATCCCGTGGGTGTGATGCCCGGTCGCGCTGCCCGGGGCGAGCCGCCATTCGGTCACCCGGACCTCTTCATTTTCGATCTGAACCTCGGACTTGGCGGCAAGCATTGGCAGTTCCTTCTGCGGCGTGATCCGGAAGAGCGTGCAGCGGCTTTCCTGAAAGATCACGCCCAAACAATAACCCAAAGCGCGGTCGCGCTTTAGGGCACGAAAACCATGAACACGAAGACCGCGAATACCACCATATGGACCAGTCCGAACAGGATGTTGGTCCTGCCCGTGCCGAAGGTCAGCATGCTCAGCAGGAATGTCAGGAACATCAGCGCCGTATTCTGGGGATTGAGGCCCAGGACCAGCGGCTGGTCGAGCGCATAGGCGGCCAGCCCGACCGCCGGAATCGTCAGGCCGATGGTCGCAAGCGATGACCCGAGCGCCAGATTGATGCTCTTCTGGAGGTCGTTCTTGCGCGCGGCCGCAATCGCCGAGACGCCCTCCGGCATCAGAATCAGGAGGGCGACCACAAGGCCGGCGAAAGCCGGTGGGGCGCCGATCTGGGCCGCGACGGCGTCGACCACCAGCGAGAACTTCTTGGCGAGGAGAACGACGGCCAGCAGCGAGACCAACAGCAACGCGATGCTGAGCCCCAGCACCTTGCCCGACAAACGAGCCTCACCGCCCTCGCCGTCCGCCCTCTCATGGACGAAGTAATCCTTATGCAGGACGGTCTGAGTATAGAGGAACACGCCATAGAGCACGATCGTCACGAGATCGACGAAGCCGAGCTGGAGCGTCGAATAGCTCGGGCCCGGCGTCGTCATCGTATAATTGGGCATGATCAGCGTCAGCGTCGCGAGCGCAATCAGCACGCTGAGATAGACGTTGGCGCCGGAGACCTGAAAGCCCTGCTCGCGATAGCGCAGGCCTCCGATGAAGACACAGAGGCCGACGAGGCCGTTGCAGACGATCATCACCACCGCGAAGACGGTGTCGCGCGCGAGCTCCGGCGCCGGCTTGTCGCCGAGCATGATCGTGGTGATCAGCGCGACCTCGATGATGGTGACCGCGAGCGTCAGCAGCAGCGTGCCGTAGGGCTCGCCGATCCGCTCCGCGATCACCTCGGAATGATGCACGGCCGCGAACACGGTGCCGAACAGGATCACCAGCAGGACAACCGCGAACAGGCCACCACCGGTCGACAGAGTAAAGCCGTAGCCGGTCACCGTGACGATCAGGAACAGCAGCACCGCCAGAGCGGGAAAGATCCAGGACGACCTCGGCATCGGTCCGTGTGCACTCATGCAGGCGATTCCTTCAATAGGGCGACCGATTATGCGCGAGAACATCGCGCCCGTCAGCCCTTGCCGCCGTTGATGAATTCGCACGCCGTCTCCAGTGCTCCGAAATTATCGAGATTCTCGTGCCCACCGCCTGAAAACCGCACCAGCTTCTTCGGCTCGCGCGCAAGGGCAAACAGGCGCTCGCCAAATCCGATGGAGATCGCCGGATCGTTGGTCCCGTGCATGATCAGCAATGGCACCGTAACCCGGGCGATACGCTCGTCGGAGCGAAATTGATCACGCATCAAGAGGCGAACCGGGACGAAGCGAAACAGCGAGGCCGCAACATCAACCGTTGACGTGTAGGGAGCTTCGAGAATCAGCTTGCCGACCGGATGCTCGGCTGCGACTGCGACCGCCACGCCCGTGCCGAGCGAAAAGCCCCAGACGACAATGCGTCGCGTATCATAACGTTTGGTCGCAAAGGCGTAGGCCGCAGCGGCATCCCGCAAGAGGCCCTGCTCGCTCGGCGCGCCCGTCGAGCCAGCATAGCCGCGATAGGACAGCGCGACGAGGCCGGTGCCGTCGGCAACGATGTCCTTGAAGCGGCTGACACGTCCCGCCAGGAAGTCGCCGTTGCCCGGAAAGAACAGCACCATGGGACGGCCGGGTTTGGCCGGCACATGCCAGACGATGACCTTCTCGCCATCGGATGCCGTGAGGATGTGTTCTTCGGCCTCCGGAAATCCGGCCGCGGCGGGCGCCTTGCGCTCGGTCGTCGGAATCGGAAACAGCATGTCGCGCTGCTTCACATAGAGCAGGGCAAGACCGGCGAGATAACCTGCTCCAAGGACGATCGCGATCCATTTAAGGAATGTCATCGCTGCGCCGCCGCTCCAAATTCAGGCCTTGCGGCGGCCCTTGAGCAATCTGACGACTTCAGCCCTGATGCTCAAGGAGAGCGGCAGCCGCGTTACATCGCCTTGACGATGTTCTCGGTCACTTTCTTGGCGTCCCCGAGCAGCATCATGGTGTTGTCGCGGTAGAACAGCGGATTGTCGATACCGGCATAACCCGATGCCAGTGACCGCTTGATGAACATCACCGTGCCGGCCTTCCAGACCTGGAGCACGGGCATGCCGTAGATCGGCGAGGTCTTGTCCTCTTCGGCCGCCGGGTTGGTGACGTCGTTGGCACCGATCACGAAGGCGATGTCGGCCTGCGCGAATTCGGAGTTGATGTCCTCGAGCTCGAACACCTCGTCGTAAGGCACGTTGGCCTCGGCCAGAAGCACGTTCATGTGGCCGGGCATGCGGCCCGCGACCGGGTGAATGGCGTATTTTACCTCGACGCCTTCCTTCTTCAGCACGTCCGCCATCTCGCGCAGCGCGTGCTGGGCCTGCGCCACTGCCATGCCGTAGCCGGGCACGATGATGACCTTCTGCGCATTCTTCATGATGAAGGCGGCGTCGTCGGCCGAGCCGAGCTTGGCGGGCTTTTGCTCGCCGGTTGCACCACCTGCTGCGGCGGTCTCGCCGCCGAAGCCGCCGAGGATGACCGAGATGAACGACCGGTTCATCGCGTGGCACATGATGTAGGACAGGATCGCGCCGGACGAGCCGACCAGCGCGCCGGTGATGATCAGCGCCGAATTGCCGAGCGTGAAGCCGATGCCGGCCGCGGCCCATCCCGAATAGGAGTTCAGCATCGAGATCACGACCGGCATGTCGGCGCCGCCGATCGGGACGATCATCAGCACGCCCAGCGCCAGCGCGATGATGACGATCAGCCAGAAGTCGAGCGCGCTGCCCGACATCACCAGACCGACGATGAAGACGACGAGCGCGATCGCGAGCGCGATGTTGATGACGTGGCGGAACGGCAGGATGATCGGCGCGCCGCTCATCCGCGCGGACAGCTTCAGGAACGCGATCACCGAGCCGGTGAAGGTCAGCGCGCCGATGGCGACGCCGAGCGACATCTCGACCAGGCTCTGCGGATGGATGTTGCCGGGCGTGCCGATGTCGAAGGCCTCGGGCGCGTAGAACGCTCCGGCCGCGACCAACACCGCAGCCATGCCGACCAGCGAGTGGAAGGCGGCAACCAATTCCGGCATCGACGTCATCGGCACGCGGCGCGCGACGACGGCACCGATCGAGCCACCGATAGCGATGCCGAGAATGACGAGCACCCAGGCGAGACCATCCGCCGGCGGATGATTGGCGAGCGTCGTGGCAACCGCGATCGCCATGCCGATCATGCCGAACAGATTGCCCTGGCGCGACGAGGCCGGGCTCGACAATCCTCGCAGCGACAGGATGAAGAGCACCCCCGCCACGAGATACAAAAATGCAGAGAAATTAGCGCTCATCTCAGGTCCCCATCTGTCCCATCAGCCCGAGGTGGCCGCTTACTTCGACTTCTTCTTGTACATCGCCAGCATGCGCTGGGTGACCAGGAAGCCGCCGAAGATGTTGATGCAGGCAAAGATCAGCGCGACGAAGCCGAAGGCGCGCGCCCATCCCGAACCGCTCGATACGTTGGCGACGCCGCCGGCAAGGAGCGCGCCGACCACGATCACCGAGGAGATCGCGTTGGTCACGCTCATCAGCGGCGTGTGCAGCGCCGGCGTCACCGACCACACCACGAAATAGCCGACGAAGACGGCGAGGACGAAGATCGACAGCCGGAAGATGAAGGGGTCGACGACCTGTGCAGCATGCTCCATGGCGGCTCTCCTTAGACCTTCGGCTGGAAGTTCGGGTGGATCACGGCGCCATCCTTGGTCAGCGCGGTGGCCTTGACGAGTTCGTCGTCCCAGTTCACGGCGAGCGCCTTGCTGGCCTTGTCGACCATGGTCTCGATGAAGTTGAACAGGTTGCGCGCGTAAAGGCTGGAGGCCGACGCGGCGACGCGGCCGGCGACATTGGTGTAGCCGACGATCTTGATGCCATCGAGGTCGGCGACTTCGCCGGCCTTGGCACCCTCGACATTGCCGCCGCGCTCGACGGCGAGATCGACCAGCACCGAACCCGGCTTCATCGACCTGACCATCTCGGCCGAGACCAGCTTCGGCGCCGGCCGGCCCGGGATCAGCGCGGTGGTGATCACGATGTCCTGCTTCTTGATGTGTTCGGCGGTGAGCGCGGCCTGCTTGGCCTGGTACTCCTTGGACATTTCCTTGGCGTAGCCGCCGGCGGTCTGCGCGTTCTTGAACTCCTCGTCCTCGACGGCGAGGAACTTTGCTCCGAGCGATTCGACCTGCTCCTTCGTCGCGGGCCGCACGTCAGTCGCGGTGACGATGGCGCCGAGGCGGCGCGCGGTCGCGATCGCCTGCAGGCCGGCGACGCCGACGCCCATCACGAACACCTTTGCGGCCGGAACGGTGCCCGCCGCGGTCATCATCATCGGGAAGGCGCGGCCGAAGGCCTCGGCGCCCTCGATCACGGCGCGGTAGCCGGCGAGATTTGCCTGCGACGACAGCACGTCCATCACCTGCGCGCGCGTGATGCGCGGCATCAATTCCATCGCGAAGGCGGAGACACCGGCATCCGCCATCGTCTTCAGCGCGGCCTCGTTGCCGTAGGGATCCATGATGGCGATGACGAGCGCGCCGCGCTTGTACTGCGCAAGCTCGGAGGCCTCGGGACGCTTCACCTTGATGATGATGTCGGCGTCCTTCAGCGCATCGGCGCTGACGGTGGCGCCTACTGCGGTGAATTCGGAATCGGGCAGGCCCGATTTGAGGCCGGCGCCCGGCTCGATGGCAATCTCGGCGCCTAACGCCTTGAACTTCTTCACCGTATCGGGCGAAGCGGCAACGCGCGGCTCCGACGGATCGATTTCCTTGGCAACGGCGATCTTCATAGGCCCTCCGGCGACGCGGGCAAAAACGCGCACGCGAACTTGGCGTCACTCCCGCAACGGTGGATACCGGTTTTGGAACCGGCTTGTATGCAAATTTTATAAGCAGCCGCCGGCGCTGGCGGATGCAACCGGCGATGGTCAGGTCAGGAAGATCGCCATCAGGATCACGATGAGCGCGACCGAGGCCGTACCGTACTTCACCAGCTTGATGAAGCCCTCATAGGTCTGCTCGTGGGCAACGTAGTCGTTGCCGTCGGCCGTGGTGTAGGCCATTTCGCTATGGTCAGCCATCGATTGTCCCCAGTCGAAAGTCGAATTCTCGGGCTGGGATACCTTAAACCTTCGGGCAGGGCAACGGCACGGAGGCGCGGTTTTCCCGCAAATCGGCTCATTCGGAATTCAGATTGTCGCGGATCCAGCGGACGAGGCTCTGCTCACTGACTTCACCGGCCGCGAGGGAGAGGATCATCGCAGCAGCTTCAGCCTCTGGGACGACAAAGTCGATGCTGTTCACGCCGAGAAAGGTATAGAGCGCAAGGAGCGAAGTGCGCTTGTTGCCGTCAACGAAGGGATGATTGCGCGCAACGCCGAAGGCGTAGGCTGCGGCTAATTCAGCGAGATCAGCATTCTCATAGGACCACTTGTTTTTCGGACGGTCGAGCGCGGATTCGAGCATGCCCTCGTCGCGCAAACCGCTTGCGCCACCATGGATCGCAAGTTGCTCGTCGTGGATGGCGACGACCATTTGACGCGTCAGCCAAAACGGTTCGTTCATTTGGCGAGCTCGGCGAGAGCGTTGTGGTAACGCTTCATGCCTCGCCGCGCGACTTCCATCGCTTTTTCGAAATCGGGATCGTAAGATGTCAGTACCAATGCCCCGTCCGATTGCTCAACCGGAAAGAGCTTGTCGCCCTCTTTGAGGTTGAGACGGGCAGCCAACTCCTTCGGCAAAATGAGGCCGATAGAATTGCCGATCTTGCGCACCTGAAGAGCGGTGGATTCGTTTTTCAGGTCTTTGGGGGTCGCGTTCTCGTTCATGACTGCACCTCGTTATACAAATGTACAACATTTGACAGCAAAGTTCAACAAAAGTTTTACGTGCATTCCAAGAGAACGCTGCCGGTCCGTATCAGCCCATCGCCTCCAGTTCGTCGATCATCCCGGCAATGACCGAGAGCCCGCCGTCCCAAAATTTCGGGTCCTTGGCGTCGAGCTCGAACGGCCGCAGCAGTTCGGAATAGTGCTTGGTGCCGCCGGCGGCGAGCATGTCGAGATAGCGCTCGGCAAAGCCCTCGGCCGCATTCTCGTAGACGGCATAGAGCGAGTTCACGAGGCAATCGCCGAAAGCATAGGCGTAGACGTAGAACGGCGAGTGGATGAAGTGCGGGATGTACATCCAGTAGTTCTCGTAGCCCGCCTTGATCTCGATTGCCGGCCCCAGGCTCTCGCCCTGCACCGACAGCCAGAGTTCACCGAGCCGCGTTGCGGTCAGCTCGCCGTTCTTGCGCTCGGTGTGGACCGCCCGCTCGAACGAATAGAACGCGATTTGCCGCACCACGGTATTGATCATGTCCTCGACCTTGCCGGCGAGCAACGCCTGGCGTTGCTTTGCGCTCTTGGTCTGCGCCAACAGTCGCCTGAAGGTCAGCATCTCGCCGAACACGCTCGCGGTCTCGGCGAGCGTCAGCGGCGTCGGCGCCATCAGCGCGCCGTTCTTCGCCGCCAGCACCTGGTGCACGCCGTGGCCGAGTTCATGGGCAAGCGTCATCACGTCGCGCGGCTTGCCCTGGTAGTTCATCAGAACGTAAGGGTGCGCCGACGGCGTGGTCGGATGCGAGAAGGCGCCCGGCGCCTTGCCCGGGCGCACCGGTGCGTCGATCCAGCGATCGGTGAAGAAGCGCTCGGCGATGTCGGCCATTTTGGGCGAGAAGCCGCGATAGGCGGACAGCACCATGTTCCGCGCATCGGGCCAGCCGATCGTGTCGGTTGCCGCGAACGGCAGCGGCGCGTTGCGGTCCCAATAAGCGAGCCGCTTCTTGCCGAACCATTTCGCCTTCAGCGCATAATAGCGATGCGACAGCTTCGGATAGGCCGCGCGCACAGAAGCGACCAGCGCATCCACGACTTCGCGCTCGACGCGGTTGTTGAGATGGCGGGAATCGGCAACATCCTTGAAGCCGCGCCAGCGGTCCGAGATGTCCTTGTCCTTGGCGAGCGTGTTGGTGATCAGCGCAAAGGTGCGCTCATTGGCCTTGAAGGTTTTCGCCAGAGCCTCGGCTGCGCTCTTGCGCTTGGCGCCGTCGCGGTCGGCCAGGAAATTGAGCGTCGGCTCGATCGCGAGCTCCTTGGCACCGACCTTGAAGCGGAGACCCGAGATGGTCTGGTCGAACAGCCGGTTGAACGCGGAATAGCCGGTCTGCGCCTTCTCCAGGAACAGCTGCTCAAGCTTGTCGTCGAGTTGATACGGCTTCTCCTTGCGCAGGTCCTCGATCCAGGGACGGTAGTACGCGAGCTCCGCGGCTTGCATCGCGCGGTTCAAAATATCGTCATCGACGCGGTTGAGCTCGAGCGCGAAGAACAGAAGATGCGTCGACGCCGCCGTCAGCCGCTCCGACACATCGCCGTAAAACTTTGAAATCTTGGGATCAACGCTGTCGCCGGCGTGGACGAGACCGGCGAAGGAGCCAAGGCGGCCGGCGAGATCGTCGATTGCTTCATACCGCCGCACGGCCTCAGCGAGCCATTTTCCGCCATCTTCGTTTGCTGTGCCTGTTGCGAGCTTGCCTTTGTAGTCCGTCTCGAACGCGACGCAATCGGCATCCATCATTTCGAGATCGCGCGCCACTTCCGGCGCGTCGATCCCGGAATAGAGATCGGCGAGGTTCCACTCCGGAAGCTTACCGGTCTTGCTCGCAGTCTTGGCGAGCGCAGTCTTGGCGAGCGAAGGCTTGGAGGGCTTTACCTTGGCAGCGGATTTCTTCGTGCTTGGCTTGCGGAGAGCGGGCTTGCTGGAAGCAGGCTTGCTGGCGGACTTCGTCAAGGCAGATTTGGAGCGCGAATTCATTGTGTGGGAAACCTGTGTTCAACAATCGCGACGGCGGGCGGGGGCATTAAGGTTTAAGAGGGCGTTAATCGGCTTCGGCCAGAGTGACCCGATTCGAGACAGATAGTAGTAGCGTGCGGGGAGCACCATGGCTGCCAGTATTTTGATTGCCGACGACGACGCAGTAGCCCGCCGCCTGGTCGAAAACATGGTGCAGAAATGCGGCTATGAGACGGTCGTCGTGGAGTCCGGCGACGCCGCAATTGCCGCCCTCACCGCCCCCGACGCACTGGCCATCGATGCCGTCATCCTCGATCTCGTGATGCCTGGCCTTGACGGCATGGGCGTGCTGGCGAAAATCCGCGAGGCGGGCCTCAGCGTGCCAGTCATCGTGCAGACCGCTCATGGCGGCATCGACAACGTGATCTCGGCGATGCGCGCGGGTGCGGCCGACTTCGTGGTCAAGCCAGTCGGCGTGGAGCGCCTTCAAGTTTCATTGCGTAACGCGCTCAACGCCTCCGCGCTCAAGGGCGAATTGCAGCGCATCCGCCACAGCCGCGAGGGCCGGCTGACCTTCTCTGACATCATCACGCGCGCCGAAGCGATGACGAGCGCGATGCGCGCTGCACAGAAGGCCGCCAACTCCACGATTCCCGTGCTGATCGAGGGCGACTCCGGCGTCGGCAAGGAGATGTTCGCGCGCGCCATCCATGGCAGCGGCGAACGCAAGGCAAAGCCGTTCATCGCGGTCAATTGCGGCGCCATCCCCGACAATCTCGTCGAGTCCATCCTGTTCGGCCACGAGAAGGGCGCCTTCACCGGCGCGACCGAGCGGCACATGGGCAAATTCCTCGAGGCCCATGGCGGCACGCTGTTTCTGGACGAGGTCAGCGAACTGCCGCTGACAGCTCAGGTCAAGCTGCTGCGCGCGCTCCAGGAGGGCGCAGTGGAAGCGGTCGGCGGCCGCAAGCCCTTGAAGGTCGACGTCCGCATCATCTCCGCGACCAATCGCAAGCTTCTGGAGCGGGTCAAGCAGGGTCATTTCCGCGAAGACCTGTTCTATCGCCTGCACGTTTTGCCGCTGACGATTCCTTCACTCAGGGCCCGGCGCGAGGACATCCCGCACCTCCTGCGCCATTTTCTGGCGCGCTTTGCCGCCGAGGAGAACCGCCCGATCTCCGGCATCAGTGGCGAGGCCGTGGCGCATCTCGCCCAGCTCGACTGGCCCGGCAACATCCGCCAGCTCGAAAACGCTGTTTACCGCGCGGTGGTGATGAGCGAGGGCGACCAGCTCGGTCTCGACGATTTTCCGCTGCTGGCGTCGCATCCGCACACCGCAGCCGAGATTCCGACCGCGCCACTGATGATCGAGCCGATCGCGGCGCCCTCCGTCGTGTCGGGTAGTGAAATACCGATCGCACCGCTCCCGATTGCGGGGGCCCTCTCGATGTTGACCCCCACCGGCGATGTCCGCCCGCTCGAGGACATGGAGAACGAGATCATCCGCTTCGCGATCTCGCACTACCGGGGACAGATGTCGGAGGTGGCACGTCGCCTCAAAATTGGCAGGTCCACGCTTTATCGCAAACTCGACGAAGCCGGCGTTCCCGGCCATGGCGGGAAAAGCGGCGAAGAGACGCACTGAACCGTACTATGAACGGCGGTTTGCCTGACGGTGCGATGTCGCCGTAAGCCGTTCGCATTGCGGGGATTTCACCTGCCGCCGGAACCGTGACTTGGAAGTGACAGACGCAGGGAAAGCGCGTGGTGAGGGCGCACAATTCGTTGCAAACGGGCTTTCTTGAAGTCAGTTTGTCGTGAGTTGTCCCGGGTAGCGCTGGCCGCAAAATCGGGGCCTGTATATCGTCTGCGTGAGAATCGTTGCGTGCAGGCGTGCAACTTTCGAGAGGCCGGCGCGGTTTAGCCGAAACTCAATAGGCGATAACGAAGCTGTTCCACGGGGGACAGTTCACCCAAGGGGTGCGACACAATGCGTGACTGTTTGAACCACCGTGCAGGCTTTGACCGTGTTTTGATGACGGTCGCAGCAACCTTCCTCACGGTATCGGCCGGCTCAGCACTGGCACAGGATCAGGCGCGCAGCAGCGCCGCCGAGCTCGCGATCGAAGCCGCGATCCCGCGCCCCGAGCCCGCCAACGTCCCGCCCCCGACCGCCGCCGACATCAAGCTCGACACCACCGCCACGGTGCAGGAAGCAGCCAAGGAGCCCGCGAAGGCTGACGCTGCTCCAGCCCCCGACAAGGTCGAGACCAAGCCCTCCGACGTCGCCGCCACGCCCCCGGCTGATGCGCCCAAGAGCGAGACCGCCAAGACTGAACCCGCGAACACTGAACCCGCCAAATCCGAGCCGGCCAAGGCCGACACCGCAGCAGCGCCGGCGGCCGTCCCCGCCGCCCCTGCGGCTGCAGCAGCGCCCCCGACCGCCGAGCCGGTGAAGGCCGCGAGCAACGTCCCCGCCGCTGACCAGCCGGTGGCCGACAAGCTCAAGGAGATCATCGGCGCCAAGACCTCGCGTCATTTCGACCGCAAGCACGAACGCGCCGCCGTCGAGAAGTTCTACGGCGCACGCGACTTCGCACCGGTCTGGACCCAGGGCGGCAATCTGACCGCCGCGGCCAAGGGCGTGATCGCGCGGCTGAAGGATGCCGCCTCCGAAGGTCTCAATCCCGTCGATTATCCGGTGCCGGATTTCGCCGCCGCCACGACCCCTGATGCGCTCGCCGATGCCGAGCTGAAGCTCACCGCCAGCATGTTCGACTACGCGCGCCAGGCGCAGAGCGGCCGCATGCACTGGTCGCAGGTCAGCGCCGACATCCTCTATCCCGAGCATCCGGTCGATCCGAACGAAGTGCTCACCAAGGTCACGACCGCAGCCGACGCGTCCGCGGCGCTCGACAGCTACAACCCGCCGCAGAAGCTCTTCAAGGAGCTGAAGGCGAAGCTTGCGCAGCTCCGAGGCCAGGGCGAAGGTCCGGTGATCGAGATCGCCGATGGTCCGGCGCTGAAATACACCCCGGCCCGCGGCAAGAAGCAGGCGGAAGTCGTCGTGGAAGATCCGCGTGTGCCGCAGCTCCGCGCCAAGCTCGGCATTACCGAGAACGCGAGCGACACGCACTACGACGCCACCGTCGCCGAAGCCGTGCGAAAGTTCCAGGATGGCGTCGAGATGAAGGCGACCGGCGTCCTCGACGACAAAACAGTCAGGGCACTGAACAGCCCGAAGCGCGACAAGCAGATCGACACTGTGCTGGTGAATATGGAGCGCTGGCGCTGGCTGCCGCGCGACCTTGGCGTGCCCTCGCTGGGCGACGCCTATGTCATCCTCAACATTCCCGACTTTACGCTGAAAGTGATGCAACACGGCCAGCAGGTCTGGACCACGCGCGTCGTCACCGGCAAGCCGGGCCAGCACGCCACGCCGCTGCTGACCGAGACGATGAAGTACATCACGGTCAACCCGACCTGGAACGTGCCGCCGTCGATCGTCTATGGCGAATATCTGCCGGCGCTGCAGCAGGACCCGACCGTGCTTCAGCGCATGGGCCTGAAGCTCGAGCAGAACCGCGACGGCTCGGTGCACATCTCACAGCCGCCCGGTGAAGCCAACGCGCTCGGCCGTATCCGCTTCAACTTCCCGAACAAGTTCCTGGTCTATCAGCACGACACGCCGGACAAGTACCTGTTCGCCAAGGACGAGCGCGCCTTCAGCCATGGCTGCATGCGGGTGCAGAATCCGGACCAGTACGCCTCCGTGCTGCTCAACATCGCCCTGCCGGGCGACAAGTACACGCCGGAGCGCGTGCGCAGCATGTACGGTTCGGGTGAAGTCGATCTGAAATTCCCCACCCCGATCCCGGTCAACATCACCTACCAGACCGCGTTCGTGGACGACGGCGGCAAGCTGCAATTCCGCAAGGACGTCTATGGCCGCGACGCGACCATGATCAACATCCTGAAGAACAGCCGCGGCAAGGACCTCGAAAACGTCGTGGCGCATTCCCAGCCGAGTTATTCGCACCCGGCGACGACGCTGCCCCCAGGCGTGGCAGTGGCCAACAATGGCGGCGGCTTCAGCTCGTCCAGTCCCAATTTCTTCGAGCGGCTGTTCGGGGCGCCGACCCCGCCGCCGGCTCCGGTCGGCCGCCGGCCGCAGCGGGTGTTCACCCGCTGAGTCCGGGAGTCCGACCTCCTTTTCCTGAAATTCTCAGCAAGATCAGCGACCCCATCCCTGGATGGGGTCGTTTAATGTCAACCATTCTCCACCCGTGCCCGGGCAGCGGGCGTTTTTTCGCCACACTAGGCCGCTTAGGTCGGTGTTCTGACTTGGTTTGGGGGGCGGGAAGGTCAACCTCGAATTAACCTTCTCGCTTTAAGAAAGCGTTCACCCTCTTTCGCGCGCCAACGGGGTTGGCGGGAGAGTCCATTTTGAACGCTGGTCGACTGGGTGGGCTCATACGTGCTGGCTGGTTTCGCACGCCAATTTACTTCGTTGTCGTTGTCCCATGCGGGCGTGAAGGCCGGATCCCGGGTCGGCCTCGCTTCCGTATTGTTGCTTGCGGCTGCCGGTTCGGTTCATAACGCCGCGGCGCTGAACGAAACCAAGACGCTCTCCTTCCACCACACCCATTCCGGCGAAGACCTCACCGTCACCTTCAAGCGCGACGGCCGCTATGACGAAGCCGCGCTGAAGACGCTCAACCACTTCCTGCGCGACTGGCGCACCCAGGACGAGACGGTGATGGACCGTCACCTCTTCGACATCCTCTGGGAAGTCTATCGCGACGTCGACGGCAAGCAGCCGATCCAGATCATCTCCTCCTACCGCTCCCCGGCCACCAACGCCATGCTCCGCCGCCGCTCCGCACATACGGGCGTGGCGCGCTTCAGCCAGCACATGCTGGGCCATGCGATGGATTTCTACATTCCGGGCGTACCGCTGGAGCAAATCCGCTTCGCCGGCCTGCGGCTGCAACGTGGCGGCGTCGGCTTCTACCCGACCTCGGGCTCGCCCTTCGTGCATCTGGACACCGGCAGCATCCGGCACTGGCCGCGCATGACGCATGACCAGCTCGCCCGCGTGTTCCCGGACGGTCGCACGGTCCATGTCCCGACCGATGGCGTGCCGCTGAAGGGATATGAGCTCGCCAAGGCAGACATCGAGCGCCGCGGCGATGGCGATGGCGCCGCGACCGTGGGTAAGCCGAGCTTCTTCGCTGCCCTGTTCAAGAGCAAGCAGGCCCCAGCGGCCAGCGCCGACGAGGATGACGAGGGGGCGCCTGCCGAGAAGCCAGCGGCGCCGACCCTTGTCGCAGCCGCTGCGAAGCCGGTCGATCCGGTACCAATGCCCCGTGCCAAGCCGTCGGTCGCCGCCACGATCCAGCTCGCCTCGGCCGACGCTCAGCTCGTCGCGCCAAAGCCCGCGCCCGTGGCTGACAAGCCGGCTGCCAGCAAGTCTTCTGACGGAAAGCCCGAAACCCCGGCCGACATCATCAACGCCCGTGGCTTCTGGGACGCCCCGGCCACGCCGCAGCAGGCGACACCGGCCCAGGTCGCAGCCCTGAGGGCGCGTCAGGCGCTCGCCGCTGCGACCGATCCGCGACCGACCGCGAGCGTATCCAACGCCGCCTATCAGGCGCTGGCCTATGCGCCGGCTGCCGCTTCGCCAGTCGACCGCGCCAACGTCGTCGCTGCCTCTGCACCGATCCCGCGTGGCGTGCGTCCGGTGTCAGCGGCCCGCAACTCCGCGCCGGCCACCGAAATCAACACCGTCGTGGGCAAGAGCACCGACGGTATGATCGCGACCGCAACCCGGCTCTCCGCCGCCAAGAGCGAGAGTATCTGGCTCAAGATCGTGATGCTGTCACCGAGCGCGAGCCGCGCGATGTCGGTAACGCTGATGGGCGAGATCGACATGACCGCGATGCGCGCCTATTTCGTCAAGCCGCAGACCGTGGTTGTGATGGGCTTCGTCGACGATCCCATGCACGGCCTGTCCTGCGACAGTTTCTCGGGCAGCGCCACCGCGAAGCTCGAGACGACGTCGTTCGTCATGCGCACTGCCGCCTTGCGCTGAGGCTGATAGCCTACCGCGCCTTCTTGGTCCGCCGATCCAGATGGTACGTCAGCGCCAGCGACAGGCAGACCGATAGCTCCTGCTTCGGCAGCTTGCCCGCCACCGGCAGCAACAACGCCCTCGTCTGCCGATACTCGAACTGTTCGGGAAAGCGCTCGCGAAAAGTGTCCACCAGCGTCGTCTTGCAGTTGAACAGGACGGCGGCGTGCTCGGAGTCCTTGAGGCAGCCAAGCCGGATCGTGGAGCCGCTGCCGGTCTCATCAGTCAGATAGGCAGGCTCGCCCCATTTGAGCGTTTCGGTGAGCCGGCCGATATTGTCGTGCGCCGCAGCGATCGCGAAGATCAGGTCGCGCACCTGGAGCAACCGCTTGCCGATCGGCGCCGGAAGCGCGCCGAAGGCACGGTTCACCTCACGCGGCAGCGGCGGCGCAATCACAGCGGTCTCCGTTCACAAATGAAGTGCGACAGCCGCAATTTGTAGCCCGAGCGATGTCCGAGGCGCAAACGCCTCAGAGCATCCCCAGCGCCTGCATGTAGGTCTCGAGAATCGTCTCGGCCTCGGCGCGCTCGTTGGGATCCTGCTTGCGCATGCGCACGATGGTCCGCAGCGCCTTGACGTCGTAGCCGTTGCCCTTGCTCTCGGCGTAGACGTCGCGAATGTCGTCGGAGATCGCCTTCTTCTCTTCCTCCAGCCGCTCAATGCGCTCGATGATGGATTTGAGCTGGTCCTTGGCAAATTTCGTCGCGGGCTCGTCGTCGCGGACGGCGGCGGTGGTGGCCATCTTGGTACTCCAAATGGAACTGGCAAAACGAGGTGACGCCGGCATCCTCACCGCGCGTGCTGCGAGAACCCTTAGGGTTGCCGCCGACTGCGTTCAAGCAAGCATCGCGCTCGTCCACAGCGCGCCCACACCTTCCTGCAGGGAGCAAAGAAAGCTGTTGTGTGGTGCGACTCAGGGCTCGCCCCACTCAATGCCCGGGATGAACCTTCTTCATCGCCTCGAGCTGCTCGGGCGTGGCCGCGTCCTGGTGCTTCGATTTCCAGGTCTCGTAGGGCATGCCGTAGACGACCTCCCGGCTCTCGTCCTTGCTGAGAGCAACGCCTTGGGCGTCGGCGGCGTCCTTGAGCCAGTTGGACAGGCAGTTGCGGCAGAAGCCCGCCAGATTCATCAGATCGATGTTCTGGACGTCGGTCCGCGTCTTCAGATGATCGATCAGGCGCCGGAAAGCGGTCGCCTCGAGCTCCGTTCTGGTTTTGTCGTCAATTGCCATGGCTGGATCCCTCGGTTCTGATGGGTCACCCTTACGAGATCAGGTAAACCCTGTCACAGATTTTGCCATATCGCGGCGCAAACGGACCCGAGGCCGGCCCGGACCGGTTCCGCTGGCCCCCTACGCCAAATCGTCAATGATCTGATATAGCTTCCGCGACAATGATCGCCGAATCTCCCCGCTCCCCCCTTCGCCTGCTCGCCCGGTTGGTCCCGGTGCTGGTGGTTGCTTTGCTATGCCTCTGGACCAGCCCGGCTTCCGCCGATTTCCGGCTGTGCAACAACACCTCGAGCCGGGTCGGCATTGCGCTCGGGTACAAGGATGCCGATGGCTGGACCACCGAGGGCTGGTGGAACATCTCCTCCCGCTCCTGCGAGACCCTGCTGCGGGGTACGCTGGTCGCCCGCTATTATTACATCTACGGAATCGACTATGACCGCGGCGGTGAATGGTCCGGCCAGGCCTTCATGTGCTCACGCGACAAGGAATTCACCATCCGCGGCACCGAGGATTGCCTGGCGCGCGGCTACGACCGGACCGGCTATTTCGAGGTCGATACCGGCGAGCAGCGAGCCTGGACGGTGCAGCTCACCGACGCCAACGAGTTGCCGACGCAGCCGCGTGTCCCCGGCATGCCCGGCCCTGTGGGCCCGGGTGGCGGCGTTCCGGGTTTGCCCAACAGCCCGCCGGGTGCTACGCCCCCGGGCTCGTCCGGCCTGCCACCGGCCGCAGCTCCCCCCTCGCCTGGGAATAAGCCATGAGGCGTCTTCGCCGTATCAAGATTCTCGCGACTCTGGGACCCGCCTCTTCAGACCTCGCGATGATCCGCCGCCTGTTCGAGGCCGGCGCCGACCTGTTCCGCATCAATATGAGCCATACCCCGCATGACAAAATGCGGGAGCTGGTGGCAACCATCCGCAACGTCGAATCGAGCTACGGCCGCCCGATCGGCATCCTGGTCGACCTGCAGGGCCCGAAGCTCCGGCTCGGCGCCTTCGCCGAAGGCGCGGTCCAGCTCCAGAACGGCCAGACTTTCACGCTGGATTCCGACAAGACACCGGGCGACGCCACTCGCGTCCAGCTCCCGCATCCGGAGATCCTGGCTGCGCTACGCCCCGGCCATGCGCTGCTGCTCGACGACGGCAAGGTGCGGCTGATCGCGGAGGAGACCACGAAAGAGCACGCCGTGACCCGCGTCGTGGTCGGCGGCCGGATGTCCGACCGCAAGGGCGTCAGCCTGCCCGACACCGACCTCGCGGTCTCGGCAATGACGCCGAAGGACCGCGCCGACCTCGAGGCCGCTTTGGTCACCGGCGTCGACTGGATCGCGCTGTCTTTCGTGCAGCGCGCCGACGACGTCATCGAGGCCAAGAAGATGATCCGCGGCCGGGCTGCCGTCATGGCCAAGATCGAGAAGCCGCAGGCGATCGACCGCCTCGCCGACATCATCGAGGCCTCTGACGCGCTGATGGTGGCGCGCGGCGACCTCGGCGTCGAGCTGCCGCTGGAGCGCGTGCCGAGCCTCCAGAAGCAAATGACTCGCATGGCGCGCCGCGCCGGCAAGCCGGTGGTGATCGCGACGCAAATGCTGGAATCGATGATCCAGTCACCGGTGCCGACCCGCGCCGAAGTCTCCGACGTCGCCACCGCGGTCTATGAGGGCGCCGACGCCATCATGCTGTCGGCGGAATCGGCGGCCGGCAAATTCCCGGTCGAGGCGGTCTCGACCATGAACCGCATCGGCGAGGAGGTCGAGCGCGACCCGATCTATCGCTCGGTGATCACCGCACAGCGCCCCGCGCCGGAATCCACCGCTGGCGATGCCATCGCGGACGCTGCGCGGCAGATCGCCGAGACGCTCGACCTGCCCGCCTTGATCTGCTGGACCAGCTCCGGCTCGACCGCCGTGCGCGTGGCGCGTGAGCGGCCGAAGCCGCCGATCGTGGCGATCACGCCGAACATCACCGCCGGACGCCGGCTCGCGGTGGTCTGGGGCGTGCATTGCGTGGTGGCGGAAGATGCGCGCGACCAGGACGACATGGTGAGCCGCGCCGGCCAGATCGCGTTCCGGGATGGCTTCGTCCGTGCCGGCCAGCGCGTGCTGATCGTCGCCGGTGTGCCGCTCGGCATTCCCGGCACCACCAACATGGTGCGCATCGCCTCCGTCGGCCCCGAGGGCAACGCGGATATCTAGACTTTCGCCGTTCCGGCGATCGTCCGACAAAAGTCGAAAACAACCCCATGCACAGTAGCCGTCAAGTGACGGCATGATGGCTTGCGGATTGGGCGAAACCATTGACCCGTCGGGCCAATCAGCGCGCGGCGCGCATTAGGCTCGAGCTCAGGCCCCGACCAGCGCTTTCGCGGTCGGCAGCAGCGTCTGCTGCACCACCAGGCCGCGGGCGCGGGCGTCCATGACGCCGACGGCACGCAGCGCCAGCAGGGTCACGGTCTGCACCGCGTCGCGCATCTTGACGGGATCGTCGAGATTGTCGGGCGCGAGCGGACCGACGAGGGACTCATGTAGCGCGCCCAGCAGCGCGGTCGCGGCCAAAGCCGTGTCCTGCGCCGGCAGATGACCGGCGCGCACGGCGGCGTCGATCCGCCCGGCCATCTCGCCCGCGATCTCGCGCCGGCTGGCCAGGCGCGAAGCGCTGACATCGACATCGACCGGCTCGGCCAGGATGCCCCAGGCGAGCCTGCGCTGCGACAGGGTGTGGACGGCAACCGTGGTCACCGCGGCCGCCAGCGCCGAGGACGGTCCGGGCGCGGCATCGGCCGCGCGGCGGATCGCCGCGAGCTCGTCGCGGGACACCTCGGAAATCAATTCGGAAATCAGCTCGGCCTTGGACGGGAAGTAGCGATAGACGGTGCCCGCCGCCACATTGGCCCGGACCGCGACCGGCGCGATCTGCACTGCCGCCATGCCGCCTTCGGCCGCGGCTTCCCTTGCCGCCGCCAGGATGGCGCTGCGCCGAGCCGCGAGGCGCTTCACCACTTGATGCGTTCGCCGATAAACCATGGCGCGCTTCCCATCCCACACGCCGCCCGCACGCCGCGGCCGAACGCTTCGTCACCGAACTGCTGCAAATCGCCCCGCAAGGACTGAACAACTATTCAGGGGGGATGACAAGAAGCAAATGTGTGAACCGTCACACTCGCGAGGCTGGGCTGCAGACCGTTCAAATTGCAGCGAATCAATTGGTAAACGGCTGACCACGATTCTTACCGCGGTCTTAAAGCGCCTCCGCGAAGGTGGCTGCGATCCAACGCGGTGCAGCATGGTCGACACGGAAACCAAAACTGCCTGGCAGCTTTTCCATTTGAACTGGCTTCCCATCGCAGCCATGGGCAGCCTGCTGGCGCTTGGCCTCTCCGTCACCGGGCTCAGGCTCGAGCCGGTCGCCTACGGCATTACGCTTGCGATCGCGGCCTCCTTCGTCGCCATCGCCTATTGTCACCGCATCGTCAAAGGCGATCGCGCCGATCCGAAACTGATCTTCTCTCTCGGCACGATTGGCCAGGTCATCATCACCTGCGCCATCGTCGGCCCGCTCAGCTACGTTGCCGGCAAGATGGGCTGGCCGCTCCAGGATCAGGCGCTGCTCGCGATCGATCGCGCGCTCGGCCTCGATCCCGAACCAATCGCAAGCTTCGTCAACGATCATCCCTGGCTCTCGGACGTCCTCTCCCGCGGCTACGGACTGATCAAATGGCCGCTGCTCGGCATCCCCGTCGTGCTGACGTTGACCGCGCGTTACGTGCGGCTGCAATTGTTCATGCTCGCGATGAGCCTCGCGCTCGCGATCACCATCGCGATCTCGGCGCTGGTGCCGGCCATCGGCACCTATTACGGGCTGCAATTGCCGGCGGCCCATTTCCCCGAAATCAATACCGCAGTCTACGCCGGACAGTTGCGCGACATCCTGGCGCTGCGCGACGGCAGCCTGCACGAGCTCAAGCTGTTCATGCTTTCCGGCATCGTCTCGTTTCCGAGCTTCCACGCCGCGTCCGCCGTGCTCTACATGTGGGCGCTGTGGCCGGTGCGCGGCATCGGCGGCATCGTGGCTGCACTCAGTCTTTTGATGATCGCGGCAACGCCGGTGATCGGCGCGCATTACATCGTCGACGTCGCCGGCGGCATCGCGCTCGCTGTAGCCTCGATCTGGGCCGCGAAGGCTTATCTGGAATGGATGGGCCGCGCTTCGCAGGTCTCCGCAGCGCCCGCTACGTCAGCGGTCTGGCAGCCCAGCCTCGCCGAATAGCGAGCGCGAAAGGCTGCGGGTCTCGCCACGATCAATCACGTCTTCAGCTACCGCCGTGCCCGCCATCTACTGCGTGGTCGTGACGGTGGCACGCACCGCTTTGCCCGCGCTTCGAGCTATCCAATTCAATGCTGGATCTGCGCTAGCTGGACACTCAGCGCGGCACCTCTGAAAGGACGATCTTCAATACCGCCTTGCCCGTGACCGATCGCCCAGTGCCGGGGCCATGACAGCTCTTCCACCCCGCGCGCCGTCGCAGAGCTCAAAGACGACCAACGGGAATCGTCGTGGTGACGATACAGGAGACCGCCGGGTCCCATATCCGGATATATCCTGACGTGGATATCGAAGGGGACACCTGCGGCAAGATCAGGTCCGCGCCAATACGCCGGACTGCGCCCGGGATCGCGACCGACGATCATTGTCAGGGTTTGCGCAGGACCGCGAAGTCCAAGCCAGAATGGCGCGATTGAACCGGGCTCGAAAGCCGTAAAGAGCGTCTGCGCCGGTGCCGCATCGATCGTCGCGCCCTGCCCTGTCAATCTCAGCTCGATGCTGCGCCCGGACCGCAAGGGTCCACTGAAAAGCGCCTTCGCTTCTCCGAGCGGCAGTTGCGCCCACTGGCCCGAAACGGGATCAGGCATCGGCCATTCCAGCCTCTCCCTGATGACACCATCGGTATCGAGCACTTGATAGCGCAGGCCACGCGCGTCGAGCGCCGCCTGAACACAATGGAGGTACTCGACACCTTCCGGCATTCTGTGCGCCGTTCCCGCACCTGCGG
Organism: Bradyrhizobium diazoefficiens; assembly: GCF_016612535.1. Lineage (NCBI taxonomy): Bacteria > Pseudomonadati > Pseudomonadota > Alphaproteobacteria > Hyphomicrobiales > Nitrobacteraceae > Bradyrhizobium > Bradyrhizobium diazoefficiens. The sequence continues at coordinate 700,167 of NZ_JAENXS010000001.1, forward strand.
TACAGATCTGCAGGACGCCCCGGTGCGCCTGCACATCGAAGGCAAGGATGTGGCTGCACACATAAGCCAGCACGTTTCCGTTCACCAGGATATTCCAGAACGGCCGGGCATATTCGTGACCGATCTCGCGTTGATATGCGCCGGAAAAGCCGTTGACGGGGAATACCGGGTGATGGCCGATGACGAGCTTGTGTCGGGCGTCGCCATGTCCTTTCAGCGTCGCTTCGAGCCATTCGATCTCGACATGTCCCTCGCCCCCGAGACCGCTCCAGAGCGTATTGACGAACACCATCAGAAGATCGCCGCGCCGCACGAAGTATGAGAGGCCGGTTTGCCCGGACGGTCCGTTGTCCGGCAGACCGAGAACGGTCCGAAACACCATCTCGCTCATCACGTCGTAGGTCGTGTGGTTGCCGGTCGTGTGCCACATGGGAATGGCCGCGCGGTCGAGCCATGCCATTTCCGTTTCCAGCCAATATCGCCACTGCGCGCGGAGAGCATCGGCATCCGGCGTCAGACCGATGATTTCATCCCCCGGGAAGAGAATGAACTCGGGCTGCGGTCGCAGGCGTTGCACGACGGCGTTGACCGAAGCGAAGGTCTCCTCGTGCAATGCGCCAGGCACGCCCGAGCAGGAGTCACCATACAGGAGAAATTGGTGGCCCTCGCCGCGCGACAAAAGCGCGGGGATGGAATTTTTCACGGGATCGATGACCTTCCATTGCAAGCACCCGATCGGAGAATGGCAATTTCCGGAAAGGGGGGCAACGAGCTAGATTGAGATGATGCCGTGGGCCAAAAGAAAGAGCCCCGTCCGAGGACGGGGCTCTTTGAATTCAGGCTTCGTCAGCTCTTACTTGAGGCTGGACGAGATCGAGCCGAACTTGGTGTTCAGCGTGCTGCCGAGATTGTTGACGACGGTGATGATCGCCAGCGCGATGCCGGCTGCGATCAGGCCGTATTCGATGGCGGTGGCGCCGGATTCGTCCTTCACGAAACGCGAAACGAGGTTCTTCATAGACTGCTCCAAAGGATACACGTGGCTTCAACTGGTCTGGTCTTTTCGGCTTCCCAGCGCCGCCCGACCATGGAACCGAACGTAAGGGCAAAGAATTTCGCCACAGTTAATTCGACTGCGGAAACACGGAACGGATTGCATGTAGTCGCCGATGGTAAACCGAAATCTAAAACAATCGGTTAAATTGCACGGACACACGGCGATTTACTGGAAGTTATGACCGCCATGGTCCAATGCCGCCCGCTCGGCCAACACACCTAAGAACAAGACGAGGCGGCATGTCCCTTTCCTTCACCAACAGCATCGCAGTGCAGAGCCGCGCGCGCGCGCTGGTGCCGCTGTGCGTCGGCGCAGGCGCCTATCTCTTCTTCCTCACTATCGGCGACACGCTGCTTCAGGACTCCGACTCGTTCTGGCAGATCAAGATCGGGCAGTGGATTCTCGATCATCACGCCCTGCCCTATGCCGACATCTATTCCTTCACGCGGCTAGGGGAGCCCTGGATCTCGACGTCCTGGCTGTCGCAGATTCTGTTCGCCGCCTCCTACGCGCAGTGGGACTGGGCGGGACCGGTGATCCTCACCGCGCTCGCAATCGCGACGTCGGCCGCAATTTTCGTCTACCTGCTCGACGCCCATCTCGAAATCCCGCGCTCGGTGCTGTTCGCGATGCTGGCCGTGACGCTGTCGCTGCATCACATCCTGGCGCGGCCGCACATCCTGGCGCTGCCCGTGATGATCGCGTGGGTCGGCGTGCTGATGCATGCGGCCGACCGCAAGGTCGCGCCGTCCTGGGTTTGGCTGCCGCTGATGTCGCTGTGGGCCAACTTGCACGGCGGCTTCGTGCTCGGCCTCGCGCTGATCGGCCCGATAGCGCTCGAAGCAATCTGGACCCTCGATTCCGGCAAGCAGGTCCGGCTGCTTGCGCGCTGGTTCCTGTTCGGCGTCGGCGCGATGGCGGCTGCCTGCGTCACGCCCTATGGCTGGCGCACGCTGTTGGGCGCGACCAACATCCTCAATCTCGGCGAGCTGCTGTCGGTCATCTCGGAATGGATGCCGGCGAACTTCGCCTCGTTCTCCGGGTTCGAAGGTGCGATCTTCGGCCTTATCGCGATCGGCCTGTTTCGCGGCCTCACGCTGTCGCCGCCGCGCATCCTCCTGGTCCTGCTCTTCACCTGGATGGGTCTCACCCATGTCAGGAGCATCGAGGCTTTCGCTTTCCTGGTGCCGCTGGTGCTGGCCAAGCCGCTCGGCGAAAAGTCGCCGCTGCCGCAAATTGATGCGCACGGTAGCGAGAGCTGGCCGGCTCGCTACGTCACCGTCACCGGCGCTCTGATGATTGCGGCCGCGGCCTGGACCTCGACCTCGATCTACATGTCGCATCACCGCTTTACCTTCACGATGGACCAGACGCCGGTCGCCGCCGTCGACCTGCTCCAGCAACGCAAGGTGCAGCGCATCTTCAATGCCTATCAGTTCGGCGGCTATTTGATCTCGCGCAACGTCCCGGTCTTCGTCGATGGCCGCGCCGAGCTCTATGGCGAGAAATTCGTCATGGACTTCTTCAAGGCGACGGAAGGGAAAAAGCCCGAGCTGCTGCCGCGCCTGCTCGACGAGTACAAGATCGACGCAACGCTGCTGGTGGCCGATGCGCCGGGCCCGCAGATCCTCGATCACCTCAAGGGCTGGAAGCGGATCTATGCGGATCACATCGCGGTGATCCATGTGCGGGAGAGTTCGGAGAGCGCAGCCGCGACGCCGTCGAAGTGAGGGCGTAGCTTCCGGGCGGGTACGCGTACACGTGAGATGGCCGCTTCCGCTCACAGATGGAGGCCCGTTTTGATTTTTTGGCAGCTGGTTACCCTTATCGGCGCGGCTTATCTCGGGACCGGGTTTGTATATGTTCGGCTGCGGTCATTAGACGCAAATAATTTGCGCGAGCCTCCATCAATTCTAAAATGGCCAGTAGAGACCATTTCCAATTCGCAGTTCTCTTACTGGTTAATGTTCGCGTCGCTCGTAGTGGCCATCATCTATAAGTACCGGTAGGGCTCATCAATCGCAGGACATGGCTATGGCAGCGAGGCTCGGGTACCGACACGCTAGAGCGAGTTGACCTGCTCCGCTCCTGAGGGCGTAGCGGACATGACGTGCGTTCGCAGGCTGATCGGATTTGCGAGTCCACGCTCCAGCGCGTTGAACCGGGTTCGGATCGGCTGGCGGCGCGGATCGGCGCGCGGGGGCTCGATTGCTCAACCCGCAAAATTACTCCGTCGCCGGCGATGCGTCCTTCCGCACCGCAGGCCCGTTCGCGTCCGTCGAAAATACGCAGAGCCGTTTCGTTCGATAGATGGTGCCGCTCTGCGATTCCGGATTCTGACAGATATCGATGACATAGCCGATGTCGTTACGTGACGCATAGGCCCGTCGCTCCGCGAGCGAATTCAGACCTTCGACTTCGGCCAATCTGCTGCGCCATACTTCATGGTACGAGGGCATATACATCGCCGACCCTCCCCGCCTGAAATCGATCCAGATGCGGCGATGCGAAATGAACTCGAAAACGACGGCCCGCGAGAGCGCGATGTCGGCAAGGCTCGATTCCGACGCCGGATCAAACCGGGGCGTCTTCGGAACGAGGAACATGGCCGTCGGAGGAGTTGCATTGCGCGCCCAATTGCCGACGTCGGTCCACTCCTCAACTGCGTCGGTATAGAGCCGATTGAGTTTGGCGTTGTACCACGTCGAGAGCGGCCAAACCGCGATCACGGCGGCGGCCAGCACAAGATAACCCATCGTGCGCTGGTAGGTCGGAGCGGGACCAGGTGCAACCCTCAGAAAGACAAAGGTCAAAATGAGCAGGATGGAAGCCAGGCTGGCGAGGTTATCAAGACTCAGGAACAGCACAATGAGACAGGCCGGCAGGAAAGTCCCTTCCTTGTCGCGGCGCAGCCAGTTTGTCGCCAATGCGGCCATGGCCAGGCCGGCCAACAGATGAATGACCGTGCCTGACCGCAACAGATGAAGGTTGAGAACGAAATGCGAGCCGGTCACGAACGGGACGCCGACCCCGACTCCATAAACCAGGATCGCGCCAAGATAGGCCACCTGAAGTTGCCTGGCGCCCCGCCCGAACCAAAGGAGTCCGGCCGCGCCGACAAGCGTGACGCCCAGGAGCGCCAGGATATCACCGACCTGTATCGAATCGATCAGCACATGACCTGGAAAATACTGGCGAAGGAACGTCGCATAGTCGAAGCCGAACGGACTTCCGAATTCCGGATTCGAGACGAAGCCGTACAGGACGAAAGCCGCAAGTGGCACGCAGAGAACGAGACCGGCCAGCGTGCGCGAAAGGACCTCCCTGACGGTCACCTTCCGCTGCATCAGAAGACTGATCGCGATCAGAACCAACGGCAGCACGAGCCAAACCGCAAAGAACGCATTGATGAAGAACGTCACTCCGACGGCGACGGCCGCCGCAGCAAAGCGGCTTCTTGCGGCGAGATAGATGGCGAGAAGAGCCGTGCCATTCGCGATTTCGGAATGGGTGAAGTAGTTTATGAACAGCCCGCCGGTGCCGGCATAGCTGTAGCCGTTGAGAAGGGCGATGAAGCAGAGGATCAGGCTGAAGACGATCTTGTCGCGGCGTTCGGTGATGCCCAGCAGCGAGGCGCAGCACAGGAACCCGACAAAGCTGAGCAGCCGGGAGAGATAGTTCAGAATGAAGAACAGCAACGGAACGTTGTCGAAATATCTTTCCGTACCGCTCAATACCAGCCAGACTCCGGAGGCAAAATAGCGCAGCGATTGGATGAATGCGTCGTCGTGGTACTGAGGCTCGTTGTAGAGACCGGCGACAACCGGCAAATGGTACAAGTTGTTGATGATCCCGAAAACAAATCCGGTATGCAACACCGACACCGCCGACGCGACGGCGGCCACCGAAATTGTCTCGACCCAGGAGTTCGGAATACCGGCCGCGCGGTTGCGGCAGATCGTTTCAGAAGCGATGTGGAGATCTGCCATTCGAATTGCCGGAGGAAGCGACGGCTGAGGATCAGCCTCGGTTAAGCGCCGTGTTTGCCACCCCGCTTTCACGCGTTTGACTGGTCCGAGCCCGCGGGCGATGAGACGAACGACATCAGAAATAAGTCGCAAACGCTAATGGCGGATTAATCGGCGCTCGAGAATGATGCGCGCACGACGCCGGGGTGCGTCGGAGTCACGAAGGCGCGGTGCCTTCGGGGTGACGACACGCGTCCCTCCCGTGTCCCGGACGCGCTGCAACACGTTGCCGCGCTGGCCGCGAACCCGCTGCCGGACCTGCTGGAGGTGTTGGACGCCTCAGAGCGATTTGTTCTCTACAAGATCCGCCGCCGGTCCTGGACCGAAGCCGCGGCTGCACAGCGTGGTCAATCTGGCATCACCATCCCCCGCCTGCCGCCTCCAATCGCCCTCGGGCGACCCCAACCCGCCGCGCCGTCTCCAGAGACCTAGACCCCTAACAATTGTAGCAAGGCCACTTTAACCAGCGACGAATTAGAGTCCTGCTCCTGCAACCGAGTTGGGCTCTTTCACATGGCGGCCAGTTCCAAATCGATCCGCTATAGCCTCGTCATCCCCGTGTTCAACGAGGAAGCCGTGTTGCCGGTCCTGTTGCGCCGGCTCGACACGGTATTGTCCCGGCTCGACGGGCCGGCAGAAGCGATCTTCGTGGACGACGGCAGCAGCGATTCCGGCTCGATCGTGCTAAAGGCACTCGCCACGCGCGACCCGCGCTTTCGCTATATCGGCTTGTCGCGAAATTTCGGCCATCAGGTCGCCATCACCGCCGGCATGGACGCCGCGCAAGGTGACGCGATCATTGTCATGGATGCCGATTTGCAGGATCCGCCCGAAGTGATCGAGCAATTGATCGCAAAATGGCAGGAAGGCAACGACATCGTCCATGCCCGCCGTTTGTCGCGCGACGGCGAAAGCCGTTTCAAACGTGCGACGGCGCATCTGTTTTATCGGCTCCTCGGCAGGATGTCCTCCGTCGGCATCCCCGCCGATGTCGGCGACTTCCGCCTGATCGATCGCAAGGTGCTCGACGCGCTTCGGCAGATGCCGGAGCAGGACCGCTTCGTACGAGGCATGATCGCCTGGCTCGGCTTTCGGCAGACCGAGGTCGCCTTCCACCGCCTCGAGCGCGCAGCGGGCGAAACCAAATACCCGCTGTTCAAGATGATCCGGCTGGCGATGAACGCCGCGCTCGGCTTTTCCGATCTGCCCTTACGGCTTGCAATCTGGTGCGGATTGACGGTCTCGGGACTCGCACTGCTCTACGGCGGCTGGGTGATGGTGTTGTGGCTCGGCAAGGACAGTCATCTCGTGACCGGCTGGTCCTCGACGATCGTCGTCGTGTCCCTGCTGTGCGGAATCAACATGCTGATGACGGGCATCGTGGGGCTCTATGTCGGTCGCATCCATGCCGAGGTGAAGCGGCGCCCGCTCTATGTGGTGCAGACACGCGCTGGCTTCGATCGCGACGAGACGGCGGCGACACCCGCGATCCACGCCGTCAACGAGTGACCGAGCGCATGACCGAACTCTTCGACGGCTATCATGACAACTACCGCGATGTGGTCCAATCCTCGATCGACTTCTCCGGCCTGCCGCATCATTTTTTCATGCGCGCGAAAGCCGATCTCTTGGGCGATCTGATCGCGCAGCGGCTGGACGCGCAGAGACCCGAAATGCTGGACGTCGGCTGCGGCGTCGGCAGCCTTCATCCCCTGCTGCACGGCGTGGTCGGCCGCTTGAGCGGTATCGACGTTTCGTCGGCCAGCCTGGCACAGGCGCGCGCTGGCAACGGTGCGGTCGACTACCGCGAGTTCGACGGGCGCACTTTTCCTTTCGACGATGCAAGCTTCGATCTGGTCACCGCCATCTGCGTGATGCACCATATCGCGCCAACCGAATGGGCGCATTTCGTCGCCGAGATGCGGAGAGTGGTGCGTCCCGGAGGGCTCGTCTGCGTGATCGAACATAATCCGTACAACCCGCTGACCCGCCTGGCCGTCGCGCGCTGTGAGTTCGACCGGGACGCTGTCCTGCTCGGTGCTGGCACAACCCGGAAATTGATGGCTGCGGGCGGCCTACGCGAGATCGGCACGCGCCATTTCCTGCTGCTCCCCTGGGACACCAAACCGGCGCGGCGCCTCGAAGATGCCCTGAGCGGCCTGTCGCTCGGAGGCCAATACGCCGCCTTCGGTACCGCTTGACTTATCTTTGCGGCGTATCCTGCCGCTTGTGCACAACCGCCACATCGTCGCTGTAGACGCGCCGCCACTGGGGCAGCCGGTCGAGCATCGCTACCGCCGGTGTGCGCGGGGCGAGCAGCGTCGCGCCGATGTTGTAGTCGTCGAGCAGCTTGAGAAAGTCTCCGAGGTTGATCAGCGCCAGGGCACGATTGTAGCGGTCGATGAACGGTGCCCCGTACAGTTCGCCACGACCATCGATAAAGGTGGGAATGCCGGCAAAGATCAAATAGCCACCGAAAGAATAGTCATTGAGCACGGGCCCCGCCTTGGCGAGGTTGGCTTCGGCGATGGCAGCCTGCGGGGTGATGATCGGATCCGGTCTGACGTCACGCGCCAAGGCCACACCGCTCATCGCGATCAACACACCGATCCCAGCCAGATTCAGGCTGCGCGACGAGACCGCCGCATCGTCCGCGGCCGGTCTGCCGAACTTCCGACCCAGCGGGGCCGCCAGATAGAGTGGCGCCAGCACGGCCAGCAGATCCGCGTTGCGTATTTGCGCTAGCGCGAAATGGAGCAAGCCGATCACCACCAAGGCCCGCACGACCGGCAGCGTCACGCCGCGCGCGAGCGCAAAGATGCCAGCCAGCAGCAGCAACTCGAAGCCACCTATGTGACTGAAATCCTGCGGGCGCCATTCCGCGATCCAGGCAAGAGCCGGGCCGAGGCCGAGTGTCGTCAGCGGCATCAGCAACGGTTCCGGCCCGTAGGGCGTCAGGCAGGAGGCTGCGACCGCGAGTGCCGTGAACGGCAGCCACCGCAGGATCACGTGCAGCCATTCGCTCCGCCCCTCACGCAGCAGCGCCTCAAGCACCGCAGGGCCGATCAGCCCAAGCGCAAGCACCACGCTGCCGTGCAGATTGGCCCACAGGACCAGCAGCGGCAGCGCCCAGTATGGGGGAGGCCCCCCACGATCCATGCAGCGCACCAGGGCCCCTGCCCAGGTCACCATGACGGGCAGCACGAGCACGTGGGGCCGTGCCAGCATATGCGGCGCCAGCAGGATGACGGCCGCCATCACCATGAGAAAAGTCAGAGTTGGCGAAAGCTCGCGCAGCAGGAAGAACGTGAACAGGCCGAAGGCGAGCGCTATCGCTGCCGCGGCGAGGACGACGACACCCGACCAGCCGGACAGCGCATAAGCTCCGGCATAGATGACCTCCGAGAGCCACTCGAAAGTTATCCAGGGCGCGCCGTGCCTTGAAAAGGAAAAGGGGTCACTCGACGGCAGGGTACCATGCGCGATGATCCAGCGCCCGACCTCGATGTGAGAATAGCTGTCGGGATCGTTGAGCATCCGCTGCCCGAGGACCAGCAGCATGAAATAGAGGCCAAGGCTCACCAGCCAGGGCAAGGCCGCACGCGCCGAAAACGGTTGAACCTCGCTGTGGACGGCCTGGTCACTCATGGCGGGCGAAATTAGAGCGCAAGCGTTAAGTTCTTGTTTAACGTTTCTCCATTTGCCCATGCGGGCTGACCACGCGCGTTGGCGTGAGCCGGTCGCGTCGGATTCCAAGCGGGAGCGTTCGATTGCTCAACCGGCAAATCGCTCCGTCGACGGCGGCGCGTCCTTCCGTCCCACGGGCGCGTTTGCGTCCGTTGAAAATACGCAGAGCCGCTTCGTTCGATAGATCACACGGTTCGGCGCTTCCGGACTCTGACAGATATCGATGACATAGCCGATGCCATTGCGCGATGCATAAGCCATTCGCTCCGCCAGCGAATTCAAGCCCTCGACATCCGTCAACCTGCTTCGCCAGGTCGGATAATACGAAGGCGTCAACACCACTGATCCGCCACGCTTGAAATCGACCCAGATGCGGCGATGTGATACGAATTCAAATACGCCTTGGTGATCTAGCGCCATATCGGCGACGCTCACTTCGGCTCGACCGTCAAGCTCCGGCCTTCTTGGAATGAGGAATGTTGCGGTCAATGGCGTGTTATTGCGCGCCCACTTGCCAATTTCGGTCCACTCTGCGACCGCCTCGCTGCAGATTCGTTGGAACTCGAGGCCGGACCGGATCGCGAGTGGGGCTGCGACGCAAACAGCCGTGGCAAGCACCAGATAGCCCATGGCACGCTGATAGGATGGGACCGGTCTCGGCACAATTGTTAGAAGAGTAAATATCAAAACGGCTGTGACAAAACCCAGACCGGCCCAGCCGTCAAAGGTCAAGAACAGCACGATAAGACAGCCCGGAAGGAAAACCGCCTCCTTGTCGCGCCTCAACCAGTTCGTCGCCAAAGCCGCGATCGCCAGGGCGGCAAGCAGGTGAATGATCGTGCTCGATCGCAGGAGATGAAAGTTGAGCATTAGCGACGATCGGGTCACGAACGGAACGACGATGCCGATCAGATAGACCAGAATTGCGCCCACATAGGCTGCCCGCAAATCGGAAGCGGCGGCCTGCCTCGGCCAAAACAGCGCAAGCGCTCCGATGAGGGTGACTCCCAAGAGCCCCATGATGTCGCCGAGCGAAATCGAATCAATCAGCACGTGGCCTGGGTAATACTCGTGAAGGAAACTCGCAAGGTCGAGGCTGGACGGACGACCAAACTCCGGGTTTGCGAGAAACCCGTTGGCCACAACAAGTATAAGCGGCGAGCACAGGACGAGGCCGATCAGCACGCGCGAGGAGATTTGACCGATCGTCGCTTTCCGCTGCGACAGGTGACAGATCCCAATCAGCATCAGCGGCAGCACGAGCCAGACCGCAAAGAAGGCATTGATGAAGAATATTATGCCCGCAGCGACGACTGCTGCCGTGTAGCGGCCTCGAGCGGCAAAGTAGATCGCCAGAAGCGCCACGCCATTCGCTATCTCCGAATGGCTAAAGTAGTTGATGAACAGGCCGCCGGAGCCGGCATAGCTGTAGCCATCAAGAAACGCGATGAAGCAGACAATCAGACTGAAGACGATCTTGTCGCGTCTTTCCGTCACCCCGAGCAGGGAGGCGCAGCAGAGGAAGCCGACGAAGCTGAGCAGCCGGGAGAGGAAAAACAGAACCAAGAACAGCAACGGAATATTGTCGATATATTTTTCGGCGCCGCTCAACATCAGCCAGACGCCGGAAGCAAAGTAGCGCAACGACTGGATAAACCCGTCGTCATGATACTGCGGCTCATTGTAGAGACCGGCGACGATCGGCAGATAATTAATGTTATTGGTTAGTCCGAAGACAAACCCCGTGCGCAAGACGGATATCGCCGACGCGAACACGGCGACCGAAAGCGTCTCGGCCCAGAAGTTCGGGATGCTGGCCGCGCGACCGCGGCAACCCAAGTCAGAGGTGACGTTGACGTCCGCCATTCGGGCACCGAAGGAAGTGACGGCTGCGGATCAGCCTCGGTTGAGCGTCGTGTCTAGCGCCCGCTTTCAAGCGTCTGGCCGGCCCGAGCCTGCGGAGCGACGAAGATAGACGACAGCAGAATTAAGCGGCAAACGCTAATGGCGGCTTAATCAGCGATCGAGAGTTGCGCCGGCCTGATGGTAAATTTCGATCTAAGACGCGTGACCAAATCGTCGCTCTCGGCTGCGTGCCAGTTCATCGGCCTCGACGTCGCGATGAAGCACCCCACCATTGTCCATCGCCGCGGAAACAGAAGAGGTGGGTTACGCCGAGCCAACTGCGCTTCGCGCAGCCGCAGGGCTAACCGACTCTACGGAGCCGGTGCTATTTCGCGAGCTTCGCGCGGTCCTTGACCGGGATCACGAGCTTCAGTCCGGACCAGACCTCGTCGACGGCGCAGACCTTGATGTCGACGAGGCCGTTAGCAAGCGCGGTCTCGCGCACCAAGGCTTCCGTGACGTCGGTCGCAACGCCGGACGCCTTCTTCGGCCAGGAGGCCCAGATCATCCCATTGGGCGCGACCGCCTTGCGGTAGCCACGCAGTTTCGCGGCGAGGCCCTTCGCCTCGGTCGCGAAGAGATGCACGACATCGAGCGGCGCCTTGGCGGTCTTCGCGATGGTCACATCGGCAGGCAGCTCACCCACGACATCGCGATAGTCAGTCGCAAGACCGTCCACAAAAATACAAAAGCCCGGCTTGATCCCGAGCTTTTGCACAATCGGTTTGCCGGAATAGCCGGCCATGCGACGCGGGCTTCAGGCCTGCGGCTGCGGCTCCAGGCCGGGATCCGGATCGGGCCGCGGGCGCGGCTTGCCGGCCGGCGGCACGGCGGAGGCGCGCGGCGTGGTCGGCTCGAGCACGGACTCGCGGTTCGGCTTCTTGCCCTTGAGCAGGTCGATGATCTCGTCGCCGGAGAGCGTCTCGAACTCGAGCAGGCCCTTGGCGAGCGCCTCGAGATCGGCGCGCTTCTCGGTGAGGATGCGCGTCGCTTCGTTGTAGCCCTCTTCCACGAAGCGCCGGATCTCGGTGTCGATCTTCTGGACCGTCGCTTCCGACGCGTTCTGGGTGCGCGACACCGACATCCCTAAGAAAACCTCGTCCTGGTTTTCGCCATAGGACACGGTGCCGAGCGCTTCGGACAGGCCCCAGCGCGTCACCATCATGCGCGCAAGGCGCGTGGCCTGCTCGATGTCGGAGGACGCACCCGACGTCACCTTCTCGCGGCCGAAGATCAGCTCTTCGGCGACGCGGCCGCCCATCATGATGGCCAGACGCGACGTCATTTGTTCGAGCGACATCGACAGCTTGTCGCGCTCGGGCAGCTGCATGACCATGCCGAGCGCACGGCCGCGCGGAATGATGGTCGCCTTGTGGATCGGGTCGGTCGCGACGACGTTGAGGCCGACGATGGCGTGGCCGCCCTCGTGATAGGCCGTCAGCAATTTCTCTTCCTCGGTCATGACGAGCGACTTGCGTTCGGCGCCCATCATCACCTTGTCTTTGGCTTCCTCGAACTCGGCCTGGGTCACCATCCGCTTATTGCGGCGGGCGGCGGTGAGGGCTGCTTCGTTGACGAGGTTCATCAGGTCGGCGCCGGAAAACCCGGGCGTGCCGCGCGCGATGGTCTTGAGGTTGATATCCGGCGCCAGCGGCACCTTGCGGACGTGAACCTTGAGGATCTGCTCGCGGCCGACGACATCCGGATTGGGGACCACGACCTGGCGGTCGAAGCGGCCCGGACGCAAGAGCGCGGGATCGAGCACGTCGGGACGGTTGGTCGCGGCGATCAGGATCACGCCCTCGTTGGCCTCGAAGCCATCCATCTCGACCAGCAGCTGGTTCAGCGTCTGCTCGCGCTCGTCATTGCCGCCGCCGAGGCCGGCGCCACGGTGGCGACCGACGGCGTCGATTTCGTCGATGAAGATAATGCAGGGCGCGTTCTTCTTGGCCTGCTCGAACATGTCGCGCACACGAGAGGCGCCGACGCCGACGAACATTTCGACGAAGTCCGAACCCGAGATGGTGAAGAACGGCACATTGGCTTCGCCCGCGACCGCACGCGCGATCAGGGTCTTGCCGGTGCCGGGAGGGCCGACCAGCAGCACGCCGCGCGGAATGCGGCCACCGAGGCGCTGGAATTTGCCGGGGTCGCGGAGGAATTCGACGATCTCCTGCAGATCCTGCTTGGCTTCGTCGACGCCGGCGACGTCCTCGAAGGTGACGCGGCCATGGGCCTCCGTCAGCATCTTTGCACGCGACTTGCCGAAGCCCATCGCCTTGCCGGCGCCGCCCTGCATCTGCCGCGACAGGAAGATCCAGACGCCGATCAGCGCGATGAAGGGCAGCCAGGAGACCAGCAGCGAGACGAACCACGGCACGTTGTCGCCGGGCGGCTTCGCGGTGATCTGCACCTTGCTGTCATAGAGGCGCTTCACCAGCGTCGGGTCGCTCGGCGCATAGGTCTGGAAGCTCGAACCGTTGGTGAAGGTGCCGTGGATCTCGGGACCCTGGATCACGACGTCGCGGACATGGCCCTGGTCGACCTCGCTCAGCAGCTGCGAGAAGGCGATGTCCTGCGAGGAGGCGCGCTGACCCGGATTCTGGAAGAGCGTGAACAACGCCAACAGCAGCAAAACAATGATGACCCAGAGGGCGAAATTGCGCAGATTGGCGTTCATCGATCTTCCTTCGTGGTCGCGCGGATCGCGGCCTCAACCTTGGGCAGACTAGAGAAAATCCCCAAGGAATCCTCTCGGTTAGACGCATACAATTTAGGTGCCGCCCCGGTCGCTGCCAAGGGAACGAGATGGGACTATTTATCCCATCTTAAAGCGATTCCCGCGGAAATAATGGCGTCGAGGCCGGGGTTTTTCCTGCCTGGTTAAGGCGTCCTGACGGAAGGCCTGCGGAAACGGCCGGTGTCATGATCCGCCCTCATCCGCCTTTTGACCGCCGGGCCGGCGCAGGCGCGATGTGGATACGCCCCCCGGCCAAGCTGATCAAGGCTCCCGCCAGGGTCTGCTTCAGGATGGCACGGCCATTTGCGGGTGCACGGGAATCCGTGGCCAGATCAGTCGCGATGGCCCGATCGAGCGTGGCCAGGAGAGTCTCGACCTTGCCGAGTTCCGCCGGCCCTTCGTGCCCGAGCGCGCCGATCGCCCGCAGCAAGAGCCGCAGCCGGACTTCTTCCGGCAAGGTGGCAAAGGCCGTGGCCACGAAGCTGCGAACGTCATGCTGCGGCGCATCGCCGCGATCCCGCAATCGAACGAAGCGCTCGGCACCGTCAGTCAGCACCTCGACCGCGGCATTGGCGCGGGCGAGCCGCGCCGACAGCCGCGCCAGCGTGCGGGCATCGCCGCCCTCGGCTGCGAGCTGCGGCAGCAGCGCCCGCAACCGGGGCCGCGTGAAGGCAGCGTCGCGGTTGGTAGGATCGTCGGCGAAGCCGACCTTCGCCCGCTTCAGGGTCGCGATGAGCTGCGACTTCGGGACGTCGAGCAACGGCCGCGCCAAGACAATGTCGTCGCGCGTCGTGAGGCGCGCCATCGCCGCCAGCCCGGCAATGCCGCTGCCGCGCAGCAGCCGCATCAGCAGCGTCTCGGCCTGGTCGTCACGGGTATGGGCGGTCAGCACGTGGCTCGCGCCGGCCTTGCGCGCGGCCTGGGCAAGCAGGCGGTAGCGGGCCTCGCGCGCCGCGGCGGGTAATCCTGTCTTCGGCTTTGCATCACGCCAGCGCAGGGTCCGGTGCACCAGGCCAAGCTCGGCCGCGAGCCGCTTGACCTCGCGCGCCTCGCGCGCCGCCTCCGGCCGCAGGCCGTGATCGACGGTGACGACCGTGAGCTCCGGACCGCGGGCAAGGCTGCGCCGCCAGCGCGCCGCGAGCCACATCAGCGCGACCGAGTCGGGCCCGCCGGAGACCGCGAGCACCAGCGCGGGCGCGCTTTTCAGCTCGGCGAAGAGCTGCTTCGCCGCGCGCGCCGAGATCGGAGAATTGTCGTCGTCTGACATGACGCGGCCCAGCAATGGCAGGCGGATGGCGGGCGCAACTCTAGCGCAGCGCCCTCTGCCTTGTCAGCGAGCGCCGCCGCACGCCAAGCGCGATTTTAGTTGGGGCATGATCCTTTCGGAAAACCGCTGCACACTTTGCGCTAACGCGGCCCTTCGGGTCCGGATCATGCCCTAGCACTTCACCCGCTTCTGCTCGCGGTCGACCGCGGCTTTGACGCCGGCCGACGCACGCGGATATTTGCGGCCGACCTCGCCGAAGGCGGCGCAGGCGGCCTCCTTCTCCTTCAGCGCGGCGAGCGACTGGCCGAGCCGCAACAGCGCATCCGGCGCCTTGGCCGATTTGTCGTACTTTGTCGTGACGGCGAGGAAGGCCTCCGCGGAGTCGCGATATTGCTGGCGCTGGAAATAGCTCTCGCCGAGCCAATATTGCGCATCGCCGAGCAAGGGGTCGCTCGGATATTTCTGCGCAAAGTTCTTCATGGTCTGCTCGGCGAGCGCATAGTCCTTGCGCTGCATGTAGCCGATGCCGAGGTCGAACTCGTCGCGCGGCCTGGCCGAGGGCGGCAGGGTCGTAAGACCCGTCCCGCCGGCTTGCGGCGGATAGCCGGGCTGGGCCGGAGCTGCGGCCTGCGGATAGCGACCGCCATTGTTGCTGAGATCGAGCGGCTCGCCGGGGCTGCGGCCACCGGGCGCGCCACCCTGACCCCCTGCCGACATCGGCTGCTGGCCGCCACCGAGCGCACGCGGCGCGCCGGGCGCACTTGGATTCTGGCTCGGATCGAAGGCATCGCCGCGGCGGCGCGTGCCGGGGGCGCCGGGGCCCGGCTGTTCCTGAACGATCGGCGCGGGAGCCGCGATCTGCGGCTGCTCGTAATTCGGTTGCGTGGCCTGTTGCTGCGGCGGCGGCTGGCGATAGCCGGGAGCGACCTGCGCGGGCGGCATGGCGGCGACATTGGGCTGGGCCGGCTGTCCGGGCGTCGCGCTTTGCGCGCCGCCGTCGAGCGCCCGCAGCCGCTCTTCGAGCTGGCGGTTGCGATATTGCAGCTCTTCGTTCTGGCCGGTGAGCTGGCGCAGCTGGTTTTCCAGCCGCTCGATCCGCATCTCGGGGTCGCCGTCGTCCGATTGGGCGAAGGCGGGCGCGCACAACGCGCGCAAAGAGAGCAGCGCGGCGAACGCCACGGTGCCGTTAATTGCCTTGAATCTGGATGACATCTTGCCCTGACGACGAAAACAAAATCTGCAACGGAACATGCGACGCGCCACACTTTGAAAGGCAGTACGCCAAAAATGTGGCTGGCACCACGGGGTTTCGGTCACAGATCGCTGAAACGAAACCGGCGCCCGAGAGGGCGCCGGCATCATCGGTTTCTGAAGATGAACAGCGGCTGACTGAAGGTCAGGAGCTCGCGTTCAGCACGGTCACAGCGCGACGGTTCTGCGACCAGCAGGAGATGTCGTTGCAGACGGCGACGGGGCGCTCCTTGCCGTAGGAGATCGTGCGCATGCGGTTCGCATCGATGCCGCGCGAGGCGAGGAACGCGCGCACCGACTGGGCGCGGCGGGCGCCGAGGGCGATGTTGTATTCGCGGGTGCCGCGCTCGTCGGCGTGACCCTCGATGGTGAAGGAGTAGCGCGGATAGGTCTGCAGCCACTGCGCCTGCTTCTCCAGCGTCACGATCGCCTGCGGGGTCAGATCGGTCTGATCGCTCTCGAAGAATACGCGGTCGCCCACGTTCACGACGAAGTCCTGCTGGCTGCCCGGCGTCGCCGCGCTCGCATTGGCGTCCATACCCAAGTTCTTGTTGGCGCAGGCGCCCATCGACAGGGCGATGGCAAGCACCGCGGCCAGCTTCAATCCCTGGAGGATACGCATAGGATATTTCATTCCGGAGCCTCCACGCTCACGTTCGTCCACTGCTGTCCGGTCTACAGGGGGTTGGTTAAGCGAACGTTCCGTCAACCTTGACGGAACCTTGCCTCAGCCGATCAAAAGCCCCCAACCAGCGAAAAGCACCCGTCATGGTTAATGGGTTGTAAATGTGGCGCAAGGGTGAAGGCAAGCCGCGTTAACCGGCGAAACGCCGGTTTTGCGGGACGGTGTGCTTTTGCGGGACCGCAAGGCGGCGACGGGGGGGGAACCGGCGCCGATCAGGCCAAGGGCGCGGCTGACGGACTGAGCGGCGCTGAAACGAGCACCTGCCGGAGCACGGCCGGTCGTTGATCAACGCGTTCGAACAGCATCCGCCGTTCAAACGCGTTCGAACGCATGATGGGAAAGCGTGTCAGCACCTTTTCCCGCAGGTTCCGGAAATCCGACGCCATCAACGACGTCTTCATCGTATGCCAGCCGGGGAACGCGCGCGGCTCGGCCACGGGCT
Organism: Bradyrhizobium diazoefficiens; assembly: GCF_016612535.1. Classification (NCBI taxonomy): domain Bacteria; kingdom Pseudomonadati; phylum Pseudomonadota; class Alphaproteobacteria; order Hyphomicrobiales; family Nitrobacteraceae; genus Bradyrhizobium; species Bradyrhizobium diazoefficiens. The sequence continues at coordinate 717,229 of NZ_JAENXS010000001.1, forward strand.
CATGCAAAAAGACACGACGATAAAACGGCTGGTGATCGGGACGCACCATCGCGAGGCCGGTATCGGCATTGAAATACTCGCAAGCCAGATAGGCCAGCCGCAGCGTAAGGTAAGGGAGTTCTGGAAGTCGCTTGGCTTTGTCGGGATCGGCAGCAAGCCGCGCCGGATCGACGAAAACCTCGCCTTGATCCAGCCGCCTGTGGAGAACATCGCCGTACAATTCGGTCGAATAGGATAAGCGGCATTCCTGCGTCAGGACATGAATGCGGACGGAGCTGCACAGCTCTCCGTCGACGTAAACCCCGAATATCCAGACATTGGGCGCGTCGTCATAGACATCACGGACCTGACAAGTCTCAGATGGTAAAATCAAACCACCATTCAGATATGCCTTGTAGCGAAGATGAAAGATCGAATCTCTGTCTTCGGGACTCTCGATCAGGCGGTAGTCGATACGATCGAACAGCGCTGCCCCGCGTACTGGCGAGGGCCTGCGTAGCTCGCCTTGAGACGACATCCGATACTCCAAAACTTCCAAACAACTTCCGCGAGTACTGAAAGATTAAAGGTTCCTTAACGCAATTGCAAAGCCTTAGAACGGTTAGGGTTAACCTTTGGAGGCCGGAAAACCACGGATACGGCCCGCAATATCGAGACAGGATTGGGCGTCGCGTGAAGCTTAGGCGAGTGATCGCGAGGAGACTAGGATCAACTGCTCCTGCAAGCGATTGCCATGCGAAGCACTGAGCAATTGACGGACCCGCGCGGCGGGGACGGGACGGCTGAACAGGTAGCCCTGTCCTTCCGTGACGGTGCCATCGGCGCTGATCAAGTCGAGTTGCTCGCTGGTCTCGATGCCCTCGACCACGACGGCCATGCCGAGGTCGGCCGACAGCCGCGCCACGCCGCGAAGCAGCGTCAGCGGGCGGTCGGTGTCGATGCCCTCGAGGAAGGAGCGGTCGATCTTGACCTTCTGCATCGGGAAGTTGTGCAGATAGCTGAGGCTCGAATAGCCGGTGCCGAAATCGTCCAGTGAAATGCGCACGCCGAGCGCATGCAGCTGGGACAGGATGTCGTGGGTGAGCTGGGTGTTGCGCAGCAGCGAAGATTCGGTGATCTCGATCTCGAGGCGGTGCGCCGGCAGGCCCGACACTTCGAGCGCGTAGCGGATCTCGCTCAGCACGTCGCGCTGGTGGAATTGCTGCGGCGAGAAGTTGACCGCGACGCTGACGCCCTCCGGCCACTTCATGCATTCCATGCAGGCGCGGCGCAGGATCCAGCGGCCGAGATCGACGATCAGACCCATGTCCTCGGCGACGGGGATGATGTCGACCGGCGAGACCGTGCCGCGCACCGGATGATTCCAGCGCAGCAGCGCTTCGCAGGTGGAGATCCTGCCGGACTTCAGATTGACCAGCGGCTGGTAGAACAGCTCGAACTCCTCGTTGGCGAGAGCCTTGCGCAGGTCGAGTTCGAGGATGCGGCGGGCTTCGACGATCGCCGCCATCTCGTCGCGGAAGAAGCAGAAGGTGCCACGGCCGTCGGCCTTGGCGCGGTAGAGCGCCATGTCGGCGTTCTTGAGCAGCGTGTCGGCGCTGGCGCCCTCCGGCGGGGTCAGCGCGATGCCGACGCTGGCACCGATCTCGACCAGATGATTGTCGATCCGATAGCGCTCGCTCAGGCGCTCGACGACGCGGCGGGCAAGGCTCGCGGCGTCCTCGGCCGCGCTGATGTTCTGCTGGAACACGACGAACTCGTCGCCGCCGAAGCGGGCGACGAAATCGTCCGGCCGCAGCATCTCGCGCAGGCGGTTGGCGACCGCGCAGAGGAGCTGATCGCCGCAGGGATGGCCGAGCGTGTCGTTGACCTGCTTGAACTGGTCGAGGTCGATGAACAGCAGCGCGGAGAGGCGCTCAGCGTGATGCGAGGCGGCCAGCAGAGATTCGATCTCGTTGCGGAAATGGACGCGGTTGGGCAGCGCCGTCAATTCGTCGTAACGGGCAAGATGGGTGATCTTGGCCTCGGCATTGCACCGCTCGGTCACGTCCTCGAGCAGCACCACCGCGCCTCCGTCGGCCATCGGCTGGACCGTCCAGGACAATGACCGGTTTCTCTCCGCGTCGGGATCGACGGTCACGATCTCCTTCGCCTGCGAATTCTCGATATCGGCGATGATCATCTCGCCGCTGGTAGCCGATATCGAGCCGGAGCTGACACACGCGGCCACGATATCGCGCGCGGTGGAGCCGCTCCGAACGAGATCGTTGGGAAGGTCCATCATCTCGCTGAAACGGTGATTCATCACCGCGAGCTGCCTGTCGACGCGGAACATGCACAGACCGTGCGGCATGTTGTTCAGGGCGGTATCGAACTGGCCGGCGAGCGCCGCCTCGCGTTCACGAGCCACGACCGCCCGCATGAAGATTCTGTGCAGATTGGCCGAGAGCTGCATGATCGCCAGCAGGAACGCCGCGCTCACGAAGGCCATCGCGATGTAGTAGGGCGTGCCGCGGATTGCGAGGGCAATCACGATGGGACCGAATTGCAGCAGGGCCTGCTGGTGGAATATCCAGGGACGTCCGTACGCCCTGCCCGCGCCTCCCGCCACGATCCCGGTGGTGACGGACAGCGCAATGAGGTGAACGACGGCATCGTCGCTGCTCAATAAGGCGGTCGAGCACCATGTGGCGATCGCGGCAGCCTGAATGAGCGCTCCAGCACGATAGCGCTTCTGCCACTTGCCGGCCTCTTCGGCTGTGAGGTCTGGCTTGTGGGAGCCGAAGCGCTGGAGGTAGAACACCCGGATCGCGCCCGCAACGACAAGAAACAGGACGCACCCCCACAGCAGGCTTTGTCCGGTCTTCAGCGCGGTCAGGCCCGCTGCAAAGGAGACGAAGACGACGCCCGCAAGCAGCGGGCCGGACGCTTCGAACAGCGAATCGATCAGCGCTGCCGAAAGCTTCGTCGGCTTTTGATCTATCCCGCCGGTCTGGTCTGCGAATTGCATTTTGGTTTGTACGCGCGTCCTGTTTGGAGCGTACTTTTACCCAGACCAGATGAAGCCTTTCTGAGGGAACATCGTTAAAGTCGAGTTGTTTTTCGGCAATAGCGAACCTATTTCTGCTGAAATATCAAGCAACTAGGCAAGCCTTGCCGGGCACAAGGTGAAGGAAAGCTTGCCGCGCGCGCCGAAACCCGAAAAATCCGCACTTTTTCTTTTCGAAAAGATCGCGCGTCGCTAACGCGCAATCGATCTATTGGCCCGCGGTCGCGGACAGCAGCGGCGACCACGCTGGGTCGGAGGCGAAACCCGGCGTCGGCACTTTCAGCTCGTTGCGGCCGGAGATGTCGACGGAGAACAGCGACGGTCCGCTATTGCCGCCGGGATCGCGGAAGAACATCAGCACGCGCCCGTTCGGCGAGAAGGTCGGGCCTTCGTTGTGAAAGCCGGACGTGAGGAGCCGCTCGCCGGTGCCATCAGGCTTCATCACGCCGATCGAGAACTGCCCGCCGCCTTGCCTGGTGAAGGCGATGTAATCGCCACGCGGCGACCATACCGGCGTTGAATAGGTGGCGTTGTTGTCGTCCTTGGAGAAGGAGATGCGCTGCGCCGCTCCGCCGCCCGCCGCCATCACATAGATCTGCGACCTGCCGCCGCGATCGGATTCGAAGCAGATGCGGGTGCCGTCCGGTGAGTAGGACGGAGACGTGTCGATCGCCGGCGTGTCGGTGAGGCGCGTGGTCGAGCGCGAGCGCAGGTCCATCGCGAACAGGTTGGAATTGCCGCCCTGCTGCAGGCTCATGATGACACGCTGGCCATCCGGCGAGAACCTTGGGGCAAAGGTCATGCCGGGGAAGTTGCCGACGATCTCTCGCTGGCCGGTCTCGATGTTGAAGAGATAGACCTTCGGATCGCCCTGCCCGAACTCCATATAGGTGATCTCTTGCGAGTTCGGCGAGAAGCGCGGCGTCAGCACGAGGTCGGCGCCGCGGGTCAGATAGCGCACATTGGCGCCGTCCTGATCCATCATCGCGAGCCGCTTGACGCGGCGCTCCTTCGGCCCGGACTCGTCGACGAACACGACGCGGCTGTCGAAATAACCCTTTTCGCCGGTCATTTGCTCGTAGATCTGGTCGGAGATGATGTGGGCGATCCGGCGCCAATATTCCGGCGAGGTGAAATATTGCTGGCCGGCGAGCTGCTGGCCAGTCACCACGTCCCACAGACGGAATTCGGCCTTGAGCCGGCCGTCCGGCTGCCGCGTCATGCGGCCGGTGACGAGGGCCTGTGCGTTGAGGGTCTTCCAGTTCTGGAATTGCGGCGCGACGTCGATGTTGTTGATGCGCTCGATGAAGGCGGCCTGGTCGATCGGGGCAAACAGGCCCGAGCGTTTCAGATTGTTGGTGATGACCTGCGTGACGCCGTTGCCGACATCGCCGTCGGCGGGCGAACCCGGCACGAAGTTGGTGATCGCGATCGGAATCGGCCGAAACTCCGTGGGATCGATACGGAGCCGCCCCTGCGGCTGCTGGGCGAAGGCCTGTCCGCCCCCGAGCAGCGCGAGCGTCGATCCGGTCAGGGTCATGAAGCGGCGGCGGTTCATCGATCGAACGTCATTCATCGCAAAATTCTTTTGTTCGGATGTCACAACATGTCTTTCAGGCCGAAAGTCATCGGAATGAGCTTCCAGGTGTCGTATTGCTGCTTCGGCAGGAACGAATAGACTTGGCACTGCACTATGGCGCGCTTGGCGCTCTCGGCGACTGCCTGGGCGATCGACCGCGACGGTCCTCGCACCGCAACGATGACGGGCTCCGAGGCGAGCGATCCGTCGATCTTCATGGGAATGTCGATGTCGGCTTCGTACTGGTTGGCGTCCTGGCCGTTGTAGGTGGGCGTGAAGCAGCGCTTGACCGCGCCCTGGAATGCACCTTGCCAAGTCGCGACATTGGTGGCGGCCGTCCCGGACGTCGAGCCCAACGAGGCGGACGCATTCAGCGCTGAGCCAGCGAGCTCGTGTCGGGTCGCGGCACGTTTGTCGAGGTCGCGGGCAATCTGCGCGGGATCGAAGGTGCGCTCCTTGGGCTTCGGTTGCTGCTGCGGCTGGACGGCCGCGACCTTTTGCTCCACCGGCTTGGGCGGCGGCTTCTTGGTCTCCAGCTTCTTCTGCAGTTCCGCGATCGGATCTTCCCTGGCCGGATCAGGCTTCTTCTCCTGCGGCTTCGGCTCTTCCTTGGGCTTGGTCTCGGCGACCGGCTTCGGCGGATCGGGCTTCTTCTCGACCGGCTTTTCGACAGGCTTCGGCGGCGGCGTGTCGGGAGTCGAGTTGGTCTTGATCAGCTCTTTCTTCTCGGTGACCTTGCCGACGGCATCTTCCTCCGGCTTGGCCTCGGCGATCTTCTCGACCTTGGGCTTCGGCTCTTCCTTCTTGCCGGTCTTTTGTCCGTTGGTGATCTGCGCCAGCTGGTCGGTGGAAATGATGTCGATCGGCAGCGACTCTTCCGGTGCGATGAAGGCCCTGCTGCTAAAGGTGAGCAAGCCCCATCCAATCACGAGGACGTGGAGAGCAATCGACGCAACGAGTGTTTTGTCGACGTTCACCTTCACCTGCTTAGGACCCCTGATCCGCTTCCGTGACGAGCGCCAGCTTCTTGAATCCTGCACCTGACAACAGGCCCATCACCCTGGCCACCGTGCCGTAATCCGCCTTCTTGTCGGCGCGCAGATAGATGCGTTCCTCGAGTCCACCGCGCGCATCCGTGATCGCCTTCAGCTTCGGGATCAGATCGGTCAGCGCCACCTCGGTATCGTTGATGAATACCTTCCCCTTGATGTCGACCGACATCTGGAGCGGCTTTTGGTCGTTCTGGTCGAGAGACTTGGCCTGGGTCTGCGGCAGGTCGAGCGGGACGCCGACCGTGAGCAGCGGCGCCGACACCATGAAGATGATGAGCAGCACCAGCATCACGTCGACCATCGGCGTGACGTTGATCTCGGCCATGACCGGCTTGCGCCGGCTGCGGCGCCCGCCGCCTCCGGACGAACTGGCTACGTTCATGCCCATGGCTTGATGCCCAATCTCGCCTTCACACTATACATGCCGTCCGTCAGCCCCGCTCGTCGATCTGGCGGGACAGGATGGCTGAAAATTCATCGGCGAAGCCCTCGAGCCGCTGGGCCTGCCGGTTCACCTCGGAGGTGAACTTATTGTAGAAAATAGTGGCAGGAATGGCGGCGATAAGGCCGACCGCGGTGGCAAACAGCGCTTCCGCGATACCGGGCGCCACCACCGCCAGAGAGGTATTTTTCGACGCCGCGATCGACTGGAAGCTCGACATGATGCCCCAGACCGTGCCGAACAGGCCGACAAAGGGGCCGGCCGAGCCGACGGTAGCGAGCACCAGCAGCCGGCGTTCCAGCCGCTCGACCTCGCGCGAGATCGAGACATTCATGACCTTGTCGATCCGCATTTGCAGGCCCGCGACCGAGCGGGCATGGCTCTCGAAGGAACGCTTCCACTCGCGCATCGCGGCGACGAAGCAGGCCGCCATCGAGTGCGTCGGCTTAGCCGAGAGGGTACGGTAAAGGTCCTCGATCGACTCGCCGGACCAGAACGCCTGCTCGAAGCGGTCCATCGAGCGGCGGGTGCGGGAAAAAAGGAAGATCTTGTCGATGGCGATGGCCCAGACCCAGACCGAGCAGGACAACAGGCCCAGCATGACGCATTTCACGATCCAGTGAGCCTGCCAGAACAGCGCGATCAGCGACACGTCGGCGGAGGCGGCAACCGGAAGGGCGGACTGAGCCACGTCGGCCGGATTCATCAGCAGTATCCTCTCAACGCGATCGTTACTTGGCGATCGTTACCTAATGTCCCGGCGCGCTAAATCGCCGCCGGTTCCCCAACAGCCGCGCTAGCACCGGCGCGGGGGCAAGCCCGCTCAAAGCCTTGTCTTTCTGGGGTGCAGGGGCTCGTCCAAAGCCGCCGCCTGCATTCCCTGCCAAGATGTCAAAACTATGGGCCTCGACGACAGCTTTGGGCGCGATTGTCCATGATTACCAAGCCCGGCGATGGTTAATGCGAGGTTACCGCAGGCGAATTTGGCTGCGGGAAAGGGTGGCAGGCCAGTGATTTGGCGGGGAAATTGCCTCCAGCGGCAATTTTGCCGCGAAGCACCCGTGCGTAGCTGCCGGGCAGCACTCAGGCCGCGTCGGTCGTCGCAAGTACCCGCTGCAACGCCGCAACGAAGGTTGCGAGCTTTGGCGCATCGTTCGCCGATGCCACGTCGCCGGCCATGACGGACAGACAATCGACGGAACGCTTTGCCCCCGAGCTCCCGCATCTGGCCGAAGGCCTGATCGCTTCCCGCTCCGCCAAGCGTGCAGAAAAACGCCATTGCTAGAGAGTTTCGACTTGTCCGCGACAGAGGCTGATAATCGTGGCCTTCGGAGAAAGCGGCGGGATAGATCCGATCGGCGCGTCAGGCCGCTGGGGCCGGCTCCGGGCAGTTGGTCAGTCGCGCGGGATTGCCGACCGCGGTGCAGCCGCCGGGCACGTTTGATGTCACGACCGTGCCGGCGCCGATCTTCGCGAAATCGCCGATACTAATGTCGCCGAGGATGGTCGCGCCGGCGCCGATGTAGGCACCGCGGCCGATGCGCGGCGAACGCGCCGGCAGTTCATTGCGGCGACCGATGCTGACATTCTGGAGGATGGTGGTCCCCTCGCCGATCAGCACATTGGCGCCGATCACGATGCCCGTGGCGTGATCGAGATAGACCGACGAACCGATGCTCGCGGCGGGATGGATGCTGACCTGCAGCAGATTGGAAGACTCGTTCTGAAACAAGAGCGCGGCATCGACATGGCCGCGATGCCAAAGCCAGTTCGAGACGCGCCAAGCTTGCAGCGCGGCGTACCCCTTGAAGTGTAGCAGCGGTGACAACAGCCCGGTGATGGCGGGATCGTGGATCGCGATCGCCTGCAAATCGCGGCCGGACGTCTCGATCAGGTCCGGTGAGCCGTGAAACGCGTCGAGGGCAAAGGCCACGAAGCGCGCTCGCTCCGCTGCAGAACCGCCAAGTCTGCGGCCGATCAGATCTGCCAGGGCAGCGGCAAGATCGTCATGGACGAGGACTGTCTCGCCAAGGGATTTGCCAAAGACAGGATCGGCCGCCATTGCACGTTGTGCCTCAGCACGGATCTCCTGCCAGAGACCATCATTCGCCGAGGTCGCAGCCGCCATCGTCGCCGCCTCCTTCTTCGCGCGTGTTGAATATAGGCCCGGGGCCGCCCGCGCGCCACGCCGCACCAGCGGCCCGCATGGTCCCCCGTAAGGCTACATCCGCGGGTTTTTCGTATCCAGAATCCTTTGTTGCTGCCGACCCGCGATGAGTTTCTCGCCGCGGCCAAAGCGATTTTCGCGCGATCTCACTGCGCCTGCCCGTTGGTTTGATTGCCGTGATCGAGATAGGCCAGCGCCTGCTTGAGCTGGGCGTCATCGGGTTTGCCGATCAGCTCCGCCTTGATTGGCGGTGAAGAGATCGGCTTGGCCTGCCCGGCTTGCGCCTGCGCCGCGCTGCCGTTGAGCGTGCCGGGATTGGCGAGTGCCCCAGTCAACGAGCTCTCCCGCAGCACGACGCCGCCCGCGATCTGCTGCTCCTTGGGCGCCTCGGCAACGACGTCGGGCGTGATGCCTTCATCCTGAATCGAGCGTCCGGACGGCGTGTAATAGAGGGCCGTCGTCAACCTGACTGCACCGTGCCCCTTGAGCGGGATCACGGTTTGCACCGATCCTTTACCAAAGCTCTGCGTGCCCATCACCTTGGCGCGATGACGGTCCTGCAAAGCGCCGGCCACGATTTCAGAGGCGGAAGCGGAAGCGCCGTTGATGAGAACCACGACCGGAACGCCGGCAAGCAGGTCACCGTGTGCAGGTGCGCCAAAGCTCTGGTTCTCGCTGGCATCCCGACCGCGGATGCTCACCACCGTGCCGCCGTCGAGCAGGTCGCCGGCGACATCGATTGCGGCCGTCAGCAGTCCGCCCGGATCGTTGCGCAGATCGACCACAAGTCCTTTCAGCTTGCCATTGGCCTGGTGCTGGAGATCCTGGATCGCGCTCTTGAATCCGCCGGAGGTGTCTCCGCCGAACTGGCTGATGCGAACATAGCCGACGCCATCCGGCTCCAGCTTCGACTTGACGGATTCCACCTTGATGATTTCCCGCGTCAAGGTGACGTCCAGCGGCTCCTGCTTGCCGCGGAGCAACGTCAGCGTCACGGTCGAGCCGGGATCGCCACGCAGCACCGCGACCACCTTGCTCAGAGGCATGCCGCGTGCGCTGGCATGGTCGATCAAGAGGATCTGGTCACCCGGCTCGATCCCGGCCCGCGCCGCAGGCGTGCCGTCGATCGGTGAAATCACCTTCGGCAAACCGTCCTGCTCGCTGATCTGGATGCCCAGCCCACCGAACCGGCCGGCCATGTCGGCCTGCGATTGCTTGAATTCCCCCTCATCCATGTAGTCGGAGTGCGGATCGAGGCGGTTGAGCATGCCCTTGAGCACGTCGTTGGTCAGCTCGTCCGAGCCGATCGGGTGGACGTAGGCGCGATGCACGAGCTGGATGACGCCCCCGATCAGGCCGAGTTCGGCGACCTCGGGCTCGTCGCGCTGCATGGCAATAGCGGTGACGAGGGGAACGGCAACGAGGCAGGCGCAAAGAGAGGTCGCGATCAGCAGGCGGGCTCTTGTCATCATTTGACCTCGGTTCGCAGGAGTGGATGGTGCGGAGGCGCACGGCATTCGCGGCGCGATGGCAGGACGGGCCTACGCCTCCATTACACTGAACGCAAATCGCAGCCGGACGTTTCAGCCGGCGCGGAGCCCGTGCATTAGCATCGAGTTCGACTGCTTCCTCGGCCGCTGAGGCAAGGAGCCCGGATGCTGTGCCCCAGAACCAAACCGCCCGCCTGCGGGGTGCGCAGACGGGCGGCTCGGGGCCATCAGGACTTTGGGGGCATGGGCTTGAAGGCTTTGAGAGGTGTTTCGATCACCCCTGCGGCTGATCAGTCGGCGGCGGGGTCGGACGCGTCTTGTGCTGAGCCATGAACTGGTCGAACTCTTCCTTGTCCTTGGCGTGGCGCAGACGGTCGAGGAAGTTCTTGAATTCGACCTGCTCCTCCTCGAGACGCTGCAGCGTCTCGGTGCGGTATTCGTCGAAGGCGCGATTGCCCGAGGACGGCGGGCCGAAGCCAAAGCCGAAGCCACGGCGCTCCATACGACCGCGCATGCGGTCCATCTTGTACTGCATCCGCTCCATCTTGCTCTGCCAGCGATCCTGGTTGCTCCAGCACGACATTCTTCTGCTCCCGAGTGTGAAAAAGAGAAGGGCAAGTCCGATCGGCCACCAGACGATGAAGCCGAGAATGGTCACGGCAATCCAGCCAGGATGCCAGGGTGTATCGAGCATGCGGGGCCGCTCGTATTGCTGCTGTTGGTCCGAGGGGCCGCGCCAGCGATTGACATCAGCGGTGTAGGCCATTTCCCTTCTCCATCACGGCATCAGCGCCGTTGTGAATGTAAATAACATTTACATAGCTAGATCATCCCGCGATTTTGTCAAGCTGGGGGCGTGACAGGTCGGCCGAATTATTTGCGCAACTTTATTTCGGCTTGCCCCAAGGACCGGCTGGAGGTCCGCCGGAGGCCACGCCAGAACCGGAGGGAGCCTCCGGCGGCACCGGCGGCGGCTCGGCGCTTTTCGCCTGCGGCCTGCGGTCGGTCGGGAAGCCGAGGCCGCGCAGATAAATCAGCACCTCGGCTTCTAACAGCTCGTCCGGCGACATCGGCAGTTTGCGTCGTGCCGCGTCACCGCGCGAGAACAGCGAGGCGATTCCGTGTGCCATCGACCAGATGTGCAGCGCCATCATCATCGCCGGCGGACGTGGCGCACCGGGCGGGGCGAGCGCAGCAAGGCGCTCCGCGGCGGCGCGAATGACGTTAAATGCGCGCTCGCTTGCGGCCTGCAGCGCTGCATTGGCATCGACCGGCAGGCCCGATTCGAACATCGCGTTGTAGAAAGCGGGCTCTTCGCGGGCGAAGGCGAGATAGGCCCGACCGACACGCTCGAACGCCGTGACGGTGTCGGGGCGCCCATCGTCCCAGGCCGCGGTGAGACGCGATTCGAACTGCTCAAAACCGCGTTGGGCGATCGAGGACAGCAATTCGTCACGATCGCGAAAATGCCGGTAAGGCGCAGCCGCGCTGACGCCGGCCATGCGCGCCGCATCGGCAAAGGTGAAGCCGGCCGCACCCTTCTCGGCGATCAGCCCGAGGGCGGCCTGCAACAGGGCTTCCTTCAGATTGCCGTGGTGATAGCCGCGCTCGGCGCGGCGCTCTTCCTTGCGCCAGCTCATGTGAACGGCTTTAACATGAGCCGGGCGTGAAGGTCACTAGCGGCGAAGGGGGCGTGATGAACCCCGTACTTCCACGGTCATGCCGGGCGATGCGTCGGCATCGCGCCCGGACACGACTTTCTCGGACCTACATCTGCGGGATGGCCAGCACGGGCATGACCTCGACGGCCTCGCCGGGAAAGATCGCAAAGTGCGGATGGTTCTCGAACAGTTTGGCGGCCGCCTCTTGCGAGGCCGCCCGCACCACCGTGAAGCCGGTCAGCGCATTGCTGACCTCGGTGACGCCGCTGGTGTCGATCTTGCGGGTCTTGCCGAGCGGGCCACCGATCTCGACGATGACGTCCTTGTGCTTCTCGACCCAGCCGTGCCAGGCGGCCATGCCCTCCTGTTCCTTGGCCTTGCGTTGGGCCTCGGGCATCGCATGCCAGGCCTTCATCTTCTCGCCGGTCATGCTGCCGAGATAGACGGCGAGGAATTTGTGTTCGGTGCTCATCGGTTCTCTCCCTTTGTTGATCGATTGGCGACAGCCGCGATTCCATCGCGACCGGGTGGCTAACTCTTCAGGTCGTCGAAGCCGGCGGCAGCCGCCTGCACCTCCGGCGGAAAATCGGACATTTCCTGCACCTGGCGGATCTCGATGATTTCATTGGCCAACGCCGGGCACTCCTTGGCCCAGGCAATCGCCTCCTCGCGCGAGGCGACATCGATCATCCAGTAGCCGCCCAGCACTTCCTTGGCTTCCGTGAACGGGCCGTCGGTCACGACCGGTATGCCGGCGGCAAACGAAACACGGGCGCCCATCGACGGCGGATGCAGGCCGTCCAGCGTGATCAGCACGCCGGCGTCCTTCAACGCCTCGTTGTAGCGCATCATCGCGGCGACGCGTTCGGGATCGAGTTGCACGTCCGCCGGCGCGGTCTCGTAGCCGAGCGGGATCATCAGCATCATGAATCGCATGCGGTTCCTCACTTGCCTCGTCGTTCCACATAGCGACATGCGCCGCGAAACGCAGCCACGGAATGATGGCCGGATAAGCGGGCCGCCTGACCCGCGCTCACCTCGTAAGACGAATGACGTTCTACCAAGCCGACACGGCCGTTAAAATTATTTCGGAGGTCATTGCGGCAAATCACGCAGATGGTAGTTCCTTGCGGGGGACCGGCCAAACTGTCATGCCGCGATCCCGTGCAAAGGACCGCGTCATGATTTCTTCGCCCGCCAAAGTTGCCCTCGTCACCGGCGCCGCACGCGGGATCGGCTTGGCGACGGCGAAGCGCTTTCTCGCCGACGGGTGGCGCGTGGCGCTGCTCGATATCGCGGGAGAGCTGCAGGCGAGCGCAGTGGCGGCGCTGAAAAATCCCGATCACACGCTGGCGATCACCTGCGACGTATCCGACCCAGCCGCCGTGGGAGCTGCAATGGCAGGGCTCATGAGCCGCTTCGGACGGCTCGATGCGCTGGTCAACAATGCCGGCGTCGCGGTGTTCGCACCCGTGCTGGAGACCAGCGACGCCGACTGGAACAGGATCGTGGCGGTCAACCTCACCGGTCCGTTCCTGTGCACCAAGGCGGCCGCGCCGCTGATGCGCGAGCAGGGCGGTGGCGCCATCGTCAACATCACCTCGATCTCGGCGGTGCGCGCCTCGACGCTGCGCTCGGCCTACGGCACCAGCAAGGCCGGACTGGCGCACCTGACCAAGCAGCTCGCGGTCGAACTCGCCTCGCTCAACATCCGCGTCAACGCGGTCGCGCCGGGGCCGGTCGACACCGCGATGGCGAAGCAGGTGCACACGCCGGAAATCCGCGCCGACTATCACGACGCCATCCCGCTCAACCGCTATGGCCTGGAGGAGGAACTCGCGGAAGCGATCTACTTCCTGTGCTCGGAGCGCGCGAGTTACATCACGGGTCAAATTTTGGCCGTTGATGGCGGCTTCGATGCGGCGGGTATCGGCCTGCCGACGCTGCGCGGCGAACGGCGGAATGGATAGAACGGTGGGTTAGCGAAGCGTAACCCACCTCTTCTCGCGCGGCGAAAGACGTGGTGGGTTACGCCTTCGGCTAACCCACCCTACAGATCGAGTTGGTGGAGAGTTCATGCAACGCGTCACCTTCCTCAAGGCCCTTGCGCTCGCATCCGCCCTGCTCGCCGCCACGCCTGCGGCCGCCGAAATCCGCATCATCCAGAGCCCCGGCGGACAGGTGGGACCGTTCCTCGATCTGTTCGAGAAGGTGCGCGAGAGCGGCGAGCGCGTGGTGATCGACGGTCCCTGCCTGTCCGCCTGCACGCTGGTGCTGAGCATCGTTCCGGGCGAGCGCATTTGCGTCACCAAGCGCGCCGTGCTCGGCTTCCATGCCGCGCGCTCGGTCGACCGGCGCGGGCGCCTCTATGCCGAGCCGGAAGCATCCGAAGCCGTGCTCCAAGCCTATCCCGGCCCGGTCCGCGACTGGATCAGCCGCCGCGGCGGCCTCACCTCGCGGTTGCTCTTGCTGAAGGGGCGCGACCTCGCCGCGATTTATCCGCGCTGTCGATGAGGAGGCAGGCGGACACGAGCCGCGGCATGACTATATCGCGGCTGGAATTCTTTGTCGTGCACATCAGTTCCGCTCATCGCGTTTCTGGCGAACCAGCTGATGTGATGTCCTAGTAGAACCCCTGGATCATCTGCGCCAATTCCATGCTCGCGCAGATGAGCATACCCCAAAGTGCAAAATTGATCTGCAGCGCCGCCGCCATCGGTCGCTCCCCTTCCAAGTCGCCCCCACCCTATTTTGTAGCTTTTATGAAGGAATGATTAGCGACTCTGTCGCGGATTTTACAGCCTAATATTGCGCCAGTTGTTGTGCGATGCGGTCCGCGCCATTTCACGATCCGGCCTCACTGCTCTCGCAAAGTGATGCGAATCGAAAACCCATATTCGGCCATGCCGGCCATTTCGTTTGCCTTAGGTTCCACTTGATTCGGCGTGATGCAAAATCTCCCACGCGGATTTTGCGTGGCGCGTACCGCTATGAAAGTCCGGCATGATGCGACACGGCTTCATTTCGCTCGCTTTTTGCGCCGCGCTCATGGGCTGCGCCGCGGCGCCGGCGCAGGAACGTCGTCCGATTGCGTGGGACGGCCTCGGCCAGAATCCGAACCAAGTTCCGAAGCGCCCCTCCGTCACAACGCGCCGCGTGGCAAGCCAAACTCCTGCGGAGAGTGATCCCAATCATGAGCGGGAAAAAGTGCTAGGCACCTTACGCCCGTATTCCGAGGCATGGTGGGCGGTCCATGACGAGATCGAAGCGGAGAAGGAGAGGCGACTCGGTGCCAAGCTCGTGATCTGCCGTCACTGCGCTCAGTCGCCGCCGAGCGGGGACGCGACCGGATCGATCCGCTGAGAGAACACAAGGCCAATCGGCGTCTGCAGATGCGTCCCCTCTCCCGCAACTGGAGAGAGGGGATCAGCGCTTGGCGATCGCGTCTGTCACATTCCCTCGGCCGGACAGTTCACCATCCAGGGAATGCCGAATTTGTCGACGCACATGCCAAAGCCCCTGGCCCAGAACGTTTTGGCGAAAGGCATGGTGACGGCGCCGCCGTCGGCGAGCGCGTTGAACTTGCGTTCGCCCTCGGCGGGGTCCGCGACCTGGAGCGAGATCGAGAAGCCCTGCGGCTTGTGAAAGTGTTCGGCTGCCACGTCGGAAGCCATCAGCACGCCGCCGTCAGGCAGCGACATTCGCGCATGCATGATCATCTTCTCGCGGCCGGGCGTGGCAGGCATGTCCGGCGGCGCCTCCGATGAGCGGATCATGGCCTCGATCTTGCCGCCGAGAACCTTGGCGTAGAAATTGAACGCGGCTTCGCAGGTGTCCTGATAGAACAGATAGGCGTTGAGCATTGTTTCTCTCCTTGTGCCGTGACGACCTTACTTCTCCGTGAGCTTCTTCAGACCGGCGAGGCCGGTTTCGAAATCCTTGCCGATCATGGTGTCCATGTTGATGAAGACCTGCATCACCTTGGACATGAAGAGAGCCGGACCGTACATCGTCCATGTGACCAGTGTGGCATCGCCTTGCGGCACAAACGTGAACTCGGCGGTGTTGTGCCCCTCGAACGGCCGCTCGAAATCGAGCTTGATGCGCAGTTTCGAAGGCGTGGTCGCCTCGAGGATCTCCATATGGCCGGCGCCGACATTGTTGTTGCCGTCCCAGGCATAGGTCGCGCCCTTTCCTGACGCAGTTCCACCGAGGCTGCGCTTCATGTCGGGATCGCGCTCCTCATAAGGTGACCAGCTGACCCAGAAGTGGAAATCGGCGACGAGCGGATAGATCGCAGCGGCCGGTGCCTTCACGGCAAGCGAGCGCTCGACACGAAAAGTGTCGGGCTTGGTCAGGGCGAAGACGAGGACGGCCGCGATCCCGACCGCGAGCACGACGGCGATGATGGCAATGGCTTTCAGCATACGTGGCTCCCTGGCTACGGGCTAAGGACGAAGGGAGCGGGCTGAGGCCGACATTTGGCGGAACTTTTTTGGGCGTCACTTCGCCTTCGCACCCTGTTTCGCGCTCCCGTTGCCGGCCTTCGGCTGGCTGTCCCGGATGAGGCGGTCGATGTGCATGCGGATGTGGGCGGCTTCCGCCGAGGTGTTGGCGAGCGCGATGGCGCGGTCGAAGGCGACGCGGGCTTCGTCGTTGCGACCGAGCTGCATGAGAAACGCGCCTCGCACGCCGTAGAAGTGGAAATAATTAGCGAGCTTCGGCGCCAGCGGCTCGATCAGATCGAGCGCGGCTTGCGGCCCGCGCACCTTGGAGACCGCAACCGCACGGTTGAGCGTCACCACTGGCGAAGGCTGCACCAGCTCGAGCACGCCGTAGAGCAGGTCGATCTCGGTCCAGTCGGTTTCCTCCGGCGTCGCTGCGCGCGCATGCAGCGCGGCGATCGCGGCCTGGATCTGGTAAGGCCCGCTGCGGCGGTGACGCATCGCCTTGTCGATCAGCGCCAGCCCTTCGGCGATCATGGTGCCGTTCCACAACGAACGGTTCTGGTCGTCCAGGAGAATGAGCGAGCCGTCCGCGGTAAAGCGCGCGGCACTGCGAGCGTGCTGCAACAAGATCAGAGCCGTCAGGCCCATGATCTCCGGCTCGCTCTGGAACAGGCGCAACAACAACCGCGCCAGCCGGATCGCCTCCTCACAGAGCGGCTTGCGGATCTCGGCGGTGTCGCCGCTCGCCGAATAGCCCTCGTTGAAGATCAGATAGATCATCGCGGCGACACCGGCGAGCCGGTCGGAACGCTCGATCGCGCCGGGCGTCTCGAAGGGAACGCCGGCGTCGGCGACCTTGGCCTTGGCACGCGTGATGCGCTGCTCCATCGCCGCTTCCGAGACCAGGAAGGCGCGCGCGATCTGCTTCACGGTGAGACCGGAGACGATACGCAACGCCAGCGCAATCTGCTGCGTCGCCGGCAGCTGCGGATGGCAGCAGATGAACATTAGCCGCAAAATATCGTCGCGATAGTGCGAGCCGTCGAGGCGTTCGGCGAGCGCGCCTTCGGCGTCATCGAGATCGGAGATCGCCTGGTCGTCCTCCGGCAGCGGCTGCTGCTTGCGGGTCCGGCGCACCTCATCGATCGCGACGTTGCGGCCGACCATGATCAGCCAGGCCGCGGGATCGCGCGGCGGCCCATTCTGCGGCCAGGTCTTCAGGGCGCGCAGGCAGGCGTTCTGAAACGCCTCCTCGGCGGTATCGAGATCGCGGAAATAGCGCAGCAGTGCGCCGACCGCCTGCGGACGCGCCGAGGTCAGCGCTGTCTCGATCCAGGCGGTGTCGGCTTCGCTCACGTCAGATTTCCCCCCGGTCTGAACACGCCGACCGGGCGCACCTCATAGGCGCCGCCGGGATTGGCGGCGCCGAGGTCGCGCGCGACGTCGAGCGCCTCGTCGAGATTCTTGCAATCGACGATGTAGAAGCCGAGCAGCTGCTCCTTGGTCTCCGCATAGGGGCCGTCGAGCACCAGCGGCGGGTCTTCCTTGCGTAGCGTCGCCGCCGCCGTGGTCGGCAGCAGCCGCGCTACCGGGCCGAGCCGCCCCTGCTTGGCGAGACCTTCCTGCACCACGGCGAGCTTCTTCATCACGGCCTCGTCCTGGTCCTTGCTCCAGGAGCCGACGAAGTCCTCGTCATGATAGCAAAGGATCGCATAAAGCATGGGCAGCCCTTCCCTGAACGCTTGTTTTGAAGACGATCCAATATGCCCCGCCCCGACAGGGCTGCGGAAAAAATTTGCAAGAAAAATCCGGCAGATCGTGCCAAGGAAGGGCCTTCAAGCGGAACCCGACGAGGCACTTCGAAATGACCAAAGGCACACTGGCCGTCCTGATCAACAGCACGCAGCAGAACTGGCTGCCGGAGCGCTGGAAGGTCCGGTTCGATGCGGTCGCTAGCGGCCGCCGCGTGGTGCTGCTGCCCGATGCCAGGCTCGACCCGGCCGAGGTGCACTATGCCGCGGTGTGGAAGCCGGTGCCGGGCGACCTCGGCTCCTTCCTCAATCTGCGGGCGATCTTCAATCTCGGCGCCGGCGTCGATGCGCTGATGGCCGACAAGAGCCTGCCCAACGTGCCGCTGGTGCGCGTCGCCGTGCCTGACCTGACCAACCGCATGACCGAATATGTCGTGCTGCACGTGCTGATGCACCACCGCCAGGAGCTGTACTTGCGGGATTCGCAGCGCGCAAAACGCTGGGAGCCGAAATA
The DNA here is from genome assembly GCF_016612535.1 of Bradyrhizobium diazoefficiens. Taxonomy (NCBI): domain Bacteria; kingdom Pseudomonadati; phylum Pseudomonadota; class Alphaproteobacteria; order Hyphomicrobiales; family Nitrobacteraceae; genus Bradyrhizobium; species Bradyrhizobium diazoefficiens. The sequence continues at coordinate 735,379 of NZ_JAENXS010000001.1, forward strand.
TCAGTGGCCGGCCAGCGCCGTGACGGTGGGCGTCATGGGACTGGGCACGTTAGGGACCGATGCGGCCGACGTGCTGCGGCGGCTCGGCTTTCGCGTCGTCGGCTGGAGCCGCAGCCCGCGCACCATCGCGGGCGTCGAATGCTTCCATGGCGCGGCCGGGATAGACGCCTTCCTGCGCGCGACCGACATCCTCGTCAGCCTGTTGCCGCTGACTCCGGACACGCACAGCATCCTCAATCGCGACGTCTTCACCAAGCTCAACCGCAAGGGCCCGTTCGGCGCGCCGGTGCTGATCAATGCCGGCCGCGGCGGCTTGCAGAACGAAGCCGACATCCTGGCCTGCCTCGACGACGGCACGCTGGGCGCCGCTTCGCTCGACGTCTTCGTCCAGGAACCGCAGCCCAAGGACAGCCGGTTCTGGACCCATCCCAAGGTCGTGCTGACCCCGCACAACGCCGCCGACACCGATGCGGACGCGATCTCGGCCTATGTCGCCGAGCAGATCGCGCGGTTCGAGGCGGGTGGGGAGCTGGAGAACGTGGTGGACCGGGGAAGAGGGTATTAGGAGTCGAGATTTTCGAGAACGCAGGCGCCCCATATTCGGTGTCGTCCCGGCGAAGGCCGGGATCCATAACCCCAGGGAGGAGTTATGGCGCAAAGCTGTAACTCCGAGTCTTCGCCTAACTACATCCCTGCGGTTATGGGTCCCGGCCTTCGCCGGGACGACACCTTTGGTTTGACCAATAGCCGGCGCCCGCACCACAACCCCCTTCCCCTCCCTCGTTCACCCTCTCTTAGCGAGAAGTTGATAGGCGTTGTTAACCAACGCTCAAACGACGAGTCGGACACATGCGGGCGAACCTCGGCCTCAGGATGCGGATCACGGTGGCGCTTGCGCTGACGGCGGCGGCGACTGCGCTGATTGCCGTGCTCGGCGCCATGTGGATCATCGCGGGGATCATCGACCGCGCCGACCAGCGGGAACTGCGCAGCCATTATGATGCGCTGCTGTCGCGGATCGCCGAAGAGTCCCACCGCGCCGCCGCCATGAGCGCGGTCGTTGCCGCGATGCCGGCGACGCAGGAGGCGATGGCCAAGCAGGATCGCAGCGCCCTGGTCGCCCTGTTCGGGCCGGTCTTTGCCGCCACCAAGTCGGAGTACGGCGTCGAACAGTTCCAGTTCCATACGCCGCCCGCGACGTCCTTCCTGCGCGTGCACCAGCCGGCGAAGTTCGGCGACGACCTCTCGGGCTTCCGCAAGACCGTCGTCGACGCCAATCAGGAGCACAGGGTCGTGGTCGGCCTCGAAGGCGGCGTCGCCGGGCTCGGCATCCGCGGCGTGGTGCCGATCGCGCAAGGGGCCAAGCATCTCGGCTCGGTGGAATTCGGCCTGACATTCGGCCAGTCCTTCCTCGATGATTTCAAGAGCAACCGTCACGTCGACATTGCCTTCCATCTCGCCGACGGCTCGAACTTCAAGCTGTTCGGCGGGACGTTGAAGGGCAAGAGCTTCTTCGACGCGGCGGATTACGGCCGCGCCACCGGCGGCAGCTTCACTGTGAAGCAGGTCAAGTTCGACGCCACGCCGGTCGCCGCGCTGCTCGGGCCGATCAAGGACTTTTCCGGAAAACCGCTCGGCGCGGTCGAGCTGGTGATGGACAACGCCGATTACGTGGCCTCGGCCGACCGGGCCTGGATGCTTGCGATCGCCATCGCCGCGCTCGGGCTCGTGCTGGCCGCGATCGTCGGCTATCTCATCGCGCGCAGCATCTCGCGGCCGATCCTGTCCATTACGAACGTGATGCGCGAACTTGCCGACGGCCACCTCGAGGTCGCCGTTCCCGAAAGCAAGGCGAATGACGAGGTCGGCGCGATGGTGAAGGCGGTCGCGGTGTTCCGCGACAATGCCGTCAACTTCGACAAGCTCCAGGCCGACCAGCTCGAGGCCAAGGCGCAATCCGAAGCGGAGAAGCGGCGTGCTTTCGCCGCGCTCGCTGACAATTTCGAGGCCAGCATCCGCGACGTCGTCACCACGGTGTCTTCCGCCGCAGTCGAGATGGAGCACACCGCGCGCTCGATGTCCGATATCGTCGAACAGTCGCGCAGTCAGACCCGTGCGGTCTCGTCGGCCTCGGCGCTGGCCTCGGAGAACGTGCAGACGGTCGCGGCCGCGGCAGAAGAATTGTCCTCGTCGATGACCGAAATCAGCCGCCGGCTCGCGCATGCGACCGAGGTGGTGGGCAAGGCCGCGAGCGATGGACGGGAGTCCAACGCGCGGGTGCAGAGCCTCGCCGACGCCGCGCAGAAAATCGGCGACGTCGTCTCCTTCATCAACGGGATCGCCGGGCAGACCAATCTGCTGGCGCTGAATGCGACGATCGAGGCGGCGCGCGCCGGCGAGGCCGGCCGCGGCTTTGCGGTGGTCGCCTCCGAGGTCAAGGCGCTCGCGACCCAGACCGCGAAGGCGACGGAAGAGATCGGCGCGCAGGTGACGGCCGTTCAGGGCGAGACCACCGGCGCCGTCGACGGTATCCAGTCGATCTGTGCGACGATCCAGCAGGTCGACGAAATCTCCGCCGCGATTGCGGCAGCCGTCGGCCAGCAGGGCACCGCGACACAGGAGATCGCGCAGAACGTCCAGCAGGCCGCCGCGCGCACCGGCGAGGTTTCGCAGAACATCGCCGGCGTCACCGACGGCATCGCGGCAACGGGCACGGCCGCGGAAGAGGTGCTGGTCTCGGCGATCGAATTATCGAAGCAGTCGCAGCGCCTGCGCGATGAGGTGGACCGGTTCCTGGCGCAAATCCGCGCGGCATAATCCGGCGAGATCAAGCAACGGCGTCGTCCCGGCGACGGCTCAGGGTTTGACTCCCACCATCACATCAATCGCGCCTTTCACGATCGCCTCCAGGTCCTTGCGTGACACGCGCGCACGGGAGCGGATGGCAATCGAATGCACAGTAGCGGATGCAAGCTGCGCCAGAACCGCGGGATCAGCGCTGTCAGGCAACTCGCCCTTCTCCTTGGCGCGGCGGAAGCAACTCGCAAAGGCCTTGTCCAGGTCGGAGAGCCCCTCCAGTACCATGGCGCGAATCTCGGGATCGCCCACCGCTTCCGATGCGGCAGTCACCACGGTGAAGCAGCCGCGCGGGCCGGTCTCTCCGGAGAGATAGATGTTCAGCGCCGCAGCGTAGATGCGCTCCAGCCGCTGACGCACCGGCATCTCTTGGCGGAAGATCTCGACCACCGATGCGCGTGCGTCCTCACGGTAGCGCTGGTAGCTCTTGATGTAGAGCTCGCGCTTGTCGCCGAAGGCACCGTAAAGGCTCGGGCGGTTCATGCCGGTGGCTTCGCTGAGATCATCGAGCGAGGTCGCTGCAAAGCCCTGCCTGCGAAACAAATCCAGCGCCTTGCCGAGTGCGAATTCGGGCTCATAGGCGCGCGGACGGCCGCGGCGCTTGGGTTCACCGCGGCGCTCGTGCTCACTGGCGGCAGTTGGCGGCTTTGATTTTTGTACCATGTCGCAAATTAATCCTTGACCGATCCCATATTATGCAAGACAGTACAAAAATCAATCTGGCCAGGTTGAGCGACACTCACAAAGAGGAATTGCCCAAGGAGGCCCAAGATGGATCTTTATTTCTCGCCGCTCGCCTGCTCCATGGCGACGCGCGTTGCGCTCTACGAAGCCGGCGCCGAGGCAACCTATCTCGAAGTCGATTCCCCGACCAAGACCGTGCTGCAGGACGGCACGGACTTCCGCGCCGTCAACCCGATCGGCCTCGTGCCGACGCTGCGCACCGACGAGGGCGTGGTGCTGACCGAGAACGCCGCGATCCTGCAATATGTCGCCGACCGTTTCCCGCAATCCGGTCTCGGCGCCACAGCGGGGATCGATCGCACCCGCCTGCATCAATGGCTCTGCTTCATCGGCACCGAGCTGCACAAGGGGCTGTTCATCCCCGTGCTCGACCGCAAGGCGCCGCAGGAGATGAAAGCCTATGTGATCGAGAAGAACCTGTCGCGGCTCGACTATCTGGACAATTATCTTGGGGGACGCGAGTTCCTGCTCGATCATTTCAGCGTCGCCGATGCCTATCTCGTCACGGTGATCAACTGGACCATGGCGACGCCGCCGATTGAGCTCGCGAAGTGGCCGAACGTGAAAGCCTATTACGAGCGGTTGCGCCAGCGGCCGTCAATCGCGAAGGCGATCGCGGAGGAGTTCGAGTTGTACAAAGCCGAGCAGGCGCGGAAGAAGGCGGCGGCATAAGCCAAAAGGATCGAAACGCCGTCCCGACCTCAGGGCCGGGACGGCGCGAACCTACCCTCCGTACAGCACCCGCGGCAGAATCGTGACGATGCCGGGCCAGAGCGTCAGCAGCAGTACGAAGCCGACCATGATGACGAGATAGGGCATCGTGACGCGTGCGATGTAGCCGAGGCCGTCGTCCGTGAGGCCCTGGATGACGAACAGGTTGAAGCCGACCGGCGGCGTGATCTGCGCCATTTCGACCGCGAGCACGAGGAAGATGCCGAACCAGATCTCGTCGAAGCCCGCCCCCTTCACGATCGGCAGCACGATCGGCAGCGTCATCACGATCATCGAGAAGCCGTCGAGGAAGCAGCCGAGGATCAGGTAGAAGATGATCAGCACGACGATCAGCATGAAGGGCGACAGGCCGAGCCCCTTGACGAAGACTGCGACCGCCTGCGGGACGCCGAGAAAGGCCGCCGCGTTGCCGAGGATCGAGGCGCCGAGCACGATCAGCGCGATCATCGAGCAGGTCACGACCGAGCCGATCAGCACGTCGCGCATCACCTGCTGCGACATCGAGCCCTGAGCCCGGGCGACCAGGGCTGCGCCGAGCACGCCGACGGCGGCGGCTTCCGACGGGGTTGCGAGCCCGCCATACATCGAGCCTAGCACGCACGCGATCAGGAACAGCGCCGGCGCGAGGTCCTTCAGCGCGGCGAAGCGCGCGCCCCAGGGCACCTGCGAGAGCTTGGCTTCGCTCTCCGGCACCATCGTGCGGTCGAGTGTGGTGTGCAGCATCACCCAGCCCATGAAGGTCGCGGCCAGCAGCAGGCCCGGCAGCACGCCCGCGGTGAACAGCTTCAGGATCGAGACGTCACCGAGCACGCCGTAGATGATCATGATGTTCGACGGCGGGATCAGGAAGCCGAGCGTGCCGGCGCCGGCGAGCGATCCGATCGCGATGTCGCGCGAATAGCCGCGGCGTGTGAGCTCGTTGAGCGACATGCGGCCGATCACCTGCGTGGTCGCCGCCGAAGAGCCCGAGATCGCCGCGAAGATGGTGCAGCCGATCACGTTGACATGCAGCAGCCGGCCCGGCAGCAAGCCTGCCCAGGGCGCAAGCCCCTGGAACAGCGAACGCGACAGGCGGGTGCGAAACAACAGCTCGCCCATCAGGATGAACAACGGCAGCGCCAGCAGCTCCTGCGTCGTCAGGATGTTCCAGGCGTATTGCGGCAACAGCTTGTCGAGCGGGATCGAGCGGAACATTGCGAGCAGCAGCGTCGCGGTGAGCGCGAGCGTCAGTCCGATCCACATGCCGCACGCCAGAAGCGCGAACAGGATCGCAAAGAGCGCGACGACTTCGATGGTCATGGGATCCGGTGTCCGATGGCAGGTGCGAGCGCGATCATTCGACGGGGGTGGCCTTCATGCGGTGATCTTCCAGCGGCAGGCCAAGCGCCGCCTGGATCGCGCGCGCCAGGAATTGGAGCGTAAGCAGCAGCATGCCGAAGGCGACGACGGCTTGCGGAAACCACAGCGGCGTGTCGCTCGAGGTCGACACCTGGCCGCGAATGAAGGCGCCGAAGGCGAACTTCGCCATGGAGGAGGACAGGAAAGCCATGAAGAGGAAGCCTCCCGTTGCTGCGAGGACCTCGAGCGCACGCCGGAATGGCGCCGGAACGTTCTTCAGCAACAACACGACGCGGATGTGGCCGCCAACGCGCAGCGTCATGGCGGCGCCGAAGGTGAAGCACGCCGCCATCAGATAGGACGAATATTCCCACGCAATCGAGATCGTCGGGGGAAAGAACGGCAGGAAGTTCGACAGGAAGCGCGTTGCGACCTCGCACAGCATCAGCAGCGTCAGCATGAGCAGACAGCCGCCGCCGATCCAGCCGTCGAGCCGGCCGAGACGATCGATGCCGTCGAGCAGGAGGCGCAGCGGCGCCGGCGCCGCGGCATTGAGGCTCTGTGGCGCTTCCGGCGAGATGCTCACCACCGTCCGGTCCTCAGCGCTTCATTTCAGCAAGATAGGCCCGCACCGGCTTGTCGGCGGCCGGCACACGCTTGAGGAAGGCCTCGAGCTGCGGCGCGGTCTTGGCCCGGATCTCGGTCATCATCGCATCCGGAACCGGCACCACCTCCATGCCGCCTTCCTTCATGCGGTTGAGGCTGTCGACGTCGGCCCTGAGCGAGTTCGCCCAGAAGCCGGGCTCCATCTTGGCGGCGATGCCGGCAACAAGATTCTGCTGGTCAGTCGAGAGCGCCTTCCAGGAGTCGAGATTGACGGTCAGCATCTGCGACGACCAGACGTGATTGGTCGGGTAGATGTATTTCAGGAACTCCCAGAATTTCCCGTCGACGCCCGACACCGCCGAGGTGGAGACGCCAGAGACCGCGCCGGAGGCCAGCGCCGGAATCGTCTCGCCCCAGGGAATCATGATCGGCGCCATGCCGATGGCGGCCAGCATGTCGACGGCGCCCTTGTCGGGAACGCGGATCTTGATGTTCTTCAGTCCCTCGACGTCGGCAACCTTCACCTTGAGGTGTAGATATTGCGTCGGCCACGGCACGACGTAGAGGATCTTCTGGTTGTTGCGCGCGGCGATCTTCTCATATTCGGGCCGCACATATTTGTGCAGCACCTTCAATTCGTCCACCGAACCGCAGAGGAACGGAATGCTCTCGACGCCCATGAAGGGCTCGTCGCCGATCTGCTGGATGTTGAGGACGTCGGCGAGCGGCACGAGTCCGTCACGCACGGCGCGCAGATGTTCCGGCCCCTTGAAGCCGAGCTGACCGCCGGCTTTCACCGTGATCGCGACCGCGCCCTCGGTCTGCTTCTTGACTTCCGCGGCAAACGCAAACGCGTTCTGGGTGTGGAAATTGGCGTCGGGCCAGACCGTCGACATGTCCCAGCTCACCGTCGCAGCGCGCGCGCGGGTGGGGATCTGGCTTGCCGCTAATAGCGTCGCTGCGCCTGCGGTAAAGCTTCGTCGCGTGATCATCAATCTCTCCATCTCGTTAGCGCGCGTAGCTTCCGGCTCGTCACCGCGCGAATCCATAAACCGCAACTGCATTGTCCGACGACACGAGGCCGCTCTCGACGTCGTCATTGACGGCCGCACGATCCCGCTCGGTGGGCGCACCGATGCCGGCGCCGCCGGGCGTCAGCACCACGAGGCGATCATCCGGCGGCACCTGCTGAAAGCCCTTTCCGCGCAGCTTCTTGCCAGACTTGAGACCGACATAGCCGGCCTCGCCGTTCTGGCCGCCATCGCGGCCGCGCGGCGGATGCTCGATGCGGTCGAACGCTGCGAGAATGTCGAACGGCGCATCGACGCCGCTACCGACCTCGATGATCTGGCCGAGACCGCCACGGGTGCGCCCTGCCCCGCCGGAATCCGGTCGCAGCTCCTTGCGCCAGAAGATCAGCGGCGTCTGCGTCTCCGCGATCTCGACCGGCGTGCCGCGCACGCCGCTGGGATAGGCGGTCGCAGACAGACCGTCCTTCGCAAAGCGCGCGCCGGTGCCGCCATTGGAGGTCACCGCCATCGAGAACCCGTAATTGCCGCCGGCGCCGCTGCGCGTCTGTCCGCGCACATTGAGATTCCACAGACATGACGTGCCTTCCGCCGGCACGCGCTCGGGAATGATCTGACGCAGGCAGCCGAACACGACGTCGGGGAGCATCTGGCCGATGATGTGGCGCGAGGCGACCGGCGCGGGCTTCGGCGCATTCAGGATCGCACCCGCAGGCGCCGATACCGTCAGCGGCGAGAGCGAACCGGCATTGTTGGGGATTTGCGAGGCGACCACGCAGCCGAGGCCGAACACGGTGTAGGCCGTGGTGTAGGAGAGCGGCACGTTGATGCCGAACTTCGAGGCACCCGTGGTGCCGTCGAAATCGACGTGGATGCGCGTCTCTGAGATCGTCAACGTCGCGGCGAGCGTCACCGGCGCGTCATAGCCGTCGACAACCATGGTGTTGTGCCAGCTGCCCTTTGGCAGTTTTGCGATTTCGGCCAGCACGGCCTCGCGCGAGCGGTCGCAGATGTAGTCGCCGAGCTCATCCAGCGTGTCGATGCCGAATTCGGTCATCATCTCGACCAGACGCTCGCAGCCGACGTCGTTGCAGCCGGCGAGCGAATAAGTGTCGCCCTCGGTGTCGATCGGCAGCCGCGTGTTGGTGCGGATCATCGCCATCAGCGTTTCGTTGACGACGCCCTGGTCGATCAGCTTCAGCATGGGGATGTAGAGCCCCTCCATGAACACGTCGGTGGCGTCGGGCCCGAAGCCGATGCCACCGATGTCCATGAGATGGCTGGTGCAGGAGAACAGCGCGACCGGCTTGCCGTCCTTGAAGCAGGGCGTGGTGACGACGAAGTCGTTGAGATGGCCGGTGCCCATCCAGGGATCGTTGGTGATGTAGGCGTCGCCCTCCTTCATCGTCTTGATCGGGAAATGGGCGATGAAGTGCTTGACCGATTCCGCCATCGAGTTGACGTGACCGGGCGTGCCCGTGACCGCCTGCGCCAGCATCCGCCCCTCGAGGTCGAACACGCCGGCCGACAGATCGCCGCATTCGCGCACGATCGGGCTGAACGCGGTGCGGAGCAGCACCTGCGCCTGCTCCTCCACCACGGCGATCAGCCGGTGCCACATGATCTGGAGGTCGATCAGGCTCGTGCCTTTTGCCTTGCTCATGATCAGGCCGCCTTCCGTTCCATGACGATGCTGCCGGCACCGTCGATATGGGCGTCAAAACTGGTGGAGACGAAGGTCGAGGTTTCGTCCTCTGCGATCACGGCGGGACCCGCAATCGTCGCGCCCGGCGCCATGTCCTCGCGGCGATAGAGCGGGATCTCGATCACCTCCCCCGCCCGGCCGTCGAAGAACTTTCGACTGCCGGAGGCCTTGCCCGCTGGCTTGCGCGTCACGCTTGCGACGACCGACGGATTGCGTGCGTCGGTGGTCGCGAGCACCGACCAGCTTAACACCTCGATCGCCGCGCCCGGAATCGACCGCTCGAACATCCCGGAATAGTCGGCCTCGAACTTCTGGCGCAACCCGGCGAGATCGGCTGATGTCAGCCGCCGGTTCGGCAGCTCGATCGTGATCTCGTGCCCCTGGCCGACATAGCGCATGAACGCGGCGCGGCGCTCGCGCACCGGCGCGCCGGCCGCACCGGACTCGACCAGCGCGCGGGCTTCGGTCACCATCTCCTGGAGCAGGTCGGAAACCGCCTCGGTGTCGAAATCGTCGAGCCGGACGTGACGGCTGCGCACCAATTCATAGGCGATCGGAGCCGCGAGAAATCCGACGGCCGATCCGACGCCGGCATTCGACGGCACGATCACCCGGGAGACGCCGATCTTCTCGGCGACACGCGCCGCATGCAGCGGCGCGGCACCACCGAACGCGATCAGCGTGTGCTCGCCGACGATTTCACCGCGCTCGACCGCGTGCACGCGCGCCGCGCTCGCCATGTTCTCGCAAACGACCTCGTGCACGGCATAGGCTGCGGTTTCGGCCGAGAGACCCAGCGGCTCGCCGACGCTGCGCAGCAGCGCCTGCTTCGCGAGTTCCGGGTCGAGTTTGATCGTCCCGCCCGCGAAGGCGTCGGGATCGATCATGCCGAGGGCTACGTCCGCATCGGTCACCGCCGGCCGCTGGCCGCCGCGGCCATAACAGGCAGGTCCCGGCTCCGACGAGGCACTCTCAGGACCGACGGTCACACGCTTCATCGCGTCGACATGGGCGATCGAGCCGCCGCCGGCGCCGATCTCGACCATCTCGATCACGGGGATACGCACCGGCAGGCCCGAACCCTTGAGGAAGCGCGCGGCGCGATCGACCTCGAACACGCGCGAAGTCTCGGGCTGGTATTTTTCGATCAGGCAGATTTTTGCCGTGGTGCCGCCCATGTCGAAGGAAAGCACCTTGCTCTCGCCGAGACGCGCGGCGATCTGCGCCGAGAAGATCGCGCCGCCGGCGGGACCGGATTCGACCAGCCGAACCGGAAAGCGCCGCGCCGTCTCGATCGAGGTGACGCCACCGCCGGAGGTGACGAGGTAGATCGCACCGCGGTACTGCTCGACCTGCAGGGCATCAGACATGCGGGCGAGATAGCCGTCGATCAGCGGTTGCACATAGGCGTTGGCGACCGCGGTGGAGGTGCGCTCGTATTCGCGGATCTCGGGACACACCGCAGACGATACCGTCACGGAGATGCCGGGCATCTCCTCACTGATGATCGCGGCGGTGCGGCGCTCGTGCTCGGGATTGGCGTAGGAGTGCAGGAAGGCGATCGCGACGCTCTCGACCTTCAGCTCACGCAATTTCGGCGCGAGTGCGCGCACGGCTGTTTCGTCGAGCGGGAGACGGACGGCGCCATGCGCGTCGATGCGCTCGGGCACGGTGAAGCGCAGGCTGCGCGGCGCCAGCGGCTTCGGCTTGTCGATGGTGAGATCGTACTGATCGTAGCGGCTCTCGGTGCCGATATCGAGCACGTCGCGAAATCCATCGGTCGCAATCAGCGCGGTTTTGGCGCCGCGTCGCTCGATGATGGCGTTGGTCGCGAGCGTCGTGCCGTGAATGAAGACGTCGATGTCGCTGATATGGGCACGCGCATCGGCGAGAATGAGACGCATTCCATCCAGCACGGCCTGTTCAGGCCGCTGCGGCGTCGTCAGCACCTTGCGCGTTTTGCGTGCCTCGCCCACGTCCAGCACGATATCAGTGAACGTGCCACCGATATCGACGGCAAGCCGCACTTCGGCTCCCTCAAGCATTCCAAACTCTCCGTGCTGGTCGTCGAGACTGAGGTCAAAAGCGCAGCAATTTCCATGCCATCGGGCATACTGACAGCGCCGCATCCGGCCATTCTGCTTGGCACCTATGCAATAGGCAAGGCCGCAATAGGCAAGGCGCGTTCGCCTGGGGCGAGATCAGAGCAGGAATGCAAGCGCCGCTTCGCAGCGCTGTTCGACCTTCAGCGTCAGGAGATCGTCGGCGCGGGTACGGCCGAGATTGACCGCAGCGATCGGAATCCGCCGTTCCGCCGCAGCCTTTACGAAGCGGAAGCCGGAATAGACCATCAGCGAGGAGCCGACGATCAGCATGGCGTCGGCCTGCGACAGATGGTCCTGCGCGGTGGCGACGATGTTGCGTGGAACGTTCTCGCCGAAAAACACGACGTCCGGCTTGAGGATGCCGCCGCAGGCTTCGCAGACCGGCACCTTGAACGACGAAAAATCCGCGTGCTTCAGATCCGCGTCGCCGTCCGGCGCGTCCGCAGCATCGAGCGTCAACCATTCCGCGTTGGCACGACCAAGCGCGTCCTGGAATTCGTCGCGCGGCGTCTTCCCGCCGCAACCCATGCAGCGGACCAGATCGAGCCGGCCGTGCAGATCGATCACCTCCCGATGGCCGGCAGATTGATGCAGCCGGTCGACATTCTGGGTCAGCAGCATCTCGCAGCGACCATTGGCCTCGAGCCGAGCCAGCGCATGATGCGCATCGTTTGGCCGGGCCCGGCCGAACCGCCGCCATCCGATCAGGCTGCGCGCCCAATAGCGCTGGCGCGTATGCTGTTCCGACATGAAGGCCTGGAAGTTGACCGGCTGGGTCCGCTTCCAATTGCCATGGCTGTCACGATAGTCGGGAATGCCCGAATTGGTGCTGCAGCCGGCGCCGGTCAGTACGAACAAGCGTTGGTGCCGGTCGACGAAATCCTGGAGCGGGTGGTTTGCCGGCGGAGCATTTGTCATGGCACAGATGTAGTCCGCGCCGTCCGGTTCTGCCAGATCACCCGCGCTCGGACGGTTCGAAGCCGGCAATCAGCTTCACGAGCTCGCTCTGCCGCGCGGTGCCGGTCTTGCGGAAGACGTTGTGGAGATGGGTCTTGACGGTGGCCTGCCTCAGCCCGAGCAGCTCGGCCAGGGCTTTCACCCCGCTGACCTTCATAACGCCGTCGATCAGGCGGACTTCGCTTGCGGTCAGCTTGTAGAGTTTTGCGAGCACCTCCAGCGGCGGCGGGCTTGCCGGCGAGGTCCTGCGGACGAAAACTGCGGCAGCGGCGGAGTGCAACATGCCGGTGCGCTGGCGGTCGCCGGAGGTCAGCGGCAGCACATTGGCAAACCAGTGGCCGGGCAGCGCAGCCGAGAGCGAAATCGGGTCGCCACCGTCCGCTGCTGCGTCGCCGCGATCAGCAACCAGAAGCGCATCGCGTAGCCCGCGCTGCGCTTCTGGTTCAATGGCGAACAACACTCCGTTTCGTTCGGTCAGTAGCACGGCCTCGTCCAGCATCATGCGTCCCGGCAGGTTGCTGAGGACAAGGCGTCCGTTGGAGCCCACCAGGAAGACCGCGGCCGAGATATTGTCGAGCGTTTGGGTCAGGACCGCCTGCGCCGCCTTACTCTGATCGAACAGACGTCCGATCGACACCGCCCGCTGAAAATGTGGCACGATCAGCGCAAACCGGCGGCGCAGATCGGCGTCGGCGAAGCCATCCTTCTCATGCATCCGGACGCTGACGATCGATGAATTGGTCGCCCCCTTCTCCAAATTCGCCCCGAGCGCGTCGATCATGCCCTGCGGCTTCATCCATTCTTCATAGAAGCGCGTCTCCACCATCTCCTCGAAGGGGACGAAGTCGGTCGATGCATAGACGACACCGACCTCGGAGAAAGCAGCCGCTGGAAAGCACGGGTTCAGGGGAAGATACTTCTCGAAATAGAGTTTCGTGTACTGCGGCTCTTCGTTGAAGAGATGCAACACCGCGGATTGTCCGGTCGCCGCATCGTGCCAGAACAGGTTTCCGGAGGAGCCGCCGACGAACACGCAAGCCTGCTCCAAGGCGCGCGGCCACAGGGTTGGATCGAGCGCGGCGTCATAAACCAGGCCGATCAGCTCTGATAGAAGAGCAGCTTCAGACGTCACGACCAACTCTTCATTCCAAACAACATGCGGGGCATTGGCGCTTCAGTCACACACTATCACAACATAACCATTGCGAACCTTCAACCGTATGACGCACGGCTTCATGCGCGAAGCGACGAGGTGGAATTGCGGGTGGCTTACGTTGTGATCGAGTTGCTATTTCGTTGAGCAACATTTCTCGACGTCGGAACGGCCGTTGATTATTTCGAAGGGATACTGGGCTTCGGCGGCCCAGTCTTCTTTTGCGAGGCCACAGCCTTGGGAACAGTTTCAGGCGCGGCCGGCGCTACCGGCGAGGACTGGCCGACCGACAGCGACACGCCGAAGACACGCCATTGTCCTTCGACGGCCGCAAACAACAATTCGAAATTCACCTGCGATGGCGCCGACGGAAAAAGTCCTGCCATGTGCAGGAGGCCATTGGGCTCGATCTGCGGCAACAGCGACAGTTGCGGATCGATGACCGCGACGCCGGAGAGATCGAGCTTGTCGCCGCGCTGCTTGGCGAAGATTTCCGCGAGCCGAGCGGCGGTATTGACCTGGAAGCCCGGCGCGCCGAGGTCGCGCAGCACGGTGTAGTTGCCGGTCTTGTTGGCGTGGTCGAGCGCGAGCAGGGTCGACCGGATCAGCATGAGGATGCCGTTGCGGTCGATATTGGCAGGCTTGGCTGCCTGTTGCTGCTGTGGCGATGCCTGATGCGGTTGCGGCGGTGTCTGCTGCGCGGACGTCGTCACAGCACCCACGATCAGGAGTCCAAAAATCACAAGCCCAAGGGCCGCACTCAACCAACGCAGCGTCATGGCGAACGCGTTCTTCCTGCCGCAGAATCCCGATCGGTGGGCCGGACTCTGGCGAAACGGACCCCGCATTCGTGGGCGCCATCATCCGACTCCGAACGAAAGTGGCCTGAGACCGCCCGCCGCACATCAACCGTTCGGCTGAAGTCGATGCAGTGCCGATCTCCGGCAGCCGCTTTTCGCCGGTCTGTTGCCGAAGTGCATCCCGGAAAAGGCTACGCCGGTTCCACGGGGCGCGGGCAATTCTGCAACACCCGGCGGAAAAGCCAACCTCAGCATCACGGTATGGGGCTGCCTTCAACCCAACGGCTGATGCGCCCTCGACGCGCTTTCCGCACCCTGCGTCAATAATGAAAAGGGGCGCTTGAACGATGTCATTTCGGTTGCTTCGCGGACAGAACCACGCACGTCAAACCGAACGCGCGAGCGCGCGGTCCACGGTGCACCTCGCAGACTTCGTCCACCGCGTGCTATCGGCAGGTTTCGTCCTTGTGGCCGCAGCGGCCCCCTTGCTGGCGACCAGCGCCGCAGCGGCGGCCGACTACGCTGCGGGCGGCGGCGCGAACAATGGCGTCGCAGGTAATGCGACCGCGGTGGGAAGCTTGGCCACTACGAACGGTGCTGCCGCATCAGCCTTCGGCGAACAAGCCACTGCGAGCGGCAGCGCCGCCACGGCGGTGGGCCAGGCCGCCATGGCAACCGGCGCAATCGCCACGGCGATTGGCGGCAACGCGACCGCTAGCGGAATCGTCGCGACCGCGCTTGGCAGCGGGGCCTCCGCGGACGGCGCCTCGGCGACTGCAATCGGCGCTGGCAGCAATGCCACCGGCAGTTTCGCAACCGCGACGGGCGCTCAAAGCACCGCAACGGGGGTCAACGCAACGGCGACCGGCGCACTCAGCGTTGCAAACGGCGCGGCAGCGAGCGCCTACGGCGTGTCAAGCACGGCAAACGGCGACGCCACGACCGCGATTGGCCAATCCAGTGTCGCCAGCGGCGCTGCCGCGACGGCATTGGGAGTTGGGGCGCAGGCGCTTGCATCGAACTCGGTCGCGATCGGCGCAGGCTCGGTGGCGAGCGCCGCCAACACGGTGTCGTTCGGCACGGCCGGCAACGAGCGGCGGCTGACCAACGTCGCGGCGGGCGTCAATCCGACCGACGCGGTCAACATGAGTCAGCTGAGCGGCATGTCTTCAGGCTTCCAGTCGCAGCTTTCCGGGTTGCAGTCGCAGATCTGGGACAACCAGACCGAAGCGCGGCGTGGCATCGCCGCGGCAGTCGCGACCGCAACTGCGCCGATGCCGTCGGCGCCCGGCAAGACCACCTGGCAGATGCGCGGCTCGGTCTATCACGGCGAAGGCGGCTTCGGTTTCGGCTTCGCCCACCGCCTCAACACCGCCATGCCGCTGAGCGTGGTCGGCGGCTACGGCAATGGTGGCGGCACCGAGCACACCGCCTATGTCGGCATCGGTGGCGAGTTCTAGCGCGAGGCCAGAGCGCAATAAGGTCAGGACGAATCATCATCGATGAACATCCGTCACAATGCCCAAAGAAGCGGCAAATAACGAGGAGCCGAGCGATCTGATTCTCACGATCTCGTCTCTTTGAATTGTGGAAGTATTTTGCAATATTCGCGCGGATGGTTTGCGGTCGCGTGTTACGCGATTACAGTCAGGCGCAAATGCCGAGAATATTGCGAATGCAGGTTCGATACGATTTGGGTTGGCCGTGACCTCTGAGACCTCGATGCTCTCAGAGCTGATCGGCGACATCTACGACGCCGCACTTGATCCGACCTTGTGGATGCGGGCGCTGGAACACTCGTGCCATTTCGTCGGTGGCTCTTCGTCCGTGCTCTATTGGCACGATATCGCCAGCGAAAGTTCGGCCGCACTGCATTTGTTCAACGACGACCCGCACTACACGCGGCTCTATTTCGAGAAATACATGCCGATGAACCCGGTATTCCCGGCGGCAACCTTTGTCGAACCCGGATTGATCTACACGCCGACCGATATCGTTCCCGAAGCGGAGCTCCTCGATACGCGTTTCCACAGGGAATGGGTCGAACCGCAGGGCATCACCGACGTAATCTGCGTCAACCTGGAAAAGAGCGCGACAAGTTCCTCCGTGCTCAATATCCGCAGGGAGGAGGCGCACGGCGGCGTCGACGACGCGGTGAGACGAAGAGCGGCGCTGATCGTGCCGCATTTTCAGCGCGCGGTCGCGATAGGCAGGTTGTTCGATCAGCGCAAGACGGCGCAGGCGGTTCTGACCGAAACGCTCGACAACGTCGAGGCTGCTATCTTCCTGGTGGGATTGAACGGCCGGGTCGTCCTCGTCAATGAGTTGGGGCGCACGATGCTCGACGAGGGCACACTGCTGCGCGAGCGGCGGGGCACGTTGGCGGCTGTCGCACCCGAGGCGCAGCGCGTGCTCCGCGACTTGCTCGCGGCCGCCGAGAGCGGAGACGTGGCGGGCGGGAGCCATGGCGCGGCAATACCGCTTTCGGATGCACCGGCTCGCCGCTGGTTCGCGCATGTCTTGCCACTGACATCAGGCGACCGCCAGCGGGCCGGCGCGGTGCACTCCGCGGTTGCGGCAGTGTTCGTTCGCAGGACATCGCCGGCCAGCCCGCCGCTGCTGGAAGCGCTGGCAAAACTGTACGGGCTCACGGCGAGTGAAATCCGCGTGCTCGACGGCATCGCGAAAGTCAGCGGTGTACGCGCCCTGGCCGATATGCTGGGATCGTCGCAGGCAACCGTCAAGACGCATCTCCACAACCTCTTTCGCAAGACCGGCACGGCACGACAGAGTGACTTGATCAAACTGATTGCCGGATTCGACCGGCCTGCCGAAGGTTGATCTGCACCGGAAGATCGTCAGCGCCGTCTTAGCTCGCCCAGTTCTCGCGGAATTCGGGGAACAGCGTCAGGCCGCCGCAGGCATAGATGGTCTGCCCGGTGATGTAGCTGGCATCATCCGAGGCCAGGAAGGCGAACACAGCCGCGATCTCTTCCGGCGTGCCGACGCGGCCGAGCGGAATGTGGCTGGTGACGACGCCGCGCTTCTCGGCGTCACCGGTCCAGGCTGCGTTGATCGGCGTGTCGATGGCGCCTGGTCCGACCGCATTGACGCGAATGCCGTGGCCGGCGAATTCCAGCGCCAGCGTGCGCGTCAGGTTGGCCATGCCGCCCTTGCTGATCGAATAGGCGAGATAACCGGGCTTCGGAATGATCTGGTGGACGCTGGAGCAATTGATGATGCTGCCGCCTCCGCCGCGCGCGACGAAATGCGCGAGCGCCTTCTGCGCACAGATCACGGCGCCGTTGAGATTGACGTCGATGATGCGGCGATAGGTTTCGATGTCGAGCGCCTCGCTCGGCGATTCCCGCTGGAAGCCGGCATTGTTGACGAGACAATCGAGGCGCTTCCAGCGCGCCAGGATCGTCTCGAACATCGCGGCGATCTCCTGTTCGCTGCCGACGTCCGCCTTGACGATGACATGATCAGGCTTGCCGTGGCCGCGATCACCCGATGCGGTTCGCGCCAGCGCAAGCGTCTCCTCGGCCTTCTCGGGATGACCGAAATAATTGATCGCCACCGCCGCACCTTCCTGGGCGAACCGAATGGCGACGGCCCGGCCGATACCCTGTGAGGCGCCTGTCACCAGCGCGTATTGGCCGACGAGACGAGACGGAAATGCGGTCGGGCGATCAGTTTGTGGCATCTGCTTTCTCCGGAATGCATCATCATCGATGGAACCAATGTTTGGTTCCATCTTCCCAGCGGATTGCCGGGATTCACTCCGCGCTGCGCGCGAGCGGCGAGGTCAGGATCTGATAAAGGATGATGGCGCCGAAGGTTGCGGTGCCGATCCCGCCGATCGTGAACACGCCGAATTTGAGGGTGAGATCGCCGGCACCGGCGGTTAGCGCGACGGCGACCGTGATCAGGTTGGCCGGATTGGCGAAGTCGACCTTGTTCTCGACCCAGATCCGGCCCGCCATCGCCGCGATCAAGCCGAACAGCACGATCGAGAGGCCGCCGATGACGGGACCGGGGATCGACAGGATGAGGGCGCCGAATTTCGGCGAGAAGCCGAGCAGGATCGACACCGTGGCCGCGAACGCGAACAGCAAAGTCGAATAGACCTTCGTCGCCGCCATGACGCCGATGTTCTCGGCATAGGTGGTGACGCCGGTGCCGCCGCCGCACGCCGCCACGATCGTCGCGAGGCTGTCGGCGAACAAGGCCCGGCCGAGATAGCCGTCGAGGCTCCGGCCCGTCATGGCGCCGACGGCCTTGATGTGACCGAGGTTCTCGGCGACGAGAATGATTGCAACCGGCGCGATCAGGACAATTGCATCGGCATGAAAGGTCGGCGCAGCAAAGTGCGGCAGGCCCAGCCATGGCGCGGCCGAGAGTTGCGCGAAGTCGATCGGCTTGCCGAAGCCGAGGCCGTTCGCGAACAGCAGGTCCAAAAGATATCCGCCGATCGCGCCAAGGATGATCGGCAGGCGGCGCCACAGGCCCGGGGCGGCCACGGCAACCACGCCGATGATCAAGACGGTGGCGAGCCCGATCCAGGTGTCGAACGCGCCGACGCTCACCGCCTTGACCGCCACGGGCGCGAGGTTGAGGCCGATCGCGGCAACCACGGCGCCGGTGACGGTCGGCGGCAGCAGCCGCTCGACCCAGCCGACTCCCGACCACATCACAATCAGCGCAATCAGGCCGTACAGCACCCCGGCTCCGACGATACCGCCGAGTGCAACCGACAGGTTCGGGTTCGGCCCATGTCCGGCATAGCCGGTGGCGGCGAGGACGACGGCGATGAATGCGAAGCTCGAACCGAGATAGCTTGGCACGCGCCCCGCGACGATGACGAAGAAGATCAGCGTGCCGATGCCGGAGAACAGGACTGCAACATTGGGATCGAACCCCATCAGCAGCGGTGCGATGATCGTCGACCCCGACATTGCAACGCAATGCTGGAGACCGGAGACAATGGTCTGCCCCCATGACAGCCGCTCCTCCGGCATGATCACGCCCGAGGTCTTGAGCTTCCAATGCGGAAAATAGCCTTGCGAAAGACGGTCTTGCGCCTGCTCGTCCGTGCCCGTTGCGGTCGACATGTTCCCCCCATTTGCGGTGCAGCGGCTGATCTTCGTGCGATCCGACAAAAACGTGATTGTTGCTTATGCGGCGATCATCACATGATGTAAATCATGCAAGATCAATGCGTTCCGGGGCCCACACTATGACACAGATTGCGATCCAGCCAGCCATTCACCGCCGGCACCAGCCCTGGTACAAGATCCTCTATGTCCAGGTGCTGATTGCGATCGCGCTCGGGGTGCTCATCGGCTATTTCTATCCGGACCTCGGCAAGGCTCTGAAGCCGCTCGGCGACGGCTTCATCGCGCTGATCAAGATGATGATCGCACCGGTGATCTTCTGCACCGTGGTGCACGGGATCTCCTCGATGGGCGACCTCAAGCGCGTCGGCCGGGTCGGGCTGAAATCGCTGATCTATTTCGAGACGGTCTCGACCGTCGCGCTCGCGATCGGCCTGCTGGTCGGCGAGGTGCTCCAGCCGGGGCACGGCTTCAACATCGATCCCGCGACAATCGATCCGAAATCGGTAGCGACCTATGTTACCAAGGCCCACCAAGACGGCATCGTTGCCCATCTCATGGCGATCATTCCCGACAGCTATGTCGGCGCGATCGCGCGTGGCGATCTTTTGCAAGTGCTGTTGGTCTCGATCCTCTCCGGCTTCGCCATCGCTTTCCTCGGCAAGGCCGGCGAGCCGATCGCGGAGGCGATCGACAAGGCCGCAAAGATGTTCTTCGGCATCATCCGCATCATCGTGCGCGTGGCACCGATCGGCGCCTTCGGCGCGATGGCATTCACCGTCGGCGCCTATGGCCTCGGCTCGCTGCTCAACCTCGCCGCGCTGATCGGCACGTTCTATCTCACCAGCATCCTGTTCGTGCTGATCGTGCTGGGCTCGATCGCGCGGCTGGCCGGCTTCTCGATCCTGCGCTTCATCGCCTATATCAAGGACGAGCTCCTGATCGTGCTCGGCACCTCGTCGTCGGAGACGGTGCTGCCGCAGATGATCCAGAAGATGGAGCATCTCGGCGCCTCGCGCTCGGTGGTCGGCCTCGTCATCCCGACCGGCTACAGCTTCAACCTCGACGGCACCAACATCTATATGACGCTGGCGACGCTATTCCTGGCGCAGGCGACCAATACGCACCTGACCATCTGGCAGGAGCTCGGCATTTTGGGCATCGCCATGATCACCTCGAAGGGCGCGTCCGGCGTCACCGGTGCCGGCTTCATCACACTCGCCGCCACGCTCTCGATCGTGCCTGACATCCCGATCCAGTCGATTGCGATCCTGGTCGGCATCGACAAGTTCATGAGCGAATGCCGCGCGCTGACCAACCTGATCGGCAACGGCGTCGCCTGCGTCGTCATCAGCATCTCCGAGGGCGAGCTCGATCGCGACGCGCTGCACGAGACCATGGCGCATCCGCTGGAGATGGGCGAGGCGCTGGAGCCTGGCGGCAGCGCGTAAAGCCGAGCCGCGGAGCAGGCGCGGCCCGGTTCCGATGCGGTAGTTTCCCGGAATAGTCAATTGGTGAGGCACGCGTCACAACAACGGCGTTGGGATCACCGATTGATACTCATTCTTTCCACCCGACGCGCTGGGGCAGGGCGTCGGGTTTTTGAAGAATTGTCGCCACGTGCTGGGAGCGCTGACGTC
The DNA here is from genome assembly GCF_016612535.1 of Bradyrhizobium diazoefficiens. Lineage (NCBI taxonomy): Bacteria > Pseudomonadati > Pseudomonadota > Alphaproteobacteria > Hyphomicrobiales > Nitrobacteraceae > Bradyrhizobium > Bradyrhizobium diazoefficiens. Next base: position 756,160 of record NZ_JAENXS010000001.1, read on the forward strand.
CCCGTCGGCCCGCCGCATCAGCCCTTGAGCGCGGTGACGACCACCTCGATCAGCGCGCCGCCGCCGAGATCAGCGACGCCGACGGTGGCGCGGTCGGCAAATTGTCACCGAAGAACTCGATCCAGGCCGCGTCCATCTCCTTCTTCTTGGGGAGATCCGTGACGAAGATCGAAGCGCTGACGACACGCGACTTGTCGGTTCCGGCTTCCTTCAGATAGCCGGCGATCTTGCCGAGGATATTGCGGGTCTGGTCGCCCATCGAGACGGAGGTGTCATCGGCGATGGTTCCGCCGACGAAGACGAAGCCGTTGGCTTCGACGGCGCGATGCATGATGGGCGTACGGATGCTGCGGGTGATGCTCATGATGTTCTCTCGTTAGAGCGTGGAAGGATGGAAGCGGTCGATGCCGAGATCCCCGACGCGGGTCTGGGTGCCCCCGTTGACGATCAGCTCCGCCATCACGGCGCCGGCGCCGGGGCCGAGCTGAAAGCCGTGCAGCGAGAAGCCGAACTGGTGATAGAGCCCCTTGTGGCGGCTGCTCGGCCCGAGCACGGGAATGTCGTCCTTCATCTTCGCTTCGATGCCGGCCCAGGCGCGCATGATCGTCGCATCGCGCATAACAGGAAACAGCTCGAACACGGTGCGCGCGCTGATCGCAAGGCTCTTCCAGTCCAGCACCGTCTCGTTGCGGTCCTGATAGGGCGTCGCCAGATGACCGCCGCCGATCAGCACGGTGCCGTTCTTGAATTGCTTGAAGGAGAGTTTTCGGCCGCGCAGGATCACGACGGGGTCGATGAAATGCGGCACGCGCGAGGTGATCATCAGCATCGGCGCCACGGTCTCGACCGGAACGGGCTCGCCGAGGGCGGCGGCAATGTTCCCGGCCCAGGCACCGGCAGCATTGACCAGCACCGGCGCAGCGAAACTCTCGGCGCCGACATCGACGTGCCAGAGGCCATCGCTGCACCGGATATTGCTGGCCGCCACGCCCTCGCGCACGGTCGCCCCGAGCCGCTCGGCCTTGCGCCGGAACGCGGTCGTCGTCTGCGCCGGATTGGCGGCGCCGTCGCGGCGCGAGACCACACCGCCGGGACAGGTCTCGGCCACGGCGGGCACCAGCCGCCGCAACTCGGCTCCGTCGATCAGCTCCTCATGGGTGAAGCCGAGCGCGTTGAGCTCGGCCACACGTGCACGGCAGACCGCGAGCTCCTCCTCATTCTCCGCGACCAGCACCTGGCCGTAGCTTTCGAAACTGCAATCGTCGTCGACGAGATCCTTGATCTTTTCCCAGATCCCCATCGAGCGGATCGACAGCGGGATTTCGGGAATGTGCCGCGCCAGCTGGCGCACGCCGCCAGCGTTGACTCCCGAAGCGTGCCGGCCGGCATAGTCCTTCTCGATCAGCACCGGCTTCAGGCCGGCGAGACACAGATGCAACACGGTCGAGCATCCGTGGATGCCGCCGCCGACGACGATTGCATCCACATTTTTCGTCATCCGCGCACCACCGCCTTGACGTCGGCCTCGCTCTTCGGAACGGCGGCGAGCTCGGCCAAGGTGATCGGCTTGACCGGCGCGCGCAGCCGGTAATAGCCGATCTCCTGCGGGGTCTTGCCGCGCGCCTGTGCCATCAGCTCGGTGACGGTAAGGCCGCAGAGCCGGCCTTGGCACGGACCCATGCCGGTGCGGCGATAGGCCTTGAGCTGGTTGGGCCCCGTCGCGCCGATCGCGACGGAGTCGAGGACGTCCTTGGCCGTCACTTCCTCACAGCGGCAGACGACGGTGTCGCCCGAGGGGATACGGAATTGCGGCGCGGGGCGGAACAACGTGTCGAGGAAGGTGCGACCTCGCTCGGCCTTGGCGAGATCCGCCCGCAATGTGGCCATCGCGGGAAGCTTCGCAGCGGCTGCTGGCGCCAGTGCCTCCAGCGCCGCACACGCCGCGATGCGGCCGCGCACCACCGCTGCATTTGCGCCACCGATGCCGGCGCCGTCGCCGGCGATCGCAATGCCGGCGACCGACGAGTTGCCGCTGGCATCGAGCACTGGCGACCAGCACAATTGCAGATCGTCCCAGCCGTGCTCGACACCAGCCGACATCGCCAGATTGACGTTAGGGACGACGCCCTGATGCAGCAGCAGGAGATCGGCGGGAATGGCCTCGCGCTTGCCGCCCGAGACATAGCTGACGCTCGCGAGCTGGCCGTCGCCGGACGCCGCAAGTTCGGTGACGCCGGAGACAACCTGCACCTTCGCCTTCACCTCGCGCATCATCGACAGGCCCTTGGTGAAATAGGGCGAGGTCAGGAAGGAGAAGGCGTGCGGCAGCGCGGCGAAATAGTTGCCGCGCTCGGTGGTGTCGAGGATACGGTCGATGCGGCCGCCGAGCCGCAGGATCTGCGCAGCAAGCAGCCAGAGCAACGGCCCCTGCCCCGCGATCACGGTGCGGCCATCCGGGACCAGCGCCGACGATTTCAGCATGATCTGCGCCGCGCCCGCCGTCATCACGCCCGGCAATGTCCAGCCGGGAATCGGAAACGGCCGCTCCAGCGCTCCGGTCGCGAGGATCACGCGCTTGGCCTTGACGAAGGCCGAGGCGCCGCCGATGGAGACGGCGATGTCGAGATTGCGATCGAGGCTCCAGACCGTGGCGAGATGAATGACCTCGGCGTTGCTGGCGCGGAGCGACTGCACGAGATCGGCTCCGACCCAATAGTCGGCGCCAAGCTGGCTGCGCTCGGTCACGGGTGTCGAAGAAATCGCGCGAAACACCTGTCCACCGGGGCCGATGTTCTCGTCGAGCAGCAGCGTCGTGAGACCAGCTTCGGCGGAGGTTGCGGCGGCGGCGAGGCCTGCCGGCCCGGCGCCGATCACCACGACATCGTATTCTTCGCGCTGGGGAGCCATGGTCATTTTCCGACCTCCCGCTTGCCCTTTTGGATCTCGATTTGCATACCCTCGACAACCGGCACGAGGCAGCCCTGGCGGTTGCCGACACCGTCGATGGTGACGAGGCAGTCGAAGCACACGCCCATCATGCAATAGGGCAACCGCGGCGCGCCGCTCACCGCGGTGGAGCGACGCGCGTCTTCACCGGAGGCCAGTAGCGCCGCGGAGACGGTGTCGCCCTGGCGCGCCGCAACGGCAACGCCGTCGACGAAGATTTGGACCTGCGATCGCTTGTCCTGTTCGGATCGTCTAAACATGGGATGCCTCTTGGCTCCTTCAGTATTTCTAGTAACCGCTGTTGTTCGCTGATCCCGCGCCGCCAAAGCGGCTCGCGGAGAACGCGCCGACCAGCTCCGGCTCGAGCGCGCCCTGCGCCACCATGCGCGCGATCTCGAAGGCGTGGTTCGAAGCGAGCGTCACGCCGGAATGGCAGCAGGCGACGAAGGCGCCGGGATGGGTCTCCGACTGGTCGTAGATTGGAAAACCGTCCTGCGGCATGACGCGGATGCCGGCCCAGCTCCTGACCACGTTGAGCCGAGCCAGATGCGGGAACATCCGCTGGGCGCGATCGGTCATCACGGCGCTGATCGAATGCTTCAGCGTGCGATCGTCGAGCTCGTCCTCCTTGCTGTCGCCGATCATCACGGTGCCCTCGTCGGTCTGGCGAATCGTGGTCAGCGGATGCGGCAGGAACGGCATGGTGCGCTCGGTCACCACGATCTGGCCGCGGGTCGGGCCCATCGGCGCTGAGAGGCCGACCACTGGCGCCAGCGTCTGGTTGGCATTGCCGGCGGCGAGCACGATTTTGGCAGCGCGAAGCTCGCCCTTTGGCGTGGTCAAACGGAATTCGCCGCCGCTCTTGCTGATCGCCGAGACCGGCCGCTCCGGGAAATAGTCGATCCCGAATGCCTGGAAGCCGGTGTGGAACGCGCGAAAGGTGCGCAGCGAATTGACGTGGCCGTCGAGCGGACAATAGCTGCCGCCGGACACTTCCGGGCCGATCAGCGGCAGCGACTTCTTCACGTCGGATGCGGACAGCATCTCCATGTTGTAGTCGGCCGCGCCGGCTTGATTATGCATGCGCTTGACGAGTTCGGTGCGCTGGCCGAATTCGTCCTCGCCGAGCGTCAGATGGAAGCCGCCATTCTGCTGAAGCGCGACGTCAAGTCCCGTCTGTTGCTTCAGCTCGGACGCAAGCCGGCCCCACGCTTGGGACGCCTGCACGGTCCAGACCGTATAGGCCGGCATGCCGAGCCCCTTGCTCTGCACCCAGACCAGCGCAAAATTCGCGCGCGAGGCACGCTTGGTGATGTCGCCCTCGTCGAGCACGGCGACGCGCTTGCCGAGCCGGCCAAGGCCCCAGGCAATGGCGGAGCCGAGCAGTCCGCCGCCGACGACGGCGACGTCGTAATCTGTTCGCATGAATTCTCCTATCGTCCCGTATCGCCCTTGCCGGCAAGCACACGGTCGAGCCCGTAGAAGCGGTCGAGCAAAATGAGGGCGGTCATGGTAACAGCGATCACGCAGGCCGAGACCGACGTCACCAGCGGATCGATGTTGTCCTGGATGTAGAGGAACATGCGCACCGGCAACGTCTCGGTGCCGGGTGCCGCGAGGAAGACGGTCATGGTGAGATCGTCAAAGGACTGGATGAAGGCGAGCGCCCAGCCGCTGATGACGCCCGGCAGGATCAGCGGCAAGGTCACGCGGCGAAACAGCGTCCAGCCGCCGGCGCCGAGCGAAACCGCGGCCATCTCGACTGAAAGATCCATGCCGGTCGCCGCCGCCAGCGTCAGCCGCAGCGCGAACGGAAACACGATGATGACATGCGCGATGATCAGCGCCAGGAAGCTGCCGCCGAGGCCAGCCGAGGTGAAGAAACGCAGGAAGGCGATGCCGAGCACGACGTGCGGGATCATCAGCGGCGACAGGAACAGTGCCGCAAGCGCATCTCGGCCGCGGAAGCGGTAGCGCGCAATCGCAAGCGCCGCCGGCACCGCGAACAACAGCGCCACGAAGGACGAGAGCGCACCGAGCCCCAAGCTGATCCAGAAGGCATGAATGAATTCCGGATATTGCGCGATGGCCTTGAACCAGCGCAGCGAGAAACCGTTGGTCGGCAGCGACAGAAAGCCTTCGGGCGTGAAGGCGACGAGGCAGACCACCAGGATCGGCGCCACCATGACGGTGACGAAGACGGTGTGGAAGATCAGCGCCAGCGGGCCGTTCCGTCTCATCGGAACACCTCGGCGTAACGGCGTTCGATCAGCGCGTTGCTGCCGACGACGATCAGCACCAGCGCCAAAAGCAGCAACGTCGCGACCGCCGCACCCAGCGGCCAGTTCAACGTGTTGAGGAATTCATCATAGGCAAGCGTCGCCGCGACCTTGAGCCGGCGTCCACCGATGATCGCGGGCGTCGCAAAGGCGCTGGCCGAGAGCGAGAACACGATGATCGCGCCCGATAGCACGCCCGGCATGATCTGCGGCATGATGATGCGGCGGATGATCGTGATTGGGCCGGCGCCAAGCGACATTGCGGCGTTCTCGATCTGCGGATCGAGGCGTTGCAGCGCCGCCCACACCGACAGCACCATGAACGGCATCATCACATGCGCGAGCGCAACCACCATGCCGGTCTCGGTGAACATGAAGGGGATGGGGAAGCGGATCAGACCGGCCGACATCAGCAGCTTGTTGACGAGGCCGTTGTTGCCGCCAAACAAAAGCGCCCAGCCGAGCGTGCGCGCGACCACGGAGATCAGCAGCGGCCCGAGGATCACGAGCAGGAAAATGCTCTTCCAGCGACCGCCCATGCGGTTGAGGATATAGGCTTCCGGCGCGCCAAGGGCGGCGGTGAGCAGCGTCGTCAGGATCGCAATGCGAAACGTCCGCCAGAACATTTCGGCGTAATAGGGATCGGTCGCGATCTCCTTCCAGTTCTTGAGGATGAAGACCGGCTCGATGCCCTTGTACTGGCCCCAGTCGTGGAACGACAGCATCACGGTCATCGCCAGTGGAATCAACAGCACGCCGACGAACAGCATCAAGGCAGGCGCCGTCAGCGCCCATGGCGCGCGCGCGTTACGTTCCTCGGCGACCGTGCTCATGCAGAAGCTCCGCCGCGCACACTCATGTCCTCTGGACGCCAGGCGAGGTGGACGGCCTCGCCTTCGGCCGGCTGCGCCTGGCCGTCATTCTGACGGATCACGATTGCCGGACCGCATTCGCTGTCACACTGGAACAGCCAGTGATTGCCCTGGAAGATGCGCGTGACGATTTTCGCAGCGAGACCCGCGTCGCCAAATCCTATCCGCTCGGGGCGAATGCTGACGGTCACGGTTCCGTTGAGGCCGGCCGGCGCCGGCGTGCTCCATGAGCCTGCGACCACCCTTGCCGGCGTGACGGTCCGATCAATGGTCGCGGCAAAATCGTTGGTCTTGCCGAGGAACTGCGAGACGAAAGCCGAGGCCGGCTTCTCATAGGTCTCCTGCGGCGTGCCGATCTGCTCGATCTTGCCCTGGCTCATCACCACGATGCGGTCGGACAGCGACATCGCCTCGTTCTGGTCGTGGGTGACCAGGATCGTGGTGGTGCCGATGGCGCGCTGGATCTGGCGCAGCTCGATCTGCATTTCTTCGCGCAATTTTGCGTCGAGGTTGGACAGCGGCTCGTCAAGCAGGAGCACGCTCGGCTTGATCACCAGCGCGCGCGCCAGCGCCACGCGCTGCTGCTGGCCGCCGGACATGCGGCGCGGATGGCGATCCTCGTAACCGGCGAGGCCGACCATCGCGAGCGTGGCGCGGACCCGCTCGGCCCGCTCCGCGCGCGGCACGCTCCGCATCTCCAAGCCGAACGCAACGTTTTCCGCCGCCGTCATGTGGGGAAACAGCGCGTAGCTCTGGAACACGATGCCGAGCCCGCGCTTGGCCGGATGGATCGCGGCGAGGTCCTTGTCCTCGAGGCGGATCGCGCCGCGTGTGGGATCGAGGAAGCCCGCGATCATCTGGAGGGTCGTGGTCTTGCCGCAGCCGGAGGGGCCGAGGAAGGAGATGAACTCCCCCTTCCCCACCGACAGGCTGAAGTCGTCGACCACGGTCTGCGCACCGAACTCTTTGGCGACCCGATCGAGCTCGAGATAGACCATGGCTCTCTCTCCGCTGCGAACGATCAGATCAGCGCTCGACCTCGCGATTCCAGCGCTTGGTCCACTCCTCGCGCTTGTCGTTGATGACCGTCCAGTCCGGATTGTAGAGCTTTGCCGCGCGCTCGCCGATCGGGGCCATCTTGCCGAGCCCCGGCGGCACCACGACCGATTTCAGCACCGGGCCGTAGCCGTAATCCTTCAGCAGCACGAGCTGAATCTTCGGGTCGAGCAACATCTTGACAAAGGTTGACGCGAGCGGCGAGGCATTCGGCTTGGCGATCGGGCAGGCCGTCGTCAGCAGTGTTGCCGCACCTTCCTTCGGATAGACGAAGTCGACAGGGAAACCGGTATTGGCAAAGCTCTGCACACGGCCCGTTCCCCAGACCGCGATCACGGCCTGGCCGGACTGGAACAGCTCGGTCATCTTGCCCGGCGACGGCTCATAGGCGAGCACGTTCGGATTGATCTGCTCCTTGAAGATCTTGAAGCCGGAATCGACATTGGACTCGCCGCCGCCGTTCATCTTCGACAGCATCACCAACGCTTCGAGGCCATAGGTGTTGTTGATCGGCGGGATGACGAGCTGCTTTGCGTATTTCGTGTCCTTCAGATCGTTCCACGAGGTCGGCGGCGCCCAGCCTTTCTCCGCAAACACCTTGGTGTTGTACATCAGGCCAGTGGCGACGATGCCGATCGCGACCGCGCGATCGTCCTTGAAGCGGGCGGTGTCGTAAAGATCGGCGGCCGGCAGGCCGTCGAGCTTGCCGCAAAAGCCGAGCTGGATCGCCTGGTACATTGGACCGTCGTCGACGATGGCGACGTCGATCTGCTGGTTGCCCTTCTGCGCCTGGAGCTTTGCCAGCGTATCGGTGGAGTTGCCGGCGACGTATTCGACCTTGACGCCATTTTCCTTCTCGAAGATCGGGATCACCTCGTCGCGGATGGTCTTCTCGAACGATCCGCCATAGCCGGCGACATAGAGCGTCTTTTGCTGGGCCGAAGCCGGGACGGCGATGAGCGCCGCGATGCTGACCGCGGTCAGAAGGCTGAGAGTCTTCATGTGGTCCGATCTCCAATACCGGGATGAGGTGACGTGCCGACAAGCCTCGTTAGCCAAAGCGCGTTGCCGCATTTCCTTCCGCACCTATCCCGCCAAGCAGGGCTCCGGCCCCTGCTCCGCGGATTTGCTGCGATTTGGAGGTCTAAGCCCTCCAATCTGCCAAGAAAGCGGGCTGTCTCCAGCTCTGATGAAAAAGATCGCAAACCTCGGCTTCCATCGTCCAATGAATAATGGCACCATTTGCATGCCGAAATGTTATGAATGGAAACCAAGATGGCGCGGATCAATTCGCGGCAGGTGGAGGCCTTCCGCGCGACGATGCTGACCGGCAGCGTCACCGAGGCGGCGGCGCTGATGACCGTGACGCAGCCGGCGGTCAGCCGGCTGTTGCGCGACCTCCAGGCGCTGCTGAAGATGGAGCTGTTCGAGCGGCGCGGTACCGGCTTGGTGCCGACTGCCGCGGCAATGGCGCTCTATACCGAGGTGGAGCGTTCGTTCGTCGGTCTCGAACGCATCACCGCGGCAGCCGAAGAAATCCGCGGCCGCCGCACAGGCTCGCTGCGGATCGCAGCGCTGCCGGCGCTGTCGAACGGCTATCTGCCGCGGCTCACCGGACATTTTCTGAAGCAACGGCCGAACCTCAACCTTGCGTTTTTCGGCGTGATCTCGCCGATCGTGGTCGATTGGGTACTGAACAATCAATGCGACGTCGGCTTTGCGGAGGTGCCGATCGCGCATTCCGGCCTGCCGAGCCAGAAGTTGCCAGCGCCCGCGCGCGTCGCGGTGCTGCCGACAGGCCACCGCCTCGCGGAAAAGCAAGTTTTGGAGCCGCACGATTTCGAGGGTGAGACCTTCATCTCGCTGTCGGCGGGATCGTCGAGCCGGCACCTCGTCGACCAGATCTTCCACCGTCATGATGTCCGCCGCGTGCTGCGGGTGGAGACCGCGCTATCGGAGATCATGTGCGGCATGGTTTCGTCGGGACTTGGGGTTGCGATCTGCGATCCCTTCACCGCGCAGGAGTTCTCCACCCGCGGCGTCGTCGTGCGCCGCTTCCTGCCGCGCATCGACTTCGAGTTCTCCGCGGTGTTTCCGGCACAGCGCAGCCCCTCGCCGGTGGCGCTCGATCTGGTCGAGACCATGCGCAAGTCGCTCGCCGAATTCGACAGCTAGCCGTTGAACGCGGCCTGCGCCTCCGGCAGGTCCCAGATCTTGCCGATCGCAGCAGTGCCGGCTGCAATGATCGCCGCCTCGTCTGCACCGAGATAACGGCCGGCATCGACCAGCATGCGGCCGTCGACCATGACCTGATCGATATTGGCGCGGTTGGCGAGCGCGATCAGCGCGCGGCGCGGATCGAACAGCGGCTGGAGATGCGGATGGGTGAGATCGACAACAGTGAGATCAGCGGTCGCGCCCGGCTCGATCCGGCCGAGATCCGGCCGCTTGATGACGTCGGCGGCCACCGCCGTGTTAGCCTCAATCAGCTCGGGCGAATTGGCAACATCTGTGCGCTGCGAGGTGATCTTGGAGATCAGCGAAGCGGCGTTGAGCTCGCCGAGCAGGTCCATGTTGTAGCCGTCGGTGCCGACGACGGTGCGGACGCGATGCTCGGCGAAGCGGCTGAACGCGGCGGTGACGCCGGCACGCGCGAACACGCGCGGACAGTTCAGCACGGTCATGCCGCGCGCGGCCATCAGCTTGAGATCATCGTCTGAGCTGAACATGCAATGCGCCGCCATCAGGTCCGGCGCGAGCAGGCCGAGCCAGTCCAAATACTGCGCCGGGGTGCGGCCGCCATAGCGCTTGCCGATGGTTTCGACCTCGGCGCGGCTCTGCGCCATGTGCGTTGTAATGGGCACGCCAAGCTCTCGCGCTCGTGCGGCGCAAGCCTTGAGCAAATCGGGGCTGCAAGTGTCGGTCGCATGCGGGCTCATGGCGAGACCGATGCGACCGTCGCCACGGTTGTTCCAGCTCTGATAGAGCGCATCCCACGTCGCCATGTCGGCGGCGCCATCGTCGCCGGCATAGTGGACCACGCCGTCGGCACCGGCTTTGGCATCGGAGGTGGAGAACAGATACGGCGCGCCGTAGAAGCGGATGCCCATCTCCTCAGCAGCGTCGAACATCTCCGGGATCGAGTTCCGGAACGGCTCCATCACCGTGGTGGCGCCGCCCTTCAGGAGTTGCAGGATGCCGAGCCGCGCCACCGCCATGCGCTCTTCCGCCGACAGCAGATCGGCGCCGCGCTTGGTGAGCGGCAGCAGCACCGTATAGACGATGCTCTGGTTGTTGCGGCGGCCGTTGCCGTCCTCGGTGTGGCTGCGCGCCACGGCTTCAGAGAAGCAGTGATTGTGCAGGTTCAGCAGGCCCGGCAGAACGAAGCGGCCGGGACGGTCATGCACCTCGTCCGCGCGCGGCTTGTCGCGCGTGATCGCGGCGATTGTCTTGCCTTCGACCAGAACCCAATGGTCGCGCAGCACGTCCTGCGTGCCGTCTTTCCGCGACAGCACATAGCTGCCGAAAATTGCTGTCGTGCTCATGCGGGGCGTACGTTCCAGAAGACGGCGGTGCCGTCGAGAATGCCGGCGATGGCCTTGCGATAGGCGGTCGGCTGCTTGTACAGGCCGATCGGAATATAGGGGATTTCCTCGAACGCCACCGCTTGGATCTCGCGGCAGATGCGCTGCTGCTCGGCGAGCTCGGAGGCCGCCAGCCACTGGCTGCGCAAGGGCCCCATTTTCTCGCTCGCATACCAGCCGGCGACCTTGCCCTCGCCGCGGATGTTGGTATTGCCGGCCGGGTTGAGCCAGTCGATGCCCTGCCAGTTACCGACCGCGGCACTCCAGCCGCCCTGCCCGATCGGGTCCTTCTTGAGCTGGCGCTGCAACACGACGGCGAAATCGAGTCCGGCATATTCGACGTTCATGCCGGCCTTGCGCAAACTGTCGACAGCAATCTCGCCGAGCGGCTTCTGCGCGAGCGAGTTGGTGGGAACGAGCAGCACGATCTTCTCGCCATTGTAGCCTGCCGCTTTCAAATCGGCCTTCGCCTTGGCGTAGTCGCGCGGGCCGCGGAAGACGTCGAGCCCGACTTCGCTCGCCATCGGCGTTCCCGGCGCGAAGTAGCCGATCGGCGACACCTGGAAGGCCGGATCGGTGCCGGCAACCGCAGTCATGAACGCGGACTGGTCGATCGCGCCCAACAGCGCGCGGCGGACGGCGGGATTGTCGAACGGCGGCTGGAGATGATTGAGGCGCAGCATGCACGCGTAGCCGCGGGGATCGAGGATTCGCGTCTCGATGTCGCCTGCGGCCTTGATGATCGGCAATAGATCGTGCGGCGTGGTCTCCTGCCAGTCCTGCTCGCCAGTCTGGAGCGCCGCGACGCCGGTGCCGGCATCGGGCGTGGTGGTCCAGACCACGCGGTCGTAGTGCACGATCTTAGGCCCCGCCGTCCAATCCGGCTTGCCGTCGGCGCGCGGCTGGTAGCGGTCGAATTTGGCGTAGGCATTGCGGGCGCCCTGCACGCGCTCGTCGGCGAGATAGCGGAACGGGCCGCTGCCGATGACTTCGGTGAGAGGCTTGAACGGATCCTGGCTCGCCAGCCGCTCCGGCATCATGAAGCAGGCATTGATCGCGGCCTTGCCGAGCGCCTGCGGCAACAGCGGGAACCGACGCTTGAGGCGGAAGCGGATGGTGCGATCGTCCGCGGCCGAGAGTTCATCCGTCGCGGCCATCAGCTCGCCGCCAAAGCCGTCGCGCGCGGCCCAGCGGCGGATGCTGGCGACGCAGTCGCGGGCCAGCACGCGCTCGCCGTCGTGCCAGAACAGGCCGTCACGCAGGCTGAGGTCCCATTGCAGCCCATCGCCGGAGATGGCGTGGCCCGACAGCATCTGCGGCGAGACCTGGAGCGAGGAGCTCATGCCATAGAGCGTGTCGTAGACCATGAAGCCATGGTTTCGCGACACCTGCGCGGTCGAATAGATGGGATCGACAAAGGCGAGGTCGATGACGGGAATGAAGCGCAGCGTGGTCTGGGACTCGGCGCGTACGATGCCCGGGAAAGACAGCGCCGGCATCGCTGCGGCGGCCTTGAGGAGCGAGCGGCGGGAGATAGGCATTAGAAGAGGCTCCTGAAGGATCTTACGTATTCAACAAGACCGCGCCAATCGCAGCCGCAACCGCCTGCTGCGCCGGTTCGATCACGGGGACGCCGATCGCATCCGCAATCGCCGCACGATGCGAGGCCATGCCGGCGCAGCCCATGACCACGACATCAGCGCGGCATTGCGTGACCAGCGCGCGACCGGCTTCGATCAGCCGCCCGCGGATATCGGCACCTACCGTCTCCGCCGCGCTTGCACCGACCGACCAACTACCGGCATAGCGGCTGTCGACGCCCATCACCCGCGCCATGCGCTGCTGGCGGCGGATACTCGACGGCGACAGCGCGATGATGCCAAAACGTTCGCCGAGCATCAGCGCGCGAAAGATGCCGCATTCGGCGATGCCCAGCACCGGGCGACCGCCCGTTGCCTCACGCACCGCATGCAGGCCGGGATCGCTGAAGCAGGCGAGCACGAAGGCATCCGCGTTGTCGCGCGCGACACGGCTCACCAGCGGCATGACGACACTGTCGGCATCGCGCTGCGAGCTGATGCTCGGCGGTCCCTCGGCAAGACCGATCACCTCGATCTCCGGCCCACCGGCGATCCGCAACGGTGCGACCGCGTCGTCGATCGCCCGCGTCACCGAGGCGGAGGAGTTGGGGTTGATGACGAGGATACGGGTCATGACACTGCTCAGCGGTTGCCGGCCTCGTGGCGCAGGAAGTTGGCCGCGATCTTCTCGCCGGTTGTGATCCAGACGTCCGGGCACGATTTCGCGTAGGTCAGAAACTCGCGCAGCAGACGCAGCCGCATCGGACGGCCGCTGCATTGCGGATGCAGCACGGTCGTCACCATGGCGCCCCAGTCCCTGGTCTCGTCGAGCTCGTCCTTCCAGATCGAGAGCACGTGCTCCTTGGGGAAGATCGATCGCGGACTGAAACGTGCCGAGAGACCGTGCATCCAGTCGTCATAGCTCGCCGTCACCGGCAACTCGATTGTGCCGGGCTTGCCGTCGGCAAGGCGATGGCGATAGGGCCTGACGTCGTCGCGGAACGAGGACGTGTAGACGATCCCGTGACGCACCAGCGACACACGCAGTTCCTCAGTGAACTCGCCGTAGGGCGCGCGGTAGCCGGTCGGCTTCACGCCCAGCCGGCGCTTCAGCGCCTCGAAGCCGCGCTCCAGCTCCTCCTCGATCCAGGGATCGCCGGGATCGGGCAGCAGATGGTGATAGCCGTGGTGGCCGATCTCGTGGCCGGCTTTGAGGATGGATTCGGCCATCGCCGGATGCGCATCGACCGACCACCCCGTAACGAAGAACGTCGCCTTGAGATCGAGCTGGTCGAGCAGCTCCAGCAGTTTCGGCGTGCCGACCCGCGCCTCATAGCCGCCATAGCTCATGGTGATGAGCCGCTGCGCATGTACCGCGTCCTTGCTGGTCCATGCGCTCTCCGCGTCGACGTCGAAGGAGAGGAACATCGCCGATTTGTACGGCTTGGGCCACGGGTATTCCGGCGCGGGGTCCGCGCTATTGGCTGGGGTGAGCGGGATGCTCTGGAGGGCCTTACTGTCCAGCATTGATAGTCGCCTTTTCGATTGCGTTGTCAGTCAGTTTCCACTTGGCGAGCAGCGTCTTGTAGATGCCGTCGGCGATCAGCGCGTCGACCGCTTCCAGCATGGCCTGCGCAAGCGCCTTTTCCTTGACCGGCAGGGCAATGCCCGTGAACTGGGACGAGATGGCGCCGCCGACCGGTGTGTACGCACCGGGCTCGAGATCCATGATGTAAGGCAGCGTCTCGTTGCCCTGGACGGCGGCATCGATACGGCCCTGCTTGAGCTGGGTGCGGGCGTCCGCCGAACCGTCCGTGCCGACAAAGACAATCGGACTACTGGCGCAATGCTTCTCGCTCCACGCCGCGATCTCGGCCGGAAACTTGGTGCGGCGGCTGGCGCCGACCTTCTTGCCGCAGAGGGAGGCCATGTCGTTGAACTCGGTCGCGCGGGACTGCTGCACGAAAAAGCGCGGACCACTGCGCAAATAATCGACGAAAGACGCAGTCTCGTGCCGGCTGGCATAGTCGGAGAAGCCTGACAGGATCGCATCGACACGGCCGGTCGCAATCGACGGCATGAACTGGTCAAAGCTCGTCTCCTGCCATTCGATCTTGAGGCCGAGCTTGCGGCCGATCGCATCGCCAAGATCGATGTCGAAGCCGGACAGCGCGTTGGTGGCGGGATCGCGGAACTCCATCGGCGGATAGTTCGGCACCAGCGCCACCTTGATGCTGCCGCGCTTGCTGATCTCCGGCGGCAGCTCGATAGCCCAAGCCTGAACACTTAGAGTCGAAACAGTCATGGCACCGAACAGCGCCGCCGCAACCAAAACTCTCTTCATCGACACGCCCCCATCTTCAGATCACAGCCGAAAGAAATGCCTTGGTGCGCTCCTCGCGCGGCGCGCCCAGCACGTCGGACGCGCGCCCCTGCTCGACGATCGCACCCTGGTCCATGTAAACGACGCGGTCGGCGACCTCGCGCGCGAAGCCGAGCTCGTGCGTCACGACCATCATGGTCATGCCGCTCTTCGCCAGCTCCTTCATGACGGCGAGCACCTCGCCGACGAGCTCGGGATCGAGCGCACTGGTCGGCTCGTCAAACAGCATCAGCATCGGCTTCATCGCGAGCGCGCGCGCAATCGCAACGCGCTGCTGCTGACCACCGGAGAGTTGCGCGGGATACGAGTCGGCCTTGGCTGCAAGTCCAACGCGACGGAGCAACTCGTGCGCCTCGGCGCACACTTGGTCGGATTTGCGGCCCTGCACCTGAAGCGGGCCTTCGATGATGTTCTCGAGCGCCGTCTTGTGCGGAAACAGGTTGAAGCGCTGGAACACCATGCCGGTCTTCAGCCGCTGCCGCCCGATCTCGCGCTCGGTGAGGCGATGCAGTCGTCCGCTTTGCTCCCGCACACCCAAGAGCTCGCCGTCGAGCCAGATGCCGCCGCTATCGATGACGGAGAGCTGGTTGATGCAGCGGAGCAGCGTGGTCTTGCCCGAACCGGAGGCACCGATCAGACACATCACCTCGCCGGGCCAGACGTCGAGCGAGATGCTTTTGAGAGCCTGGAACTCTCCAAAATTTTTGCTGACGGAGCGGATCGCAACGAGGGGCTTTGTCATCTGGCGAACTGGATGGTGCCACGCGCGAAGCGGCGTTCGAGCAGCATCTGAAGCGGGGTCAGGATCGAGACCACGAGCAGATACCAGAGCCCGGCGACGATCAAGAGCTCGATCACGCGGGAATTGGCGTAATAGATGTTTTCCGCGTTGTGCAGCACTTCCGGATATTGAATCACGCTGGCGAGCGAGGTCGCCTTCACCATGCCGATGAACTCGTTGCCGAGCGGCGGAATCACCACACGCATCGCCTGCGGCAGAATGATCCGGCGCAGCGCGCGCAGCCGACCCATGCCGATCGCCTGCGCCGCCTCATACTGCCCGATGTCGACCGACAGCATGCCGGCACGCATCACTTCCGACGTATAGGCGCCCTGGTTGATTCCGAGCCCGAGCAGCGCGGCGAGAAACGGCGTCATGACGTCAACGGCGCGTGCGCTCCAGAGGCCGGGGATGCCGATGGTCGGAAACACCAGTGCGAGATTGAACCACAGCAGCAATTGCAGGATCAGCGGCGTGCCGCGGAACAACCAGGTGTAGCCGGCAGCAACGGTCTTCAGCACCGGATTGGGCGACAGCCGCATGATCGCAACGACGATGCCGAGGAGGATGCCGAGCGCCATCGCCAGCACTGCCATCACCATGGTGTTGACGATGCCTTCGAGGATGACCTTTACGGTCAGGAAGCGGCTGACATAGGACCATTCGATCTGGCCGCCGGCGAAGGCCCGCCCGATCGCGGCGAGCACGAGGATGATCAGGGCCGCGCTGAGCCAGCGAAACCAGTGCGGCTCGCGCGCGATCCGCATCCCCGACAGATCGGGAAAACCCTTCGCGACTGCCGGCACTGGCCTCATTGCGGCGCCGCGTTCAGCAGGGGCTGGGTGACCGCATTCGCACCCAAGCCCCATTTGTCGAGAACGGCCTTGTACGAGCCGTCCGCAATCATCGCGGTCAACTTCTCCGTCACGACCTCGCGCAAGGCTGCATCATCCTTGCGGAACATGATGCCCTGGTAGCCGATGGTCAACTGCGCGCCGATTACGCGGTATTTGCCGGGCTCCTGCGTCTGCGCATAGGGCAAGGTCTCGCTGCCCTGGACCGCGGCGTCGATGCGGCCCTGCTTGAGCTGGTTGCGGACATCGATCGAGTTCTCACCCGGCACGTACTGGATCGCCGGCTTGCCGGCCGGCTCGCAGTTCTGCTTGCTCCATTTCTCGATTTCGACCGGAAAGCTGGTGCTGCGGGTGGTGCCGACCTTTTTGCCGCAGAGATCGGTCGCAGCCTTGGCCTCGCTCTCCGCCATCGCGAAGAACTGCGGCCCCGTCGTGAGATAGTCGACGAAATCGGCGGTCTCCCGCCGCGACGCGCGATCGGAGATGCCGGAGATGATGAAATCCGCGCGCTTGGTCTGGAGCGATGGGATCAGTTCGGCGAACGGCGTCTCGCTCCAGACGATCTTGAGACCGCCGAGCCGCTTGGCGAGCTCGTTGGCGAGGTCGATATCGAGCCCGACCAGTTCGTTGCTGGCGGGATCGCGATATTCCATCGGCGCGTAGGTCGAGTTGACTGTGAGTTTTAGCGCGCCCGCCTGCTTGATCTCCGCCGGGAGCTCGGCGGTCGATGCGGAAGCGATGGCAGCGAACGCTGCAAATCCGAGAGAAAGCGAGAGGCGTGTCATGTCAGCTCCTTTGCCAACCCTTTGCTGTGCAGTCCTTTACCAGCGCTGTCCTTTGCCAGCGCCATGCCAGATGGTCAGTCCGCGTCGAGCACGGCCGGCTCGATGACGCCGGCGCGTTCGGTGATCACACGGTACTGCTCGGGCCGCCGGTGGGCGGCGAAATTGAACATCTTGTCTTTGCCCTGGCGGCAGAGGTCGAGATCGATGTCGGCGACGATCACCTCGTCGGTCAGGGTCGCGGCCTGCGCGACGATGCGGCCATTGGGATCCACGATGCACGAACCGCCGATCAGCCCAGAACCATCCTCCTCGCCCGCCTTCGCCACCGAGATCGCCCAGGTCGCGTTCATGTAGGCATTGGCCTGCGTCACCAGCATCGAATGGAAGGTGCGGAGCGCCCCGTCCTCCGTCGCGCCGCCATTGGGATCATAAGCGGCCGAATTGTAGCCGATGCAGACAAGCTCGACGCCCTGCAGGCCGAGCACCCGCCAGGATTCCGGCCAGCGGCGATCGTTGCAGATCATCATACCCAGGATTGCATGCGCCCAGGCCGAGCCGGCGCGGAAGGCGGGAAAGCCGAGATCGCCATATTCGAAATAGCGCTTCTCGAGCTGCTGGTAGCGGGCACCCTCCCTCGGCTCGACCGAGCCCGGCAAATGCACCTTGCGATAGCGTCCGAGAATCTCGCCATCGCGATCGACCAGGATCGCACAATTGTAGCGGCGGCCTTCGGCGGTCTGCTCGGCATAGCCGACATAGAAGCCGACGCGTAGCGCCCGCGCGCGATCGAACAGCCTTGTCACGGCGGGATTCGGCATGCCGTGCTCGAAATAGTGGTCGAGCGCATCGCCTTCGAGAAGCCAGCGCGGAAAGAACGTTGTGAAGGCAAGCTCAGGGAACACCACGAGGCTGGCGCCGCGGCTCGCCGCTTCCTCCAGCATGGCGAGCATCCGCGATAGGGTATGTTCACGCGTATCGGCTCTTTGCGTCGGCCCCATCTGGGCGGCGGCGGCGCGCAGGACACGAACCAAGATTGCCTCCAATCTGTGCGCAGTGCTGCCTCAATGGGCTAATGAACCCTTTGATCCAGCATGCAAATCCGCAACCATTAGGCGCAAGAAGGGCTGCAAACGCAATTCATCGTGCTATGATGTTTTGGTCCTGAGTATAATCGGCAGTGATATGAACCTGCGCCAGCTCGAGATCCTGCGTGCCGTCATCCGCCATCGCACTACGGTGGCGGCGGCGGACGAGCTGGCACTGTCGCAGCCCGCGGTCAGCAACGCACTGAAGACGATGGAGGCGCAAGCGGGCTTTGCGCTGTTCGAGCGGGTCAACAATCGGCTGTTTCCGACCGCGGAGGCGATGGCGCTCTACAAGGAGAGCGAAGCGATCTTCGCGCTGCACGCCAAGCTCGAGAGCCGCGTGCGCGATCTGCGCGAGAACCGCAGCGGGCATCTTGCGATCGTGGCGACGCCGCCGCTCGCCTACAGCATCATCCCCACCGCGCTGTCGGGCTTCCTGCGCCGTCGTCCGGAGACACGCGTGTTCTTCGACGTCCGGCGCTATGAGGGCATCATCGAGGGCGTGCTCAGCCGCGTCGCAGAGCTCGGCTTCGCGCTCGGGCTGACGCATCATCCCGGCATCGCGCATGAGGTGGTGCACACCGGCGAAATGGTCTGCGTGCTGCCGCCGCTGCATCCTCTCGCCGACAGATCCGTGATCTCGGCCGCGGATCTGTCCGGCCTCCCCTTCATCGGGCTCGAGCGCGGCACGCGGCTCGGCGAAGCCGTGCGCGACAGTTTTGCCCGCGCCGGCGCGCCGTTCCAGCCGACAGTCGAGGTGCGCTATTGCAATACCGCCTGCGTGCTGGCCGCCGCCGGCGTCGGCGCCGCCGTGGTCGATCCCTTCTCGCCGCGCCAGAACGGCGGCCACGGCCTCGTCGTCCGGCCGTTCACGCCGACGACCCGCGCGGTCGCCTACATGCTATGGTCGGAAGCGGAGCCGCTGTCGCGCCTGGCCAAAGCCTTTCTCGGCGAGATCCGCAAGGAGAGCGCGCTGCTGGAGCGCACACCGCCACACCAGCAACATGGGGCGGGAAGCGACTGAGCTTCGCAACCTTTGACCCGAGGGGCATATGGGACGCATCACCATCATCGAGACCGGGCAGGTTCCGCAAAAATATCGCGAGCAGCATGGCTCATTTCCGGACATGTTCGAGCGCATGGTTCGCACCGAGGACCCGACGGCCATGGTCGACGTGGTCAGCATTCCCAATGGCGACGCGTTGCCGGATCCGAGCAAGCTCGAGGCCGTGCTGATCACCGGTGCTGCTGCCGGCGTCTATGACGGGCTCGACTGGATCGCGCCGCTGGAAGAATTCGTGCGGACCGCTTACGCCAACAAGACGCCGATGGTCGGAATCTGCTTCGGCCATCAGCTGATCGCGCAGGCGCTGGGCGGCACCGTGCGCAAATCGGAGAAGGGTTGGGGCATCGGCCGGCACGTCTATCAGGTGTTGCCGGAGAACGGCGTCGTCGACGGCGAAGCGGTCGCCATCGCCTGCTCGCATCAGGACCAAGTGATCGAAGCTCCGAACGACGCGCTGACGATCCTCTCGTCCGAATTCACGCCGCATGCCGGCCTGCTCTACGCCAATGGCGCAACGCTGACCGTGCAGCCGCATCCCGAGTTCGATGTGGCGTTCGCGCAGGTGTGCTGCGAGCTGCGCGACGGCAAGGCGCCGGAGGATGTCGTTGCGACGGCCAGGGATTCGCTGGCACAGCCGCTGGACAGCGCCAGGCTGGGTGGGGCGATTACGAGGTTTCTGGCGCGACGGTGATTTCACCTCGCCTCGCAAGAACGGGGAGAGGGAGAAGAAGCGCCTCAGAACGGATCGGTTCCCAGCCCCGCCACATCGGCCGGGCGCGGCCCCGGTGCCGGCCAGTGAAACCGACGGTCCTTCTCCGCGATCGCGATGTCGTTGATCGAGGCCTCACGGCGCCGCATCAGGCCGTACTCGTCGAACTCCCACTGCTCGTTGCCGTAGGAGCGATGCCACTGGCTGCCCGCATCGTGCCATTCGTACTGGAAGCGCACCGCAATGCGATTGTTGTCGAAGGCCCAAAGGTCCTTGATCAGTCGGTACTCCTGCTCCTTCTCCCATTTGCGGGTGAGGAATGCGACGATCGCCTCGCGTCCCTGAAATACCTCAGAGCGGTTACGCCAGCGGCTGTCCTCGGTATAGGCGAACGAGACACGCACCGGATCGCGCGAATTCCAGGCGTCCTCGGCCATGCGCGCTTTCTGCGCGGCGGTCTCTCGGGTGAAGGGCGGAAGCGGCGGGCGCGACATCATGGCCTCATCGGTTGGTCGGGGCCGCAATCTATCGCTGCAGTTGGCGGAGTCGATAGGCCGTTACCTACCGGCCGATCACTTATCGGGCGATCAGGAAATCAGATCGGCCTTCATCAGCGTGCGGATCGATTTCGGGATTGGTTGCGCCCGGCCGCCGCTGATGAAGGCGACGCGTACCTCGGCCTTGACCAGCACGTCTTCGCCACGCCGCACCTGCTGCGCCAGCATGATGGAGGCGCCCTTCACCGCGACCGGCCAGGTCACGACGTCGAGCACGTCGTCCATCCGCGCGGGCTTGAGGAAATCGAGATGCATCGAGCGCACGACGAAGGCAAAGCCGGTGCCTTCCGTCTCGGCCTGTTCGAACAGCGCCTGCTGCTCGGCGCCCATCAGCCGCAGATGATTGGTGCGCCCACGTTCCATATAGCGCAGGTAATTGGCGTGATAGACGATGCCGGAAAACTCTGGTTTGACGATATCGCAGCAGGATATTAACTGCTTGATTCCGTTGGGGCGCTGGAGGGCGACAGCGTGAACAATCGTAGATTTTTCTACGCCCCTTCCATGGTGAGCCGCAGCGCCTTCGGGATACGTTGCGCCTTTCCGCCTGAGATAAAGACGACGCGCACGCGGGCCGTGACTAAAAGATCGTCTCCACGCCTGCATTCTTGCAGCAGGATAATCGACGCGCCCCTCACGTCTTCTGGAACCGTAATAACCTCAAGCAGGTCATCCAAGATTGCCGGCTTTAGAAAGTCGATACTCATTGAACGGACAACGAAGGCAAAGCCCGGCACATCTCTCCGCGCTTCTTTCAGGAGCTCCTGCTGATTCATTCCGAGCAAACGCAAGCAATTTGTTCTGCCGCGTTCCATGAAGCGCAAAAAAATGGCGTGATGAACAATCTGGCCGGAGTCGGTGCCTTCGAAATAAACGCGGAGGCGCATTTGATGCCGACCGTCGCGAATTTCGCCAGCAAGAGAGCCTGTCACAGGAAGATTCCTCCTATCGCACTTCGGGAGCATGCACCTCGCTCGCGGCAGAAATCGAATGAGGTTCTGGGACTCAACAAAAACAGCTTGAATCTCACGTTGCGTTACGTTGTAGGCTTGAAAAATGTTGACAAAAGCCACACCCCTGCAGGCGCGTCGATTGCTCATTGGCAACTCACATTTGAGTGCCACGCCACGTGAGCATTGAGAGATACATGTCTTCGAAACGCATGAAGCGCGGGCATCCTCGTGACGCTTTCAGTCAGCGTGCTTTTCGAGGGCCCGCGTCACTTCGCTTGATGGCAGGCCGAAACAGATCGGAGTCAAGGCAGATCGAACATCTCACAAAGCCAAGAGGGCTCGTAGAGGTGCGCCGTAGCGGTAAATCAGTCCGTGGAAGCGCTTGGGGCGGCCGGCCGCCCGTAACGAGGGGGCGCCTATGTGGGTGAGGCGTGCGCCGCACTGGGTGGTCGCGTGGCACGTTGCGGCCCTCTCAGGTCCGCGCACGCGCGCAGCCGATCTTAGCAAGTGGCGACAGCGCCGCCTTCTTTGAAGCGAAGGAGTTGAACTTCTGTGATGTATTACCGTTTTCTCCTCGCCTCGTGGGGCACGTTGGGAAACCTCAGTCCGCTCCTCACCGCGGCCCGGCGGTTGCGCGGGCATGGTCACCATGTTCGGGTCATTGCGGACCCCGCCATGCGTGCAGAAGTCGACGCCGCCGATTTCGAGTTCGTGTCATGGCGAAGCGCCCCAATCGGGGAGGCTGCGGATCCAACAGATGTCTCGAACCTGCAAGATCGGATGCGCAGGGTCGTCTTTGAGCCTTGCTCTGCCTACGCGAGAGATATTGGGGACGAAATTGGCCGCTTACCAGCGGATGCCGTCCTTAGCCTCGATTTTCTGTTCGGAGCGGCACTTGGGGCGGAAGCGTCCGGCGTACCTTTCGCGTTTCTTTCGCCTCACGTCAGCCTTCGGATCCTGCCGGGAATGCCGCCGGCTACGTCCGGATTGGGGCAACCGAAAACGCCAGAGGAGCAGGCCGAGGTGGCAGCAGCCTGTGCCGCTCTCCATGGCGCGATGAATGCGTCTCTTCCTATCCTCAATCGGGCCCGCGTTGATTGCGGACTTCCCGTTCTTCCCGACGTTATGGATCTGTTCGACCGGGCTGACCGCGTTCTGCTCGCGACCAGTCGGGCCTTTGACTTCGAAGCCACCTCTCTTCCGGACAATTTT
The DNA here is from genome assembly GCF_016612535.1 of Bradyrhizobium diazoefficiens. Lineage (NCBI taxonomy): Bacteria > Pseudomonadati > Pseudomonadota > Alphaproteobacteria > Hyphomicrobiales > Nitrobacteraceae > Bradyrhizobium > Bradyrhizobium diazoefficiens. The sequence continues at coordinate 778,862 of NZ_JAENXS010000001.1, forward strand.
CGCTATATTGGACCGTTGCTCGATGTGCCGAATTGGTCGAAGTCGTGGCAGGCTCCATGGCCCGGGCAGTCTGATCGTTCTCGCGCGCTGATCGCCTGTAGCACGGGTGCGCAGAACCAGCGCGATCTGTTCCAGCGCGTCATCGACGCCGTCGGAAAGGTTGAGATCGACGCTGTGTTTACAACAGGTCCGAGTCTGGACGTGGCCGACTTTCGAGCTCCGCAGAACGTGCATTTGATGTGCGGTGCTCCCCATGACTCCATCATGAGGGACGTTTCCATGGTCATATCACAAGGCGGCCACGGCACCGTCACCCGTTCACTGATCAACGCTTTGCCGCAACTGATTCTGCCAATGGCGCGAGACCAGTTGGCCAACGCTGCGCGGGTCGAGGCGAAGGGCGTGGGACTTCGATTGGGGCCGACGGCTTCTGAACCGGATATTGCGGCAGCCATAAACCGGCTGATCACGGAACCGCAATTCAAAGTCGCGGCCCGGAGGCTTGGCGAGGCTATTAAAGCCGATATTGATACCTCTGGCCTTGTCAACGAGATGGAGCTTCTCGCCGCTGTCGGACGTCAGCGACGTAGCCACTCATGAATTTGAGTCCATCGCGAACCGGCCAAACGATCAGCGAAACGGCCACTGCTCGATGAATTGCCTCTTGCTGGTGGAAACATCTCCACGCGCCAGGCTGGCGCAATGGCCGATCAAAGAGAAGGATGCCTTGCGCATTTATCCCGATTCATTTGCCTTCACCTTGTTACTTGGTCTTATGGCTTGCTTGCCGATGTTTGGCATTGACGCGCCCGTCCCAAGCCTTTCGGCGACGGGAGACGATCTCGCAACGACCTCGGCCGAACTGGGTTTGGCGAGTCTCATGAGCTTGGGAGCGCCCCCGGTCTTCCGGCCGAAGGCTGAGCCGAAGTCCATGGAAGGCAAGCCCAGCCCAGGAGGAAAGTGACCGTGATCTCTTATCACAAGTTGAGGCCCGTTCTGTTGAGCCGCGACGGTGTACGTTTGGCACATGTTGAGGCCGGACCTGTAGCCGCGGAAGTTCCTCCGCTGCTCCTTGTCAATGGCTGGACAGGCGACCACGGCATCTTCACGCCCCAGATCGCCCACTTCTCTCAAAGCCGTCGCGTCGTGGCCGTCAATCTTCGCGGTCACGGCTCCAGCGATGGACCCCAGCAAGACTATACCATGGCAGGATTTGCGGACGACATCGCTTGGCAATGCGCTCAACTGGAACTACACAAGCCGGTTGTGATTGGCCACAGCATGGGAGGCCGGATCGCGCTCGAACTATGCGGCCGCTATCCGGATCTGGCCTCGGGCATGGTGATGATCGATACGATCATCATGCCGCCCCCGATCTTGCGCGAATCTCCCGGAGTTCGAGCACTTCTGGAAGGTATCGGCGGGCCCAACTATCTGCTGGTTTTAAAAGCAAACGCATGGGAACTGGGCTGCGATTTCGAAGATCCTGCCCGACGAAAGATGATCTACGAAACCTATGTACGTCCGTCTTGCGAGAGGACGCCACAGCATGTGGCTCATTCAATGATTCGGAACGCTATCCTGAACTATGATCCGGTCCCGGCTGCAGAGGCCTGCTGGATTCCCATGGCTTACATTTCGGCCGATGTTCCGCTCGTGAACATGGCGCGCGATCTCGATCGGCTCCAGGAGATCTGTCCACAGCTGGTCATAGCGAAGACGATGCTCGCCGGACACTACAACACGATCGAGGTTGCAGATCAGGTCAATGCCATGCTCGACCGCTTTCTAACCGTCGGGCTCCGCCGGTGCAGAGGCTGACGCGGACCCCTTGAGCAGATCCGGACATGTGAACCGGTTTTCCCTGCCCACGGAATGATGATCCGTTCCGGGTAGATGCGGTGCCCGAGACGCGCAAAGTTGGCGTCGTACAAGTTGAAGCGGCCATCGAAGTTGATGTGAAGTCGCAGCCCCTGAGATCGAAAACTCACCGTCGCCCCTCAAGACGCGGCAGACGGAATCCGAAATGATGTGTTCGGCGGAGATGGGTGCAACGCTGGATCCAGCTCCTGGATGTAGCATTTTTCGACACGTCCCGTGGCAGGCAGCGCTTTAAGTCCAAGGACAGCGTGCGGCTTGTGCCAGCCCTGGCCGGTGAAGCAACAGAGACGCGCGGTCTTCTGCGAGCCGCATGGACACGGGCCGTTTAAGACGGCTTCCCTTCTCCGCTTCGCTTCACCCATGGCTGCGCATTGGAGATCGAAGTGTGATTGGCGTGGTCGACGAGCCAGGTTTGATTATGAGTTTTCTGCTAGTCAGACTTACCGAATTTGCAAATCTATGAACTTTCCAGTGTTTAAAGTTCTGCTGTATCGCTAAGCATGACTAAGTCTTCTGGCGGAAAGCTAAACTTTCTTGAACATACCCTCCCGGAAGGTCTCTTGGTCGATGCCGAGTGGATGACGAAGCATGGCTATTCGACAGGTCTGCGCAGCCAATATGTCTCGGCTGGCTGGTTCAGCTGTCGCGTGGGACTTTCAACCGTCCGCTTGGCACCCTGACATGGCAGAAGGCCGTCATATCGCTTCAGACCCCGCTTGCGCGCCCCCTGATCGTCAGAGGGCGAACCGCGCTCGAACTGCAAGGTTTTTCGCACTACTTCCGGGCTGAAGGGCCGACAGTCGTTTATCTGTACGGTCCCGATGCTCCGCCTGGATGGCTCTTCAAGCTTCCGCTCAATGAGCGCTTCACATTCCGCGAGAGCACAACGCCTTCCAAGCCGATCCGGTGACGAAGGGGCTCAAGAACTGCACCTGGAATGTCCAGAGCAATACGGGCACCGCCGCCGATGAATTCCAGGCGGCCCATTCAAGCAGATATGGGGCGAGAGCGAATGGCCGCTGACCGTGTCATCGCCCGAGCATGCGTTGCTTGAACTGCTCAAAGAGTTGCCGAATAGCGAGAGCTTCCACCAGGCCGACATGCGCAACCTCAGTCCCCGCAAGCTGCAAAAGCTACTGGACGATTGCAGAAGCGTGAAAGTCAAAAAGGCTGTTCTTTTGGTTTGACGATATCACAACAGGATACTAGCTGCTTGATTCCGCTGGGACGCTGGAGGGCGGCAGCGTGAACAAGCGTAGATTTTTCTACGCCCCTTCCATGGCGAGCCGCAGCGCCTTCGGGATGCGTTGCGCCTTTCCGCCTGAGATAAAGGCAACGCGCACGCGGGCTGTGACTAAGAGATCGTCTGCACGCCTGCATTCTTGCAGCAGGGTAATCGACGCGCCCCTCACGTCTTCTGGAACCGTGACAACCTCAAGCAGGTCATCCAAGATTGCCGGCTTTAGAAAGTCGATACTCATTGAACGGACAACGAAGGCAAAGCCCGGCGCATCTCTCCGCGCTTCTTTCAGGAGCTCCTGCTGATTCATTCCGAGCAAACGCAAGTAATTTGTTCTGCCGCGTTCCATGAAGCGCAAAAAATTGGCGTGATAAACAATCTGGCCGGAGTCAGTGTCTTCGAAAAAAACGCGGACGCGCATTTGATGCCGACCGTCGCGAATTTCGCCATCAAGAGAGCCTGTCACAGGAAGATTCCTCCTATCGCACTTCGGGAACTCCTCGACTCGCACAGAGGCAGTTGCTGAGCAAGCGCCAATCGCTTCAGCTTGAACCTTGCCTGGGATGCACATGGAATTTTGGTGAGGGGCTCCCAACGCCAAAGTTTCCGCTGCCGCTCGGCACGCGTCGAAGCCCTCGCAGACGTTCGTTCCATGGCGCAGAGGGACGCTGACGTGTGTGGCTGATGATCGTGAAAGCACAGAGCAGAACGAAAAACGTGGCTGGGATACAATAGGTCGGCCGGCTCCCAGATAGAGAGAGTCAGGGGCGGGAACGGGCCGTGTTGTCGGCGAACAAGGCGATGACGGAGCATCTTGCAATGACCGGCAACCCAGGTTCAATGATCGGCCCATCCGTACGAGTTTGCCTGCCAGGGCTTCAGACCGCCGAGCTTTGGCCACGAGAAGCGCGCCAATCGCGCACAGACCCCACCTCGAACGTCCAGTCGGCAAATCACACCTCACATCGTCTCGGCCGTCAGCTTGAGGGGATGTCCGCGCTCGGATACGAGCTCTTCCGAAAGCATGAGCGATCAAATGCGCGCGCATCTACCGCGTGCAGCGATACCATGCTGCCTTATCTCCGCCTGGTCCTCCTGCGCTAGCTACCCTGTTCCGCGCGTCAGGCACATGGCGACGGCCTTCGCCTCAACCTCAGCGATGCGCCGTGACCAGCCCCGACCGAAATGTGCTCGCGATAAAAGGAATTGCACAAAGCCTCGATGTTTCGCGCAAAATGCTTTGGATCGTCGCTTTGCTGTTGGCGGCAAGCGCCTTCGCAATCGTCTCATTCCGACGATTCCATCCTGTTAGCCTCGACCGCCCCTTGCAACCACCGAACGCCTCGCCGAGGTCCGGACATCACGCTAGCGTCAAATCGCAAGATCGACGCCGTAAGGCAGACTATCACCGCGCACTTTCTCCAATGTCTCTTTCATAAGTCGACTTTGCGTCTTCAAGCGTCAGGTTCTTGATTTTGAGAGCCGGATACACATGAGCTGCGATCCCGTATTTGGTTCCTTTGAGAGCTCCGATGCCGAGTTGGCCGCCGGTCCAATTGCCCGGATCATTTCGAGTGTTCGAGTATCCACCTTCGTATTTGAGTGCCACAGCCAGGCACGCTGAAAGATTTTCGACTTCCATGGTAGTTCCGCGAACTGAGAGCTTACCTTGGAGACTCTCGCCGCGCATACACGCCCTACTTCATCATCGATTCGACCTCGGCACGAAAGGCCTGGCGCGAGGCGTCGCGTGAATAGAACATGTGGCCGCCCGGATAAACCGCGAGTTTGACCCGCGGCGCCGACGCAAAGGGCGGCAACTGATCGAGCGCCAGCTTCGAGCCGAAATAGGGCGTAACAATATCGAACAGGCCGTGCCCGACCATGACGTTCATCTTCGCGTCCGTGGCAAGGATCTCGCGCAGCTCTGAAAGCGACTCCGGTAGGCTCTGGTGTCCGAAATTCCAGGCCCGTGTGACCGCGCGGTTGAGCAGTTTATACGAGCCGTCCGGCCGCCAGTTGAGCTTGCGCGTCAGGACATCGACGGCGGCACTGCTCAACGGCGCCGCTAGCGCATCGCCCGAGGGATCGCCGAAGCGGTAGCTATCCGAGTCCGGATAGGGATCGAGGCCGCGCACCGAGGCGTCGTAACCGCCGGTCACCTTGCCGCTCTTGCGGTCGAACTCGCGGCGGAATTCGCCGCGGTCAAAGCGCCCGGCGAGCCGTCGGCTTACGGCCTTGTCAATGCCGGTCAAAGCGGCGACCTTGTCGGCGAGACGGTTGGTGGCCTCCTCGTCTGCTTCGCCCTTGATGAGGTCGGCCAAAAATTCGCCACGCGCGTAAGCTTCGACATCGGCGAGATCGGCGCGTTTGACCGTCCCCCTGTCCTCGCCCTTGGCTTCGCGGGCCACCGCGACATAGCTTGGCAGCGTTGCGACAAATCCCAGAAGGCTCGTGCTTGTGAACTCTCGGTAGTTGAACAACGGCGACAGCAGGATCAGGCCCTTCACGCCGACGCCCTGCTCCATCTGCAGATTGCGCACAACCTTCGGTCCGCGAATGCCGCCATAGCTTTCGCCCGCGACATATTTCGGCGAGGAGAGCCGCTCGTGCTTCTCGAGCCAGCGGCGGATCACAAGCGCGATTGAACTGGCGTCACCATCGACCGAATAGAATTGCCCGGGCACATTTTCGCCCGTCGCCACGAACCGGCTATAGCCAGTACCGACGGGATCGATGAACACGAGGTCAGTGAAATCGAGCCACGTCTCGGCGTTGGGCCTGACCTCGGGCGAGGCCGACGCGGTGACAGTTTCCGCATCGATCGGCAGCCGCCATGGCCCGGCACTGCCGAACTGCAGCCAAGCAGAGGATGATCCCGGGCCGCCGTTGAAGAGGAACGTCACCGGACGCGTGAGGCGATCTGTGCCGTCGAGCTGATAGGAGGTGTAGGCGATGTCGGCCTGCGGCTCGCCCTTGTGGTCGAACACGGGAATCGAGCCCGCAGTCGCGATGAAACGAAGCGTCCGCCCGGGCAGCTCCAGCGTCTGTTTGATGGTGGAATCCGGCGGCAGACGATGCTGCTCGGCCCCCGACGGGGAAGTCGGCGCGCTGGCGTTGCGCGCGCCGGGCCCTCCCTTCTGGCCGACCGGCGTCTGGGCGTCGGGACGCGGCGGCGGATCGTCGGCGCCGGCGCTCCCCGTTACGCTGCACGCAAGTAGGGCCAGCGCGAGAGGGATTTGGCGTAGCGCGGTTAAATCGAACAGCATAGAGTTTTCTCCTCGGTCCGGCCGCACCTTTCTGTCAGCGGCCGATTGCGACAGTTTAAGGTTGCGGGACAGCCTGGCTGTTCTGCCTTATGTTGCACTAGGCGTATCTGCCAAACGGCTCTCTTCAGTTAGCTAAGACTCGGGAACAACAAACCTACTAAGTCTAGTAGTTGCCTCTATTCCTGAGGGCACGGGCCGCCTGCGCGATGGCACAAAGCCTAGCCGCCCCCAACATTTGCGTGGGCACCTACAAACCAGCGCTGCTCAACGCCGGAGAGCGGGCGCGGTTGGGCGATGCTGTTCGGATGTTTCGGGTGACGAACGTCCCACAGCGTCGGAGCGAAGTCGTTGCGGTGCTCATCGATGGCAAGCGCCTGATACTTGATTTCGTCGGCAATACACAACGCGAGATCATGATCCCGACCGGCAGAGGCTCGCGAGGTTTGACCCTGCAAAGCTAAGCGCGGACTGCGTGCAAATTCCTAGTTTGCTTGAAACTTTAGAGGATTGCCGGAATGCCGGCCAACCTGTAAACGATCATGGCGCACAACGCGGCCGCGTTTCAGCGTCGGGGCCTGTAGCTCAATGGTTAGAGCCGGCCGCTCATAACGGTCTGGTTCCTGGTTCGAATCCAGGCGGGCCCACCAGCTTCTGTTATGCATGCAGCAGCCTCCTGACGTCCACTTAAGAACGACTCGCTTGAGCTATAAGAGCGACTCTATTCCGGGGTTTTAGAACGACTCGATTTTGTAAGTCGATGCCCAGTCATCGGAAATCAGCGGCCAGCTCGGAAGCCAAACATTAACGCCGCGAAGATTTCGCCTGCGGTGATCGCAATCGATTATTGATCGTTCTCTGGCGCCAGCAGCCGCTGGACTGCCAGCAATGCCGGTGGTCCATCGCGATGCTGGTGCTGGGTGCTGGTGCTGGGTGCTGGTGCTGAGGATGATGATGACGGTGATGATGCCGCCATGATGATGGTCGGCACGCCGATGAGCAGCAGCATCATGCCGATCATCGGCATGGTGCCGCAATGGTCGGCACCGGATATGCCGGCCTTGGTCGTTCGAGACCTACTGTTAGGCTCGGGCCGCGGTGTCTTTCTTAACGAAAAGCGGCTCCGCGCTGTCTACCACTTCTTTCGGAAGCATCCTCAGCTGTTCTGCGTCGAATGGCAGATGAGTGAGATAGTTCGCGACCAGAGCCCCGACAGCTTCCGCCTGCGCTGCGTCTCGTTGTCGCTTAAGCGGCTCCCTGTCCGCACGCCGGGACAGCCAAAGCTTATGCGCAGCCCAAACCCGCGGGTCTGGAGCGACGATGCGCACAGGTTCGCCCTTTTCGTCGATCGCGACCGCCTCGAAGGCGGGAGCATTCTGCAGCCAATCGAGTCCTTCGATTTGCACGGCGGTCAAATCTTCCGGGTCAGAGCCGATCTTGTCGGGACCTTTCTTCCAAGGTGGGCTCTGCATTGGCTTAATCAAATCGACGAGATAGCCGTCCCTGTTTACAGCACGGAACGTCTGCTTGGCGCGTTCGAAGCTGGTGTCCACTCGCTTGAGTATCTTCAGGAGCGATGACTCGGAGACGTCGTCGTCCGCGAAAAACATAAGCCCGCCGCGCGCGTCGAACAGCAGATCGATGTCTTCAGTCGTGGCCAAGCCCGGATCGAGTCTGACACCGGAAGAGGCTTCATATCCGTAGATCGCGTTCGTCCCGAGAATCCGAATGCCAGAACCTAACATTCCGAAGCTGTCGAGAGCGCGCATGATCCGGGCTCCGATCAACGGTACACGACCCAAGCCGAGCGCACGATTGACTGCGGCCTGCCGCTCCATGGTGTCGCGCAAGTTCTTTACGCGGTCGTCTGCCGCAGCGCGTTTAGCTTCGAAGTCGGCCTTCATCTTTTCAGTTTCGGGGGAACGCGGGCCCAGCGAGGCTTGCTTCCGGAGCCCGGCTTTGTCGTAGTAGCTCCGGACGAGGTATTCGCGGCCCTTGGACTCCACCCAGGTCAGGGAACCGCGATGAGTATCGTACGCCTCCTTGGCATCTCGCAGGGCCTGAAAGCGCTGCTGGCTATTGACCACCTCGCGGCGCTGATCATTGTTAAGCTCTTGAAAATCCATGGTTTCAACACTTCGATCAGTTTTAGTTGCCCTACTGTTGAAACCCTATTTATCATTGAAAACCAAAGGTTTCAACAGCTCCATCGCGCATGACGCCAAACTGTTGAAACCGGGAACTTCGTCTCCCTTCATCGCGCTTTGCTACCCCCCTCCACCAAACCGGCGGTCCAGCGCCTGTCTATCGGTTTCCTCTTCCGCGCGCGCAACATCGCGGTCTAATTGATAGATCAGATCTGCCAAGTGCGATCGTCCAACGAAGGCACTAGGTCGACCGCTTCGTTTTCGATCACCCGCAGGGAGAGGCCTTTTTCGTAGTGCCTGAAAGCTTCTCTCAGATGTTTCGGCAGCCATCGTTCTTAGCTGGCAAGGTCGACCCGGTGAGCGCTGTCGTACCGGCCCCGGGCACAACGGCTACGGAGGAGTGCCTAATAGTCCTCGGCCCGCTTAGCTCGGGCTCTGGCCAGACGCGCTTGTTTGGAGATGGCGCTCCTCAGTTCGCGGAGTGCGTGTAGCTCGGCCGTTGCCGCGCATTCCCCAAACGCGACGTATTCTCGATCAAGGGTACGCGCCAGGTAGACGTGTTTCTCGGTCAAGCGCCCTTGTGGCTCTTGACGAAGCGAGCTTCCCACATGTCGACGGCGATGCGCGATGCCACGCCCGGCAATATCTCGGAGTTGACCCGCCTCAGTCTGAGCGGGTGGTGCTTCGGCACCAAGTGCAGCCCTGCATCGAAGACGTGGTTCGCCGAAAGCGGGTGTACGCGAAGAACGTTGCGATTGAACAATGCGCAATCATCGTCGTGATTGTCCGTCACCTGCACGATCCAATCGATTGGCCTCGACGGCATCATCCGCCTGACCAAAGTTGCAAGATTCTCGTCCGCGAATTCCGGCATCGGCACTCCCTCGCTTCCGCGTTTCTGCTCTTCGTAAGACTTCCAGAGATTTAACGGAGGGCGCCGACGGCCTTCCCGTCGGGCTGGCCGTCGGTTCGTCCTGAGCGAACAGTATGAAAGGCGACGCACGACCTCGTCGCTGCATCAACGAATTGTTTTCGATGAAAGGCTTTGTCATGGCCGCTGTCTTCTGATGGCTTAAATTGTAGCCATCCCGCCAAGCGGCCGTTCAAAGATTCGACCTCATCGTCGCCGGGAGCAACACGACTCCGATCGCCTGACGGGCCGCCGCGCCGCGGAAGCAATCCGAAAAGTCGCCTCCCCTTTCACCTTAGCCCGGAGATTACCGATCCGGCAAACGGCCGCAAGAAATTCACCATCGAGTTTCGTCGACAGCTTCTCGCCGAACTCCGCACGGTTCCAGCAGGCAAACCATGTACAAGCTGCGCGACAAGACAAGGGCCGCCCGCAACAAGCTGATCGCCCGTGCCGATCACAATGCGATCCGGAAGGGCGTGCCGCTTGGCTATGCCACTTGGCCGGAGTGGGACGAGTTCTGGTCTGCCCTGACGACATTCGTCCGTGTGCTGAACGAAACGGTGCTTGAGACGCCGTTCGAAATCGACATCACCGGGGTTTCCGGGCGACACTGAAATGCTTTTGAAGGCGCTTCGGCAAAGCGGCAATTCGAGACGCTGCTTGCGAGCAGAGTCAAAGCCGTTCAGCAGGCTCGCTGGCACTGGCGATGCCCCCAGCTTCTATTGAGCGAGGGATTTGAAGCAGGCTTGCATGTCGTCCTCCGCCTTGCGGATCTGATTGGCTATTGCCTTGGCGCGAACTCCGACCGGATGCCTGTCGATATTGTAATCATAGGCAGATAAGCTCTCGCTTGAGGCGACCCGCATGGCCGGCACTTGGATCACGACTGAGCTTAAGCTGTTACACTGCTGAATGAACTTATCCAGGACCGCTTTGCCCATTGTTCTATCCGCTTCAGGAAGCTCCGACATCTTGTTCTGGAGCGTCTTGAGGTAGGATTGCCAGGGCCTGACCGTCTGTACCGGTACGCCCTTGTCGTACCAGTCTGTCTGTATTTTCAATTCCACAACGTCCAGCTCCGATAGAAGGGTCGCCTTGCTGACCAGTATCTTTTCCCGAACGAGCGAGAACGTCGTGCCGACGAGCTGGGCACCGAGTTCCTGCACTTGCTTGGCGTAAGCTTGTTGCGCGATCTGGAGCTCGGCAATCTGCCGTTCCAGCGTGGCTTTCTGTTCGGTCAAGCTGCTCAAGCTCACCTGGCTTTCCGCAATGGAGCGCTGCAGGTCCTTTTCGGTCTGCTCCAGGCTCACAATACGTATATTGCGCAATGCCAACTCCGATTGGAGGTAGCTCACGAACGCCTGCGAGGTCTTCGAAAAGAAGAACCCGTAAATGGCCAAGATGGCCAGCGCCACGGCGCAGAGCGCAGATATGATCTGCGAAATGTTTCCCCATTCCGGGCGCCGTGTCTCTTGGCCCAAGCCTCACCTCCGCCACGTCTGCTCGAGTTCGTCGTCGAACCACATCTCAGCGTCGTAGTCCGCTCCCATGCGGGAGCGGAAATTCAGGAAGTGCGAATAGTGGTTGCTGGAGAGCCACGTTTTGAACGCAGAGAAGCTCGGATGCTTACGGTCCTCTTCGGCAAGCGTGTCATACCACGTCGTTGCCAAAGCTCGAACTGCGCGCTCTGATTCGGCCTTTGCCATGACCTGACTTAGCAAAAAAAATTGGATGCCGGTTGATCGAACCTAAATGCCGGGTTGTCACACCGGCAATTTACGGTGCACTCACATGCCGCGCGGCTTGCGCGGCTGCATCGTAGATCTCGACTTGCAGCATGGGAAATCGGCGCTTCAAATCCTGCGCCCCACCTTCTACGCCGTCTCTGGTCGCGAACTCGGCTTTCACGTGACCATCGACGATGATTGCATACCCGCTCGCAGGTAAATTAAGGCCAGGTTTCGACATTCTTCAGATCGCCAGGAAGTTATACCGTGTTTTGTGCTTAGAGTGAGTCTCCCAGCTGGGGCAAGTCGCTCTCCGCCTGCACCGTAGATTTTTCGCGATCGTGCGATCTGCAGAAGGCCCGAGCGTCCAAAGAGAGCCCCCGCTTTTGTCCACCGCGGAGCGGCTCGGCGTTACACTTACCGGACCGCCCCGGCGTTTGCCAATCTTCGTGACGACGGCAGCATCCGTCGAGCGCCGCGCAAACGCTGGCGGCAAGCTGCCGACCGCAGACTACTGCCCACCTCCAAGGATTCCGGGAACGGCCGTTGACGATATCTGAATCATTCGAAAAATACCAGTTGCAGGTTCGCAGGTGCCTCGTTCGCAGCATCAAGCAGCTGCGGCTTAGCGCGGGCGGGTTGTCGGCAGTTCTTCGGCGTCGTCGGTTGCGATCGTCGGATCCGCCAGATCGTAACCGAAGCCTTCGTAAACGAACGCGCTGCGGATCAATTCGCAGTCCCGCTCGCTGACGCCCACCTGTCGGCAGACCCGATACCAGGACTCCCCAATGGTCGCTTTCATGCAGTCGACGACTGCGGTTGCCTCTTCTTTGGACAGGAGAAAACGTTCACACTGCGACAGCAAATTGAGCCGGTTGGCGTATCGTCCCCAGTTGCCAAAGGCCATCGCCAGGTCCCGGCGCTCCAAGGCAATCATCGGGTTCGGTGTGAGGTCGTATGCCGGCGAGAGCGACCAGGCCTGATCCTTTGCCAAAATGGCATGGTTGCGTGGATGATCGTCGGTGTTGGAGATGAGAGCATTGAAGCACACCCGCCGAAACAGCTCTGGCAGATCCTTCGACTGACTTCCGGATGCGGCTCGTCGGATTTCGTCGGCCAGCAGAAGATACGACCATTTTTGACGCTTATCGACAGTGTCGGGCATGTCATCGGCATCGAGCAGCGTCAAGGCGCTCACCATCCTACTGCGAAGGTACCCCTTCCCGGCCTTGTTGCGATCGAACCGCTTGATCAAGACGACGTCCTTGTCGCCGATCGTGGTCATCTGGCTCTCCGCGCACGAGATCCCGCACTCGCGAGCAAGGGTCAGCATGGCATGTTCGACCCGCGGGTTATTCCATCGATCGTCGCGATGCGGGAATTTCGCGAGCCAAAGCGCATCCTCGTCTTCGACGGTAGCCTTCGGCCGCGCGCCTCCCATCGAGGTGCCCGCGCGCATCAAGGCCTCGGCCTGTTCGGCGTCAGCACCAGCTGGTGCGGGTGCTGCCGGATCCTTTTCTGCGGCGACGATCTGGTCGGCCACTTCGATCAACCGCGCCAAGTCCAGCCTTTTGTTGAACGCACGAGCAGGTGCCGGCGGTTGCACGTTGAGACCGAAGCCTAAAGCGCCGGCGCGATCATCGGGTGAATTGAGCAGATATTGAATCTCGCTCGGCGATGGATTACCCAAACGAGTTTCGATGAGCTTGCGGCCCCATGCGTCCGGAGAGCTGTCCCGCAACGCCCCAAAATTGCCGCGCAGCTTCGTTGTCAGGAACGGAGGGACTTGAATCTTGAGCTCGACCGGGTCGAACTCGACGCGATCCTTTCGCTCAAGGTAGCTGCGGCCGTAGACGAATTGTCCGACAGCAGCACCTTGGCGTGTCGTGTCGAGCTGGTACCGCCCCGCCGTAACCGGTTCTGTCTGGCTTGGCAGCGTGATGTAGACGAAACACTCCTCAGAAGGCATTGCTTGGCCCTCCCCCTTGTCGCGCACGTTCACGCTCATCGAGGCCGCTTAGAGCAAGCCCCTCCTCATCGTTCTTCGGATTGGCAACGTCGGCAAGCGACGCGAGCAGGTTCATTGCCCACAGCATGCCAACATACACGCCGGCACTCGTGCTCAATTTGCCGTTCTCCGCGTCAGCGATGACGTGACGGTCTACCCCCAACTTGGCTGCCAGCTCCGCGTGGCTGAGGTTGCGGCGGAGGCGTGCGGTCCGAAGGTTGTTTCCTAGGCGCTTGATCGCCTCCTGGACGGCCGAGGGAGGCGCACTTATCAGTTGGCTGCGAGGAGGCATGGCGTCTTAAGGCTCCTTAAATGCCTTTTTGGCGTCTTATGGTCCCAGTATTGTAATCGCTTTTTCGCTGTGTGTCAATTTTTTGGCGCCTTAAGCTTCCGCAAACGGCGATATCGGCGCCTAAAGGCGCCATATCTCCGATGTACTAGGGAATACAATGACTTGATTATCGGCGTGATGATCGCGTCCACTTAGCGCGGTCGGCCGGCAATCCAGAATCCACACCCAATTTGATCATCGCCGTCGGCGCGGCAATCGACGCATATACTTGCTTGCACCAAGGCCGCCGTTCGCGTGGATGCCAATTCCAGCTGCACCTGGAACGATGGTCGCCGACAATGCGGATGAGCGAATCCTGTCAGTCGCCCTGGCAGGCATCGAGATTGCACAATCCGCAGCCTATCCCGCACCGATCAAGAGCAGACAATTGACTGATGCGCCCTTCAGCCAGCTCGCACCCGCACAGCAACGCTGCTTCCTGGCGAGGCAGGTAGCATGGGGATCGGCAGCTGGCTCAAGGGGCATGTCGTCGCCGGCTCGTCGGCCGACACAGTCTCCAGCCGATGACGCCGGACCGATCGCAAACGTCATTCAGCTCCATTCGCCGGACTTCTTCGGAATGAGCGTTCGCTGGCGCAACAGGTGCTTCACCTTGAAGTGGGCCGACGGCGGCCCCGACCAAGCAAGAACGTTCTGCTGGAATCCGAGCGTGTCTTACAGATCAGACAATAACCCATCTCTCACCCACACATTCCCGCTCTTCCGACCTCGGCAATCCCCAATATTCACAAGATCGCGCTTCGCCGAATCGGCTACATTGTAGCGGTTCGCTGGGGCCTGACGGAGGATCGCGATGAATCTCCTTTTCCGTCTTCTCGACCCGAAAGTGGCGCGTGCATTCTATGACTGGATGATGGGTTTGTGGGTGGCCGCCACGATCTTCGTGGGCGACGCGAACCTCGACCGTTTCCAAAGATGGCTCTGGGGCACGGCTCAGGAGCACCAGGCAACTCTATCGCCGATCGACGACCCTGCTTTGACCGAAAACGTCCAGGCCCTGTTCGATCTATTTCAACGGCATATGGATGCTCAATACGGCGTGACCGTTCTTCGACGCCAGATGCTGACCTTACCGGCGGCTCCCGATCAGGGTTATTAAAGAGAGAGCTGCGCAACTCGCGAAATCGTCGCATCACCCGTAGATTTCGATCATCTTGAGATCCGGGATCCGCAGAAGCGTGAGCGCTTCGCCTTCTATTGTCCGGACGCTTTGAACCTTGACGTCGAATTGCTCGATGTGTCGGCGATCGAACCAATAGCTCGCCGACTCCTTCTTGACGGGTCCGACCCGGTTGACGCCTGCGAGCGACACGCTCACGCTAGATCTCAGATCGATATCGTCCCGAACCCTGAGACCTCCGACCGTGATTCCCGGCCATTGCCATTTCGTGCCTGCCAGATCCTTTGCGATCAGGATCAAAGGCTCGCGCGTCATCCGCATGATCCGGATGCCGGTCGCGGCCAGGCTGGCCGAGAACTCGTGCGCAAGTCCGACTATCGCGTCGAGCGAAACCTCTCCGATCGCATGAAGCTTCGGCTTAATGAGGTATGGAGGAAGGATGAGGTCGGCGGAATAGACGTCGGCCATTCGCTCGGCATTTCGCGAGCGCTCGTCCAAGGGACGACCGATGTCATCGGAACGGCAGACGAACGACTGGCCTCGGTGGTGATGCCAATGCCCGAGCTCATGACCGGTGCTGAACCTTTTCCTGTTCGGTCTCGCCCCATCGCTCACATGAATGATCGCGCGATCCTTGAAGCCGATGATCTGAGCCTCGCAGCCGACGAGCCGCCTGTAGAGAACTTGCGCGCCGACGCAATCGGCGATGGCGAGAAGGTCGATTTCCTTGGCCTCGGAAACGCCGAGTTCCACGAGGAGTTGTTCGGCTGGCCGCAAGAGGTCATTCCTTCAGCTTGCCGGACTCGTCAATAAGGCCTAGCCGCAGACAAGCTTCGAGGAAGCTGTCGAGATCGTCATCGGATTCGATGCGTCGGTTTCGCGCCGCGATGGTCATGTCGCCGGTGAGGTCAACTCTTTTCGTAAGGGCAGCGAGTATCTCGCGCTTTTTCGATGGCTCGAACGACAAGACCGAGGCGCTGAGGGGGGCTTGGGATTCACGCGAACGCTGCCGGGCAGCTGCGAATTTCCGGCGCTTCGCGGCGATTTCCGGATCCTGAAAAACCGCGTCAAAGCTTTCCAGAAGATGGTTCGGATCCATACCCAAGGCGAGCAGGTACTCGTCCAACGCGGGTCCTTCGAGCGAAAGAATCTCCTGCTGTATCTCTTCCAGGAGCTCTTCGCGAAACGAAAGTTCACGATCGGTCTCCATCACAATTTCCCTTCCTTGTATAGGGAAGCACCCCACTTCTTCATTCTCTTCCTGACGGTTTCATAGTTCGTCACGTCCCAGCCAGTTTCGGCAAGGATTTCCGCCCGCGTCGCATTGTCATCCAGGAGGAGCAGCAGAGTTTTTATCTCCTCGTCGTCGCACATCCGGTAGATCTGCTCGCGGAGGTACGCGTCATCCTGGGAGGGGCCCAGGTCCTGTGCGAGTTCGATCGGATCTGGCGCATCGATGGACGCGGCGACGAGCCGTTTCCCTTCACCACGACGGACCGTGGCGCTTCGGCGCCGATCATTGGACGCGATGCTGTTCACCGCGCCCGACAGAACTTCGAACGCATCGTTTCCGGCCGTCGAATCCGGATTCAGCCATCGCGCCTTGGCGCCCTGCAGGAGGTCGTCCGCCTCCAAGGTGGTGCCGCGGGCCTTCACCCGCGCCAAGGCAGCCAGCTTCTTCCGCTGGTCCGCGGAGAGCGTCAGCAATGCCGCCGCTTTGGGAAATTGATCGGTCAATCGGCTTCCTCCGAAAGCCATAGCTCGCGAATCGAGCGAAGTCGGAAATAAGATTTAGCGAATTTCGCGTCCGACTTCGCGCCGGTCGCGAGCTTTGGAAGGTAGGGGCTCACTTCGAGCCGGAACACCATCCAGAAAGAACGATATGACAGCCAAGCTGACCTTTCATCCTCTCGGAAATGCCGATTGCACCCGCATTGACATGGCCAACGGCCGCAAGATGCTGGTCGATTACGCAGACATGCGCAATCCCGCCGACATGTGGGACGCCCGCATCGACCTGCCCGAGGTGCTCAAGGCCGACCTGCGCGCCGCCAAGCGCGATTATTATGATGTGGTCTGCTTCACCCACCTCGACGACGACCACTGTTGCGGTTCGGGCGACTTCTTCTGGCTGGAGCATGCCGCGAAGTATCAAGGTGAAGGCCGGATCAAGATCGACGAGTTGTGGGTGCCGGCCGCGGCGATCCTGGAGGACGGCTGTGAGGATAGCGCCCGCATCCTCCGTCAGGAGGCGCGGCACCGGTTGCGCATCGGCAAGGGTATCCGCGTCTTTTCGCGCCCGACCAAGCTCAAGGAATGGCTGGAAAAGCAGGGTCTGACGCTGGAATCGCGCGCGCACCTCATCACCGACGCGGGCCAGTACGTGCCCGGCTTTTCGATGTTCGGTCCCGAGCGCGTCCAGTTCTTCGTCCATAGCCCCTTCGGCTGGCATCAGAACGAGAGCGAGATCATCGACCGCAACCAGCACAGCGTGGTTTTTCAGGCGACCTTCCTGGAGGGACGCCGCGAAACCTGCGCGCTGTTCATGTCGGACATCAACTACGACTCGATCAACCAGATCGTGATCACGTCCAAGCGCCACGGTAACCAGGATCGGCTGCTGTGGGATATCTTCAAGATCCCACACCACTGCTCCTACCTCTCGATTGGGCCGGAAAAGGGCATCGACGTCACCAAGCCGACCGACGAGGTCAAGTGGCTGTGCGAGACTCGGGGGCGCGAGCGGTCCATTATGATATCCACCAGCTGGTCGATCCCGTCCAAGGGCAGCGACGAGGACCTCGATCCGCAGCCGCCGCACCGCCAGGCCGCGGGCTACTATCGGTCGGTCGCCGATCTCAAGGACGGCCAGTTCAAGGTCACCATGGATCTGCCTTCGAAGAGCAAGCCCAAACCGAGCACCATCGAGATCACCGATCGGGGAGCCCAGTTGTTGCTCGTTTCGGCCACGGGGGCCGGCGCAGTGAGCGTCGCGGCGACCCCGGTGCGGGCGGGCTAGCCATGGCGATCCACACCTGGTGGACGGCCTTCGGCGCGGCGGTGACGATCGACGGCATCGCCTCTGGGCCGGCGCGTTCGTTCATGGAAGCCGCGCTCGCCGGGCTCCCGGCGACCACGCTCGTCGAGATCAAGGAGGACAGGACGACCGGGTATGTCGGCGTCCATGTCGAGATCGACGTGGAACGCCCCCAGGACCTCGCCTACCCTATCCGCGCCAGAGAGCCGATCGGCGTTCTCTTCTCGTCGCCGCACGTCCGTCCCGCGGTGCTGGCGCTGCGGGACGACTTCCCGCACACCATGCATCAGAACGGCGTGCCCGAAGAGATGCCGTTCTCGCTGTGCGTGGACGATCGGCCTTGGTCCGAAGCCCGCCTCACCCACACGCCGACGGAATTCTCGCGGCTCATCCAGCTTTGGCTCGCCAAGGCTGCGCGCGGCGAGCTCCACGATCCGGCGCAACCGCCGGATCCGCTTTTTTACGGCGCGGACATGGCTGTGGTCTTGCCGCGCAGCGTCTTCGAGGCCGGCTGCACGACCTCTGAGTTCGCTGGCTTCGTGCGTGCCGACAACCAGGGCCTGGTGTTCGCCATTCCATCCAAGCAGGCCGCGCCGGGCGGTATCACGCTGACGGTGATGGCTTTCGCGCTCCCGCCGCAGATCATGACCTCGATCCGGCGCCTGCCTCGGACCCTGGAAAGTCTGGCAGCGGAACTCGCGCCGACCGGCCTCAAGCTGCTCGACGAGATCAAGGAGAGATTGAAGGCCTGGACCAGTATCGCCGCCGACGGCGCCAGGCGGATGGCCGGCCGGCTCGCCATCGTCGTCGGTCTCCCCATGACCACCGAAGGAGGTCGCGGGGCAGACGACTTCCGGGCCTTCATCACCGCCCACACCGCGGGCGAGATCGGGGTCCTGCTGGGCGTATTGCACGCCAACAACAGCAACATCGGCAAGGGTTACGTCCGGGCGTTCCCTGAAGCGCCGATCGGTAGAGCTTCGTTACCTGTCGCGCCGGCGCAGGTTCATTTCGCTTTCGATCGAGACCTCGCGGCTTCGATCGCCGGCAACGCGGTCGCGGACCGAAGGAAGGCCGTCATGATCGGCGCCGGTTCGCTCGGCTCCCAACTCGGCATGGATCTCGCCCGCGAGGGCGCGTTCGAGTGGACCATCGTGGACGGTGACGCGCTGTTGCCGCACAACATGGCTCGGCATGCGCTGTTGGCTGACGAGATCGGCGCGCCAAAGGCCAACGCGTTGGCCAGGCAGATTTCGGTACTGCTGAACGAGGCCCAATCCGCGATCGTCGCCGGCGTGCTCGCGCCGAACGCGGATCAGCAGAAGGCGCTGGATGCCGCCTACGCAGCCGCCTCCGTCATCATCGACGCATCGGCGTCGGTCGGCGTCGCCCGCCATTTGAGCGATCTGCCCTTTGCGGCACGGCGCGTCTGTGCCTTCTTCAATCCTTCCGGCACCGCCGTCGTCCTCCTAACGGAAGATGCAGGGCGCAACATCACGTTGCGCGATCTCGAGGCGCAATACCATCGTCTGATCCTAAGCGAGCCTTCTCTGGCCGAGCATCTCGACGTCTCGCAGTGTGGCGTGCGCTACAGCGGCTCGTGCCGCTCACTGACCAACAGGATCCCTGCGACCCGAGCCGCGCTCCTGAGCGCACTGGCCGCAAGGGGCATCGCCGACTCGCTTCTGCGCGATGATGCTAAGGTGACGGTCTGGACGCTTGGCGCGGATGGTTCGGTCTCCGTCGTGCAGCAGAACGGCGAACCCGTCACGCGCGCCGAGATTGGCGCTTGGCATGTGAGCTACGATCGCGGGTTCTTGGATCAGCTATCCGCGCTACGCGACGTGCGTCTGCCCAACGAGACCGGCGGAGCCATCGTCGGCCTCGCCGACTTCAGCCGCAAATCTCTTCATCTCGCTCATGCGTTCCCCCAGCCGGAAGATAGTCTCGGCAGCCCGACGTGTTTCGAGCGCGGCGTGGTCGGCTTGGTCCAATCCATCGACGACGTCACCCGCCGGTCGATGCACCAAGTGCGGTATCTCGGCGAATGGCATTCCCACCCGCGTTATGCGAACGCGCGACCGAGCGATACCGACATCGCCCAACTCGCTTATCTGGGCGGCGAGCTCGCGGCGGACGGACTGCCCGGCCTGATGGCCATCGCAGCCCATCATGGGGACTTCTCGCTTCTCAGCTTCGACCCGTCGCTCTGCCGGGGGGAAGGACGCATCCTCAGGGTCGCCATTCACCGTGGGCACGATTGAGTTTAGGATGGAAGAAGCGATCTCGCCCAAAATCGGATTGGCTCTATCGGGGGGCGGCTCCCGGGCAATGGCATTCCATCTCGGTTGTCTAAGAGCGCTCGACCGGCTCGGGCTGTTGCATCGGATCGATGTTCTCTCGACCGTATCCGGCGGCAGCGTCATCGGTGTATACTTCCACGCATACGACGGCGACTTCGCTTCGTTCGAAGCGAAAATGCGCGAGATTCTGTCTCGAGGCCTCGCCAAGCGCATGTGCCGGAAACTGTTCGGCCCGCTCGGCCTCAAGGTGGCTGCGGCCTTCGCGCTGATTGGCATCGTCGCCGTCATCGTGGCACTGATCAGGACGATGGTAGGTCTGCTCAAGCTGGTGATGCCTGAGTCACTCGCACGGCATTTCGAATCCTTCGACGTCAGATCACCTCTTCATCGCTTCGCGAGCCGAACCAGCCTGCTCGAAGCGGTGCTGGACGAGCTTCTTTTCGGCGGCGCTTCGATGAGCGACCTGCGGCCGAAGCCTCGTCTTGTCATCAATGCCACCGAGCTTAGAACCGGTTCGGCCTTCCGGTTCGGGACCAAGGAATCGGGCTCGTGGCGTTGGGGGAAGTTGCATCGAAACGACGTGTCGGTCGCGCACGCCGTCGCCGCGTCGGCCGCCTACCCGCTGTTTCTTCCGGCCTTCGACGAAACATTCACGTTCGACCACAAGGGCACACGAGCCGAGCGCGTGGTCCTGACGGACGGCGGGATCTACGATAATCTCGGTCTCGGCTGCCTTTGGCCAGACCGCTCGCCGGACGTCAGCCTGAACGTGACGCCAGTCGATACGATCATCTGCTGCTCGGCGGGATACGGCCTACGGCAGGAGCCTCCGAGCCAGTTCATGCTCGCGCGGATGTCGAGTGTCTTCGGCGCGCTGTTCGATCGCGCGCAGAATGCCTCGATCCACCGACTGCATGAGGCGCAACGCTCGGGGCAGATCAAGCACTTCATCTTTCCCTATCTCGGCCAACTCGACAAAACCCTCCCGGACCCACCTTCGGACCTGGTACGCCGGGAGGAGGCTCATTTGTATCCGACCGATTTCAACGCGATGCCGACGGAATGGATCGACCGGCTCAGTATTCGCGGAGAACAACTGACGTTATGTTTGGCTCGCGCTTATATTCCGCATCTGATCGAAAAACCCGCAATCCGCTGAAATGAGGCCACGTAGGTCAGTGTGGCTTGCGCCGATTTCTTCTTTGTGCGTCATGCCAGCCGTGGCTTTTTGGGCGCTTCAGCCGGAGGACGCGATCGCCTCTCGTCCATCAAGCGCGATGCATTTGCGAGGCACGCATTGATCGTGGCTTCCACGTCCGACTTGCGAGGAGGTTTCAAGAGTTTTGCCTTCCGCATTCGTCACACCTCCGACCCATAAGCCGGGCCAGCTATTGCTTCTCACGATACGTTGGGATTCCAGCATCGTCGCACAGAACCTAAGCAGATCAACTTGCAGCGCGGCGTTTCAGAATGCAAGGCACCCCGGCAAGCGGGCATCGCCTCCATCACGCAGCTCGCACCCTGACCAGCGGAGCGACGTAGCTCAGGACCTCATGGCGCTGCCCATCTTGGAAGAGAAAGTGATTGGAGCCTCCCTGGCTGAGCTTCTCGCGGAGCGCCTTGCTTACCCGAAGCTGTGTCGGCTCCATCCACGTGTACATCCCAGCATCAATGACCTCGTCTGAGAGGATATCGATGAACTGATTATGCCGACTGCCGACCGCGAGCTCTCCTTTTTGGCTAAGGCCCTCGGCAAGGCTGTCGAACGTCATGATCTTGAAATCATCCGTTTCAGCGGCTCTCACGAGCCGCCGGCGATCCGCGTTGCCTTCGTATTCCGCGCGTCGCCCGAAGACGAGCACGTACTTGTTATAAGTAGGATTGCTGGCCATATGCCGCGGCACCTGGACGGCGCTGACGGACGCCAAAAAGCCCGCCTCGTTCTGGTCCGAGAGAAACCACGCCTTCCACTGATTAATCTGCTGCAACGCGCGCGAAAAATCGCCGTGATACTCGTTCGTGAAAAAGCGCGACCACGGCTTTTCCAGCTCGATAAAGACGGCGTTCCAGTCATCCGTGCTCTTCGAGAAGTAGAAGAAATCGGTTTTGTAGTCGGCGCCGAAAGAGAGCTTGCGAAGAACAATGCTAAGTCCGATACCGTGGTTCTCTACGAACTCCCGCGGGATGAAACGTGTGTTCTGCTCAAGGTAAGCTTGGTACGCTTGCTCCTCGCGTTCTTCGTCGAGCAACCGCGCGAATCGCGCTGCTTCTTCATCTAAATTCATCTTGGCTCCAAAGGCTGGGCGCTAGTTTTAACCTACTATTCCGGCGCCCCCCCAGCTTGGGCAAGGATTTTGATTAACCGGGAAGCCCTGCGAAAACAGGAACGGTTCGTCCTATTTGTACGCCACAGCTACCCAGCAGCCATACCTGCTCGTTCGATTCCTGTATTGCTGCCGACGCCTGCGATCTTAATGCCTCAAACCGATCAGGATTTGGGGCGGAGGCATGAACGGCGAAGACAAGAAGCCTCCGACCGAGGCAATAGGGTCGCCAAGGAGTGGTGAAATGCAGCCTGCCACGAAGCGGCGCCGCAAGAACCGTGGCTTGCCGCCACCGGCGACGTTCGATATCGATACACTGCCGAGCAGCTCTAATTTGACGGCATTAGAGGCGGCCGCGGTTATCCGGCGCACGCCCGGAGCGCTGGAGCAGTGGCGGCGCGATCCGAACCACCCGCTGAAATGGCGCTACGTCGATGGCCGGCCACTCTATCGTGTCGATGCGGTGCGCGACTATCTGGCCAAGTGCGATAGGACCACTAAGGCGCCTCAGCCGCATAATGCTCACGGAGACGGCCGAGGAGCTCGGCCTTGATCGAGTCAAGCGGATTCGTCCGCTGCAGGCGCACGATTTTGCCGACCCTTTTCGCGCCAACCAACTCCGCAATGTAGTCGTGGGCCGCTTCGAACGCCATCTTGCGGATGATCCACTGTTCGTCGTGATTGTAGACCTGATCAATTCCGCTTGGCTTTTGCCCAACACACAGCCGCTGGATTTCGTTGTCGTAGCCACAACGCGACATGATGGTGCGCAAGCTGCGCCTTAAGTCGTGCATGGTGAACTTGGCGACGCTCGCTTCCTTGACCAGGCGATTGACCATCTTGGTGAAGCCGGACATCTGGCCACCGGTCTTTGGTGATGGGAAGACATAGTCGGAGGTTGCCCGCTGGAAATGTTTCGCGGCCGTGAGCACCTCGTCAACCAGGTGAGTGCGCGGCACATCGTGGTGAAGCCCCATCTTGGTCCACGCCGCATCGAAGGTGATCCGGTCGTCCATGATGTGCTTGCGCCACTCGATCATGGTAGGCTCGCTGCGGCGGGGACCGCCGAGCAGGCACATGCGTGCCAGGAGACCGAAAGCGCCGAGCTTGCCGGATGCATCCCAGACCTTGATGATTTCCTCATCGGTCAGCGCGCGGCCCTTCGTTCGGCGTCCGACCCTTTGCGCGCGGGTTTCCTTGGGCGCGCGATAGCCGGCGAGCACGTTGTGCTCGACATAGCCCTCGCCGACGCACCATTCGAGCAAGGTATGCACGTGCTTGCGCAGGTCCTTGGCTGCACCGCGCTTGCCGGTCTTGGCAATCTTGTCGACCGCAGCCATGATCTGTCGTCGCGTCACACGTTCGAATCGTGTCGGGTGCGCCATTCTCGGGCAAAAGTGGGCACCATGGCAGCAACGCTAGCCTCAGGCTCGCTGAGCATGGAGACAAGGGGTTCCTTGGGCCCGCTAATGCGGATTTCGTCCGGGCTGATAGCTACTTTATCGACAAATCGATGGAGCCACGCCCGCCGGAAGGCGGGATCGCCGTTCCGAAGTCGTTCGCGAACGGCAATTGAGAAAGCTCTAACCTTATTTGGGTCAAGCTTGCCGGCGCTCATATTCCGTCGCTTCGCGAGTTCATCGACCGAACGGCTGACCTCACTGCGCTGAAGTTTTAGCCCATCGACCCGCTCTTTGATCAGGGGGTCATGGATATCTGTTAGCCCCGACTCGATCGCGTCATAGATGCGGCGCAGACGTGACGTGGCGTCGGTAATCGCGGCGCGCTGGCGCAGAATTTCAGCATCAATCTTCTCTCGACCGGCTTCGGAACGATCAAACATGCTGCCAAGCAGGATTGCCAGACGGGATGGCTCGAAGACCTTTTCCTCAACGGCTTTGAGAACGATCTCGTCGATTTTGTCCATGCGAATCGATTGACCGGGGCATGCTTGTTTGCCCTTAAGTGCAGCGTTTGCACAGGTCAGGTATTTAAAACTCGTCGGCGCATTCGGCAACGTTCACTCTTAGAATTTAGAATCCGCGTCATTGAGAACTCGGTCGGATAAAGCCCACAATATTGAGCTGTTGCTCCGCCTGTTGAAGAGTTGCAGCCGTAGAAACTCGGGAGTCGACGATTCCTTGACCCGTGATCGGATCATGATGGTAGTTCGCCTCTACGATAGTAATGCTATTTACCGATACATTCGTCACTTTTGCCACATGCCCGTATGGAGCATCCTCGGGATTGCTCACCGGGATAACCGCCACATCTCCTACTTTCGGCATTTCAGAAAGGTGGACATTGATCGCGTTTTGTTTGTCAGCGAGAGTAACCAGTCCCGGCGGCAGTTTGGTGCCCAAATCATTGCGAACGAACGAAACGCAGTTATTGTTGTTCTGTGGCGTCGTCGCCAAGTTGGGTGTCATGCATACGACGCCCGCCGAAGTGCTGCACCCGCGTATCGCCGTCTTTTGTTCGTTCGCCGCTATCTGGGCTACGGATTGCGCCTTGGACTGCTGTGAATTGATCATTCCTGAATTCGCCGGCGTCACGGTGATACGGGTAGGTCGTTGAGGGACTTGTATCGTCGGCGCAGCCGGCCCGGCGACTATAGCGTTAGCCGTCGGAACAATGCCCCGGGTTTGGTTCGGCATGATCGCCGCCGTCGTATTCGCGATGCCCGAGGAGCCCAAGCGCGGCTGCGCCGCCGTCGGGCTGACGGTTGGCGAAATACTAACCGGCGGCTGAATATTTTGCTGAGGGGGCGTTGGTCCGGTTGGACTCGTCGCAGCTGTGGAGGTGCCGACCGAAATATTCGGGGCGGTTGTACTGCCTATATTGGAAGGCTGATTGGCGTTCGGTATCTGATAGCCGTATTGGTAAGCAGCCTGTTGAGGCGACATGAAATTCTGGCTCCCGTCTGGGCGTGTCACCGTCACGGTCCCATTCGAGTTTGCGATAAAGCGAGGCGCAGCCGGCGCTGCGGACGGCGCGACACTCTGATAAAGCTGCTGTCTTGCGGATTGGTTCGCACCGTTTGAATGTGCGATAGGCGCCTGCGATGTAGGAACGTTCGATTGGATGTGTTGAGGCGCGGTTTTTGCGCCCGGCGATGCCGAAATAACTTTTTGGACTTGAGGCACAACAGCGGTTTTGGGAGCAGAAGTGGTCGAATTGGCCACAGTCGATCCGGCTTGTCCGTCACTGACGAACCCGCTCACGAACGAGATTGCAGCAACGGCGAGAGCGAGTCCTTTTCGCATTTTTTCCTCCCGGAAATTGTCTACTGAGACGAAGGAGATGCTATGACTAGGCGAGGGGCCTGTATGATGGGCTGTACTGGAAGTTGGGTCTGCGCAATTTGAATCTCGTGCAGATCGGAGCCTAGCTTTATCGCAATTGAATATCTTCTCATGCCGGCGCTGGTCGTAGCCGGCTTGTCGATCTCCAGTTTCCCAGCATACGTTCCGCCCGGCTGAAGGATGTGATCAACGAGTGCGATTTCTTGAAGTTCGTTTACTCGGTCGGCATGGACCTGTTCCGCATTGCTACTAATGGCATTGCCATTGCTCGGATCGTTTCCCAGCCCGTCACTCACTCCGGCAAGCATCGAAGCGAGAAGTTCGCGGCCAAACCTTCGCGTTTCCTCTTCACTGATTAGCTCTTTGTCCGAGTACACTTTTAATTTTCCGGTCGGACGACCATTGATAATTTCCGTGGCTGAAACGTTATTGAGGTTAAATTCGATTGGCTGTGCCGAGGCATTCTGAATTCCGACGATAAAGGACGGGCGCGTGTCGAACGTGAACTGCGCCTCCGTCGGTCGCATTGAAACGACTGTCGTTCTTCCCCTCGACACGATTAAGCTACTGCCGTCCTGGCTTGATATTTCCTGTCGTGGGCTAGGTTCAAAGCTCACACTTTCCTTGGGAACGAGTCCGCAGCCCCCCAAAAGAGCACTGGCCGCGAACGCAAACACGATGTGCCCGTCCAACAATTTTGTCCCCTAAATGCAGCATTCTGTCGAATGCGGTTGTAGGCGTCAACCGCCTCTACCTGAAACCACAACTCCAGACGGTAGGACGAAAAACCATGCCCCACCCGACGAGTCAGGGCGTCGGGGCGTACCTAATCAAAGTAACCGAGCAACGGCGCTTAGGCGACATCGAAAGGCGCTTCAACGTGGCTCTGCCGGCTCGCATTGTTTTCGTTGGTTGGCGTCATTGGCTACAGCGCCCATAATGGGACGCCGTTGGACATCAATTCGGTGTCAAGCATCGGCGAGGTGCTCCTTACCTCAGTGGGTGCTTCCTCGCCGCAACTAGCGCCTATTGCCAGGTTGTCGAAGTGCACCGTAGTCCGGAGTTCCATTTCTCAAACCTCAGGCGGCCGTTGACCGTGACCTTGTCGCCAGGATTGAGATTATTTTTCGTCCCGCCATAACATGCTTGCGCCATCATGCTATCGCTGACGATTGGTTGAGCGACCTGCAGAGTTATTTGGCTTACCACCTCAATCCCTCCCGAAATTTCCCGAGAATCGACCGTCGTGACATCATAGAGGTTCATGTAATCGGAGCATGGCTCTTCTTTAAACATTGGCATAGAGACACCCGATTTCGTAAATATCCCGCGTGCACATTGGA
Organism: Bradyrhizobium diazoefficiens; assembly: GCF_016612535.1. Taxonomy (NCBI): domain Bacteria; kingdom Pseudomonadati; phylum Pseudomonadota; class Alphaproteobacteria; order Hyphomicrobiales; family Nitrobacteraceae; genus Bradyrhizobium; species Bradyrhizobium diazoefficiens. Next base: position 805,828 of record NZ_JAENXS010000001.1, read on the forward strand.
GCACTTCGCTCGAATAAGGGCCTGAAGTTGTAACAGGATGGGCGCTAGCAAAACGTTCCGCGGTAGCCCGTCGTTGAGCTAGGATTCGAGCGGCTTGCTCTTGCACCGCCTGTTGTGCCTGTCTCGCATTCACCTGGTCTGCGTCGAACTTAAGAGCCAAGGCAGCAACTTCTGAAAAGGTAGCGCCGTTCGATCGCTGAATCCTGAAAAATTGCTTTCCATCTTGGGTAAAGACGCCGAAGCTCGCGCCACCCCGAGCAGCGTTATCGACGTATTGGTCGTAATCAAGAGCGATGGTCATACTCTGCAAACGTTGGCCTTTCACCTTTCCCGCTTGAATTTGGTCGTCGCACGTCTTCTTTACGTTGTCGTATAAATGAATAAGGAAATGGTCCATTTTAGTAGGGTTGACGAATTCTCTGATGTTGATTGACGGATCGACTCGACCGGAAAAGCGCATCAACGGGCCGTTTACTGGCGGAAAGTCGTATCCATCACCGTAAAAGCCATCACATTTGATCCCCATCTTCATCGTTTTGGTCCATCGAATGAAATCGCTTTGCTCGTCCGATGTCGGCGACTCCGCTTTTTCACCAGCGTTCGCACTACCACTCGCGGGCACTGCACCGGCTGCATTTGCCGTCTGCCTCTGGTCGAACGTAAAAATAATATCTTTCCAGTTATCGTAGCTCTCTGGTTTGAGCATCGAGTAAGGTTGACTCTTCGTGACTGCGTTGATCACGCTTTCGGCCACTAACGCAAATTGTGGGCTATTCTTTGGTTTGACGACTTCGGCCGGCGCCGCGAGCGTTCCATCCGGCTTCAACCTTATGCGGACATCGACAACAAGCTCTTCTGGTCCAACGCCCTGCGTTGCGGGTACACGCCATACGGTGAGGAGTTTCGTCGTCAATGCATTCATTTCCTCACGGGACAAGGTCTGGTTGGTATTGGATGGAGATGCGGTTGGAGCGCTATCTGGCGGGTCTAGCGGCGCGCCTAATTCAACTATTCGAGAATTTATCGCTTCGAGCAGGCAAGGCTTCTTCTCTTGGAGTTCTGCTACCGGCACCGCAGGTTTGTTATCCAGTTGGCATCGCATGTTACGATCGCGTATCCACCTAACTTGATCCTGAATCTTCATCTTCTTCTCATCGCCATTCAAGGTTTTGACGACGTTGTGAAACGCCTTGCCGAGCGCGGCGTCCACATTGCTTAGTTCTGCATCGCTGCAAATCAGCCGTGCTGATGCACTCTTGGCCGTCGCGCAATTAAAACTTGGCTTATTGGATGGCGCAGGTGTTTCAGCAGATGCGACCGATGTATCAGCCCCCGATGCTGTTTTGCAGCACTCAATCCACTGCCTGTCGCGACCACTGCTGAGGGCCCAACCCGTCTCACCTCTTGGGACCACTCGGACGTACCACCATCCATCAGGTTGCCGCTTCAATACCTCCAGCAAAGTACCGTTGGGCATCGCCATAAGTCGTTGTCCGCGTGACGAAGCCGGATCAGTTCTTAATGAAAGATAGGCGTCTGGCGGCTCAGTATTTGCGACATAAGACAGGGAGGCCCCGGGGGACGAATTGGAACTGAGCTGACCTTGTCTGGCCGATGACGTGGGTTGGCTAGTTGAACTGCATTCGGTACTGCGAAATTCTATCCACTTCCTTCCAGCGAGAGTCCCGGCAGCCTGTGCCGCCTGATATCTAGCAGCGCATTCCTGCGTCGTGATCCGCTGGACGATCGCTTCTTTTTGATTGTCCGCAACGGACGGACTGGCAGGTTCTGTCGCCGGTGATGGCGATGGCGCCGGGCTCGTTACCTTCAGGCGTTCGTTACAAGCGGAGTAATAGCCTCCGCCTGCAGCGATCCATTGCAATCCGCCGTTCGCGTTTATGCCCTTGTTCGCGTTGTATTGGTCGCGGCACGTGAGCATGCGGGCCCGCCCTTCAGTTTCTTGCGAATAGGCCGACGATACTTCAATGGGATAGATGATCTTGCTGTTGGAGGAGGGACTTGCAGGTGCAAGCGATGCGGACGCTTCAGCCGCTACATTCGCCTTGCACTGCGACCTAATAACAAGTCGCTCGGCACCATGAAGCCCTTGGGCGTCAGCCTGCTTGGAACATTCGAGAGACTCTGCTGACTGAGGCAATCCTTCACTGGACGCCAATACGACGGCCTGAGCTTTTGTAATACCTAAGCCCTCTTTGATCTTTACGAACTTGCCCCCTGAGACCACAGCAACCGCGCTTGAACACCCACCACTCCCACAAAAGTCCTGATCGTTTGTGGTTATCAGAAACCCGACTTTACCGTTTGGCAGAACAAGACGAACCATGTTGAATGATTCATTCTTACATTCGTTCGAGCACGCTTTACTCAATTCAAAGGCTCCAGCTAGGTCCTTTTCATCGAGAGGTTCACCAAGCGCTGTAGTCGCAATGCCAAAAGCTATTCCAAAACCGGCGAAACCCAGCGCTATGGTCCGCATAACCGTCCTCCCCCCCTGAAATATGTCGAATTATCTCCGGTTCCTGATCACACGCAAGGGTTTAACGGTGGTGACAGTCGCTCGATTGCGTCCTGAAACGTGCTGGGTTGGCGATGGTTGCACCACATTTCCTCTTACGTCTGCGCGCTATTTCGATTGTAAGCCGGCGCAAATAGCGCCAAAATTGTTACCGGACTGGGGACGACCGATGAGGCTGGCGGCACTTTTGCTGGGTATTTTTGGCGGGCTGTCAGGATTATCACTGGCGGTCTATGGGCACGTCGCGGTGGCGATTGTGGGTGGCCTCGGCGGCATGCCAACAGGTCAGCAGGATGCTGCGAAACTCCTGCTATATGGTCTTCCGATTGCCTCGTTTGTCGGAGCCGGCCTGGCATTTTCTCAGGCCGGCCTTAGCGCGTTGCTACTGCTCGGAAGTGCTGCAGGCTGGTATATTATCGGGGCAAATTTCGGCTACGGATTTAACGTAGTTACGGCAACAACCATGATCCTTGATGGTCTTGCAGGCCTGCTCGCAATCGGGGCAGCCGGCAGTCAAACGAAGTCTCAAGATTCCAGCGATATCCGTGTTTCAAGAATTCAAATAGATCGCAATGCCTATGAGGTGGACAATTCTCATGGCCCGGAAGTGGGCCTCATCGCAGCACCTCAATCGGGTTATGACGCGCGGAAATGGGACGCGCTGCTGAAATACGATGACGAACTTGCGAGGATCGCGGCTCTATTAGAACCCCTAGGAAAGAAATGGTCCGACCGATTAGCCTCTGATTATCTCGCTATCAACGACAAAAGGTATTTGCCGGAGATAGCGAGAAAAATCATGCTCGATGCCAGGGCGGAACGTGACCGCGAGGATGCCGAAAGGCAGCTGTTGGAAGCGCACGATGCGCGAATACAAGCTGACTATGCGCAACGATTGGAAGAAGTCCGACGTACTGCTCCAAAACGGATAGCGGGAGGGCTTGCGGTTCTTGCCGGGATCGCCCTCGTCGGGGCGGGTCTGTGGTATTTTACGCCTTACTTCAGACCGGGGCCGAACCCACCTCTAGCCTCGACCCGTGCGGCGCAGAACTCGCCAGTTGCATCCTCTTCAACTCCATCAACCCCGGCGAATCTGCCCGACTTCGCCTATCAACTTCCGGAGAAATACCCGGGTGACATGGCCGTACTGCGTTCGATCATCCCAGACGGGTTAAAGTCCGTTGAATGGGTTTATGACCTGAAAGGGGTCGCATCGGCGCTCAAGACCATTGAGTGGAATGGTAAGACCTATCGCGGAGGATCGGTTTGCAAACCGCACGATTGCGGAGCGAACATGTTTGTTTTCCTGATTGCGCTGGACGGCTCTCGTGCCATTGCGACCTTGAAATCGGATACCATTCCGGGAGTTCAGTCAGTGACACTCGGACCCTTTCAGTCTGGAGAGTTCGCGAGAATCCAGCAATTCTACAAAGAGATCGGTAACAACTAGACCCGATAAAAAAATCCGCCGAAGCAAAAAGTTAGTAAGGCTTGCCCGGACAAGTCTTTTTTATGAAATCGATCGCGCGCTCTCGCCTCGTCGCAAATTCAGCTTGCAGCGCCGCGATGATCTTCAGTGGATCACAACAGAATCAGCACATCACCCGTTTGTCACGTACTTCTTCACCCGATTACCCTGCCCGCGAGGCTTAGGTTGATCGCCAGGGCAGCTCGTCAAATGCTAGAGTTCAACGGAAATTTGCCAATAGTCACGGTGCCCATCTTTATCTCGGTTGGTGCGCCAGTTTTCCATTATTTTACAGCGCGATATGCACGTATCCGACAAAGACGCCAGCGGAGACTTACTTGAGCGAGTAAGCAATCCGAAGAAAACTCGTCGCTGAGTAGCGCAGCTCAGCCACGACGCGCGCGGTGATCAGTGGGCGGCGCTGCTGGCCAAGATGCGACGAAATTCGTAGCTGTGATTGGTAGGATGGCAGCAAGCCGGCCTAATCGTCGACGATAGGAGGCCGCCTCATTCGCTACCGGCATCCGGACGTCGATAGCTGCGCCACAAAACCTAGTACCACCTCAGCCAGCTTGATGCGGCTATCGAGATCAGTCATGAACGTATTGGCGACGACGGCAGGCAGATCCAGTTCGTTCACGCTTGCCGCATCTTTGTGATCGAGAACGAGGCCGTCGATCAAACCTGCGTAGTGCCGCGCGACAGCTACAGATGTCGGTTCGACGCCAAGTTCATTCATGATCTTTTCAGTGGGACCCTTGACTGCCTTTCCAGCGATTATCGGCGACACGGCAATCGCCGGAACGCATCTCTTCCTAAGCCCTTCCTGTATCGGTGGTATGGATAGTATGGGATCGATGCTGAGGTATGGATTGGACGGGCAAATCACAATTCCCGTCAGGCTATCCGATCCCATCGCGTCGGAAACCGCTTGCGAGATTCGAGCTCCATCGGCGCCTTCAAAGGCGACGCCGCTGATCCTCGGCTCGCAACGCTCCTTCACAAAATATCTCTGGAAATCGAATGCTCCTTCGGAGGTGAGCACCTTCGTCTGGAGGACGTCATCCGTCGCCGGAAGCACTCTTGCGCGAACGCCCAACCTTCGAGCCAGATCGCCCGTTATGTCCGTGAGAGCTTCCCCGGCCCGCAAGCGTCGAGTTCTTTCGACATGCACGGCTAGATCGCGATCGCCGAGGCTGAACCATGTCTCGCCGCCCAGTTCCGCGAGAGCCTGCATGAACTGCCACGTTTCGCCGGCCCGTCCCCAGCCTCGCGAATGGTCACTCAGACCCGACAGGGTGTAGAGCACGGTGTCGAGGTCGGGGCAGATACGGAGGCCGAGATGTTCAAAATCGTCGCCGACGTTCACAATGACTGTTAGTCGATCACCGAGAACATGCTGAAGACCCAGAGCAAGCTTGGCCCCTCCCACTCCGCCACATAGTGCGATGACTTCGCCGCTGTTATCTCGCCCTTCCTGTTTGGCCGTCATCTGAACATGTCCAGCTCTTTGGGTCGCACAAGGGCCCGGGCAGGCTTGTTTTCAGCAGGACGATCAAATCCGCGGATATGGACAACCGGCATCCCTTCCGAAGCCTGCCCCATCATGAGCGACGCCGCAGCAGCCAGTTCATCTGCAACCGCAACTTCCGTTATCTGCAAGCGACGCCCGTATAAATCTGGCCTGCCAACGAGGCTTTCGATCGATGGTACGCCGGCGCACCCCAGCGCCACGCCAACCACGCCGTTCCGCCACGGCCTGCCGAACGAGTCGTTTATGATGACTCCAATGGAAACCTTGAACTCTGCGTCGATCGTCTGCTTGATCTTGGCGCAAGAGCCATCGGGATCTGATGGTAACAGCAGTACGAGAGGGTCGCCACGCGAATGATCAATATTGGACTCGTCGATACCAGCGTTGGCCATAACGAAGCCCAGCCGATGAGCGACGATCAGCACATTCGTTCGATATCTCAGTACCGCTGTCGATTCGGAAAGAACGACCTCAACATGCCTGGGGTCTTTGCCGGTCGCCTTGGCAAGCTCAAGGGCCTTCGGCCCTGGCGCAATATCGGCTAGATTTACATAGCGCCCCTCGGCCTTTGATACGATCTTCTGAGCGATGACGATCACGTCACCATCGTTCGGGATGATCCCATCGCTGCGTAAGCGAGTCACTATGATCGCCGCGACGTCGTCGCCGGGCTCGATCATCGGAATGTCCGATATGGCCGATAGAGTGAGCTTTTTAGCCATTGCTGTTTGATCTCCTGGCTCAGCGGCCGATCATTACCGCGCCGACGATGAGCACGATCGCACCGAGAATTCTTACCGCCGTCGCCGGGTGTTGAGGTATTCCCAGCAGGCCCACATGATCGAAGACCAACCCCCCGAGCATTTGTCCGACGACGATGAGCGCGAGGACCGCCGCAACTCCTAACCGCGGCGTGAGTACGATCGTCGTCCCGATAAAGATCGCGCCGAACACTCCACCCGCCCAGGAGACCAAGGGCAATTTCTGGACGCCGGCACCGGAGGACCAGGGGCTCCCCGACAGGACCGCAACAATGAACATAACGAGGGTACCCGTGGCAAAGCTCACCAGCCCGGCCCACCACGGCGAGCCGAGATCCGCTTTCAGATTAGCGTTTAGAATTTGCTGAACCGCCGAGCTCAAGCCGGCTCCAACGGCCAACAAGCACAGCACAATGTTCGCGTAGGACGTCACGACACTACCCTCCATCAGCGACTGGCAAATTGGCCGGGCCCTGCGCGGCATATTTGAGAGCTCCAACGTTAAGAGCTTCGAAGACGCACGAGATACGCACAATCGTCAGGAGCGCTGCCTTCCTTCCGCACGACCTTCACGATCGCGGCAGCGCCGCATTGTCCGCGGCGCCGCTGCGCTGTCTCCTTGCCCCTATTCGGCGGCCAGGCCTTCCTCCGCCGGAACTAGCTTGCCATCCTCGACAGATCCCTGCACTTCCTGCCTTTCAAGTGCTGCCAGCAACGCATTCAAGGCGATTCCTCCAAATGTCGCTGTGCCAATACCGTGAAGCGAGAAGCTTCCGATCTGAAGCGTGAAGTCACCCGTGCCCATGATCATGATCGCAGAGGCAACAATGAGGTTCCTGTTGCTCGTGAGGTTAACCCCATGATTCATCCAGATCCGCATGCCGGTCACCGCGATTAGCCCGAACACGACGATGGACACGCCACCCAGTATCGGCGATGGAATCGTCATGATGAGCGCACCAAACTTCGGTGAAAAACCCAAGACCAGCGCCATGAGTGCTGCGATCACAAACACCAGGCTGGAGTATATCTTGGTAACGGCCATGACGCCGATGTTTTCCGCATAGGTCGTAACGCCCGTACCGCCGAACATTCCGGAAACCATTGTTGCCAGACCGTCGCCGATAAATGCGCGTCCGACATACCGATCAAGATTCCGACCGGTGATAGCAGCGACCGCCTTCACATGACCGAGGTTCTCGGCCACGAGAATCAAGGCAATCGGCACGAGCAAGGTAATGCCGCTCGCTGTAAACGTCGGAGTCGAAAATGCCGGCACGCCGAACCATGCTGCGTTAGCGACGGAGGTGAAGTCGATCGGCTTCCCCATTCCACCGACATTGGCGAGGACCACGTAGAAGGCGTAGGAGCCCAACACCCCAACCAGCAGCATCAATCGACGCGTTAGCCCCAGCATCGCAACAGCCACGAACCCGATCGTTACGACCGTGAGCAGGGCGAACGTCGTCTCAAACACCCCCGTGCCGACGTTCTTGATGGCGACCCCCGCAAGATTGAGCCCGAGAACCGCAACGACGGCGCCCGTCACAACGGGCGGCATCAATCTTTCAATCCACTTGGTGCCTGTCATCGTGACGAGCAAGCCAATGCTTGCGTACGCGGCACCGCATACGATGATTCCGCCAAGAGCAGGTCCGATATTCGCGTTCGCTCCGGGTCCGGCATACGCGGTTGCAGCCATCACGGAGCCGATAAAAGCGAAGCTCGAACCGAGATAGCTGGGAATGCGCCCTCCCACGACGACGAAGAAGATGAGAGTCCCAACGCCCGACATCAGGATCGCGACATTCGGATCAAATCCCATGAGCAGCGGCGCAATGACCGTCGCACCGAACATTGCGACGACGTGCTGCATTCCCATGGCAATCATCTGGGGCCAGGGCAGTCGTTCATCCGGGCCGATGATTTGGCCCGTGCCGGATTTCGGCAGTCTCCAAGCGGGAAAATAACTATCAGTCATTTGATTTCCTCCGATTACATTCGTCCCCAAAACAACCAGCGGCGAGTCTTCTGCCCGCTGCCCACAGTCAACTCTCGTAGCCAGCACGCTCCAACACCGCGTGAAGAAGCACATTGCCGCCTGCGGTCAGATCCTCAGGCTTGGCTGATTCCAGCTCGTTGTGACTAATGCCATCCTTGCATGGCACGAAGATCATTCCTGTTGGTGCAACTCGGGCAACATAGACTGCGTCGTGGCCAGCACCAGAAATCACGTCCATCGTCGGATAATTGAATCGCTTTGCTGCTTCGCGAACCGCTTGAATGCAGTCGACATGAAACGGACAAGGCGGATAGTACGAAACGCGCTCGATGTTGATCTCGAGGCCGCTCTTTCTGCGCTCGTCCTCCACGCACTGAAGCATCTCTTCGTGCATCTGCACCAGGACTTGCTCTTCGGCATGCCGAAGGTCGATGGAGAACTTGACGCTTCCCGGGATGACGTTTCGGCTGTTCGGATGGACCTGCACCATCCCTACGGTGCCGCGGCCATGGGGCTGATAGCGGTCGGCAATCACGACCACCTGCTGCATGATCCGAGCAGCGACCTGCATGGCATCCTTCCGCAGCGCCATCGGCGTCGGTCCGGCATGCGCCTCCATGCCAATGACCTCGCAATCGTACCATGTCAGGCCCAGCACGGCCGGCACGACGCCGATGACCTTGTTTTCATCTTCGAGAATTGGGCCTTGCTCGATGTGAGCCTCGAAATACGCGCCGATCGGATGGTGGCCCGGAATCTCTGGCCCGACGTAGCCGATCCGTTCAAGTTCAGCCTCGACCGTCCTGCTGTCCGTATCGGTAGCAGCGTACGCGCGCTCCAGGTCGACAGCACCGCAGAATACGCCGGATCCCATCATCACGGGGACAAATCGCGACCCTTCTTCGTTTGTCCAGGATGCAACCTCGATCGGGGCTCGCGTTCGTATGCCATGGTCATTGAGCGTGCGCACGACCTCGAGCGCAGCAAGCACGCCGTAGCATCCGTCGAACTTCCCGCCTGTCGGTTGGGTATCGATATGGCTGCCGGCGACGACCGGAGGCAGCGAGTTGTCTGCCCCTTCCCGGCGCATAAAGATGTTGCCGATTTGGTCAATCGTGGTTTTCAGGCCCGCCGCCTCGCCCCAAGAAATCAGCAAATCTCTCGCTTGCTTGTCCAAGTCGGTAAGCGTCAGGCGATTGACGCCGCCCTTCGGCGTTGCGCCCAAACGCGCCAGCTCCATCAGGGAGTCCCAGAGACGTTGTCCGTTGATGGTGAGATTGGACTCTGTTGCTTGCATCGGAGGGGCTCAACTAGGCGCGAAACGCGGGGATGATCTTCTGGCCGTACGTCGCGATGATGTTCTCCTCGTCTCCGTTATCCAGATAGATGTTGAACTGCGTTACGCCCGATCGCCTGAGCGCAGTCAGCTTCTCGATGTGATCGTTCGGGCTGCCAAGTACACAGAATGCGTCGACGACATCCGGCGTAATGAATTCCAAGTACGGATTGTCGCTCTGTCCATGCTTGGAATAGTCGTAGCCCTGGCGCTTTTCGACGTAAGCAGTCAGGGTGCGGGGGACGAGGTCCGTCTCCTTGCCATATTTTTCGACAATGTCGGCCACGTGATTGCCGACCATGGCCGGGAACCATTTGGTGGCCTCGAAGCACTCCTCCTGCGAGCCAAAGAACGCCGGCGCCGCAGACATCACCTTGAACTTGGTCGGATCGCGCCCGGCGCTCTTCGCGGCAGCACGGCACTGCTCGGCAAACCATTTGCATAGGCCGGGCTCGGCAATCTGAAGAACGACGCCGTCCGCATTCTCACCGGCACACTTAAGTGCCATCGGACCATAGGCCCCGATCCAGGTGGGAAGTTCATAGCCTACCGCCCAGGGAAATTTCACGGCGCTTGGAGCGCCATCGTACCTCACCTCATCGCCCCGAACCATGGCTTTGACCGATTGAACGAACTCGGCAACTCGCTCCAGGGACGCCGGCTTCTTACCCATCACACGGCGCGAACTGTCGCCGCGACCCACCGCGATTTCGAACCTGCCCCCGGCCTGCTTCGCAAGCGAGGCGAACATCGAGGCGGCGACCGACCAGTCTCGCACGTCGGGGTTGGTGACGAGAGGCCCAAAGTGCATGTTCGACGTGTGCTCCATGCACATGGCGATGGCCGGATAGCAGTCTCGCCATAGCACGTGCGAGTCGTAAAACCAGCAGTGACTGAAACCTGCGTGTTCAGCCATCCTGACCAGATAGCGCGCGCGGTCGGCTTCAATGAAGCCCTTGAAGCAGATCCCGAAGTCCATAAGTCGTCTCCCTGAAATCGAGGCTCGAAGCTATTGAATGTGGCTTTTCACGCCCGGATTCGGCCGCCAGATCCGTATCCCCGCATGCGTGAAAGGCACCTTCTTGCTGATGTTTAGGCGGATCAGAATTGCGGTAATCGCTTCAACGCACCTGGCACTTTCGGCCGGTCCTGCATCGTAGGAGGTCACGCCGAGCTTCTGAATGAGATCCATGACCTCTGTCTTCGCTTCAAGCGAATTGCCGACGACCAGGACGTCGCAGTTGATGCTCTGATCGAGATGCGACAGGCAATGCGCCGATACGTTGTGTAGAGCGCCGACGACCGGCACGCTCTGGCCAAGAAGAGCTTGAGCGGCTTCTGTTGCGGATCCTTCCGGGGGCATCATCACGATCCGCGGATTGTCAGGTGCCAGCGGAACGGCAAGGTCGACAAGAATCTTGCCGGCAAGTTCCGCGCTTAGAGCACGCAGGGTTTCATTGTGAGCCGCAAATGGCACGGCAAGAAAGACGAACCGCTCTGCGGCCAAAAGGGCCCCCGAGTTGTCGCTTCCTTCTATTCGGACCGCAGCCGGACAATCCGCCAGTTTCCGGTTCAGCTCACCCGCAATCTCTGCGGCGCGGCCTGCGTCTCGCGAGCCAAGCGTGACGCTTACGCCCGCGCGTGCGAAGCGAAGTGCCAGGCCTTGGCCTTGCGGTCCGGTGCCGCCCAAGATAGCGATGCTCATCTGTGCGCCTCTACGATCGATGCTGCGATTTCGATTTCTTTTCCAAGGGATCGCTCGGCAACGTAAGCCGCGGGCGCCGTCTTGCCGCTGGACATACTGGCAATGTCACAATCGATGTGCCGAGCTCGATCGATCACACCCGCCAACGCAACCTGCCCCCACGAATAATCGAGCGGCGTATCCAGATCTCGAGACAGTGCTGGAAGATGCAGGCTTACCGGGGATAATCCGCAGCGTTGGGCTTCGATCAAATGCCGATCCGCCGACCCTCTGCCAAACCGAAACGTGAATGAACCAGGGATAGGAAGACACAGGCCGTTGGTTCCACCATCGGCGGAGCGGACAACGACGACTTGATGGCGATCGGCTTGATCGAGCACTTGCGCCAACTCTTCCTGGCGCCAACTGATGATATCGCAGGGCACGACAAGGATCCGCTCGTAGCGGCGTGTCGCCGCCCACTCTGCTGCCCGCTCCACGGCCAGATTGAGCCCGCTCTCACACGGTTCGAGCAAAGCGCTTGCGCCGAGAGTCTGCGCTCGGCGCGCGATCGCCGCACTTGGCGTCACCACGAGACGCTCCAGTTCGGGGTAACAGGCTGTAAAGAACCTTTGGCTCTCATGAAAGAGCGCCAGAGCTAGACGCTGGCGTCCCTGCGCACCGACTGCCCTTTGGAGACGGGTTTTCGCTCGCATCAGGGCCTTCATAGGCATTGCCACGAGGATATTTTTCCTATGGCCCGTCCTTCCGGCATAAATGTTAGCCATGCCGCATCTCCGTCAAATCGCGACTGCCCGATCGGTTCAGGAACGCGAGAGGATCTGACGCACGGGGCTTGAGCGGACCATGCTCTGCAGGATCGTGCTCCCTGTAATCCTCCAACGCATCGTACAACGTGCTTCTTCGACGGGGAGTCCGATTGGCGGCTCGTATGAGTCGCACCATCTCCGACGCAGTGACTTCCTCGCCATAGTTTGCTCCGGCTGACTTCGAGATGGATTCATCCATCAACGTTCCACCAAGGTCGTTGACACCTGCATTGAGGAGACCCGACGCCATTTCCGCTCCGAGCTTGACCCAGGAGACTTGAATATTGTCGATCCATCCGGCGAGCATGAGCCGCGCCACCGCGTGCACCTTGAGGTGTTCGTCGCCTGTCGCTCCCGGGCGCACCCCCGGTATCAAGCGCTCTACGAACAGAGGGGCCTGTGCGTGCACGAATCCCAACGGAACGAACTCGGTGAAGCCGCCGGTGTCCTTTTGAATTGATCGGAGCAGTTCGATGTGCGACGCCCAATGGCGCGGCGCGTCGATGTGGCCGTACATCATCGTCGAAGTGCTTCGAAGCCCGATCGAATGAGCGGCTCGTATCGTCTCCACCCAGGCATCGGCCGTCAGCTTGTCTCGGGTCAACTGCCTGCGGATTTCGGTGTCGAGAATCTCGGCAGCTGTTCCGGGTATCGAGCCCAAACCCGCCTCCTTCAGTTCCTGCAACAACTCTATGACGGGCACTCTCAGCTTGCGGGCGCCGTGCCAGATTTCGAAGGGCGAGAAAGCGTGAACGTGTAGCCCCGGCACCTGCCCCTTAACGGCCCGCACCAGATCGCTGTAGTAATGGGGTGGCAGATCCGGGTGCAGCCCGCCTTGCATGCAGACTTCCGTTGCGCCGCGGTCCCAGGCGATTTGAGCCCGGTGCGCCACCTCTTCCATGCCGATCCACTGAGCATCGGCGTCTTCGCGCCTTTTCGCGAAACCACAAAATCGACAGCCCATGTAACAGACGTTCGTAAAATTGATGTTTCGGGTAACGACGAAGCTGACGACGTCTCCAACCCTCGCTCGACGTACGTGATCGGCAGCAGCAGCAATTGCCGGAGCATCTGTGGGAAGGCCGTTCAGCAGGATTTCACCGTCCTCACGCGTTATCTCATGCCCGCTCAACGCCCGTTCCAGGATTTCGCGGACGGTGGGGGACGCCGTGGAAAGCACGTATTCGATGTTCATGGCCGCGCCTCCTCCGTCAAACAATGCACTTGCTTCCGAGGCCATCCGTTTTCCCCGGCCAGCCGAAACAGCGCGCTTCGTGGAGCAGGCGCAAGGAAGCGCTCACCGTCGCGGAGGTACGACGGGTATGTGGTAAGGCGCTCCGCCAGGCCCATTCCTTTTTGGTGGCAGCGACGCTCAACCTCATCCACGGCCGGCCACGCTCGCTCGGGATTGATGTGATCAGCAGTCAAAGGCGATATGCCGCCCCAGTCGTTGATGCCCGCGTCGATGTAGCGTTCAAAGGCATCGCCGAGATTTGGCGGCGCCTGCAAGGATACCTCGACTGGCAGGATCAGGCGGGCTACGGCCAGGGTCCGCAGCATGTCATCGAGATCGGGCTCAGGCGCATCGGACATCGGCGTGCCCGCCTTGGCGCGGAAGTTTTGAACAATCACCTCCTGCAAGGTTCCGTATCTGGCTTGAATCTCGGCAAGAGCGAGCAGGCTATCGATCCGCTCAGCCCAGGTCTCTCCGATGCCGATAAGGATGCCGCTTGTCGTCGGCACGGACCATTCGCCAGCCAGCTCCAGCGTTCGCAGCCGCAGCAGAGGGGCCTTATCGGGACAACCGTGATGCGGCATGCCCTTCTTCGTCAGGCGGCGACTGGAATTCTCCAGCATGAGTCCGATGCTACCGGCGACCGAGCGAACCTTCTGCATCTCATCGGGCCGCAAGGTGCCTGCATTCACGTGGGGAACGAGGCTGCTGTCGTTCAACACCTGACCGCACATGACCACGACGTAGTCGATCGTGCTGGCATAACCCAGGTTGCTTAGCGTCTGGCGAGCCTCTCCGTGGCGTAGCTCCGGGCGTTCTCCAAGGGAGAACAGCGCTTCCTTGCATCCGAGCTCCTCCCCTCGCAAAACGATGTCCATCACCTGGCGCGGAAGTAGATATCCAGCACCGGGTTCACCGGGTTGCTTTGCGAAGACGCAGTAGCCGCACGCCGATCGACAGAGATTGGTGAGCGGGACGAAAACCTTGCGGGAATAGGTCGTCACCTTGCCCCATTTGGCGTCGCGCAGCTCGACCGCCTCCGCCATCAATGCGTGCAGTGCTGCGCCGCTTGCGTCACCAAAGGACAGCCATGTCTCTCTCAAGCTACGTTTGGTCATTGGGAGAACCACAAAAGGCGACAATGTCACGCGTGAATTAGATAGCGGATTCCATTGGTTGATCTGTCGTGAGACGATCGACCCCGCCAAGTAGCGGAGCAAACGCTGGACGCTTCACATATCGGCCGGCGCCGGCAGTCGCCGACAGTTGGCCGTCGCTAAAAACCAACCTACCTCGGCTGATCGTTCGGACAGGTACGCCACGAACAGTGCGTCCCTCGAAGACGTTGAAATCGCCCTTCGAAAACTGCGTCTTGGCGGAAAAGGTCTTGGTCGCATCGGGATCCCATACCACCAGATCGGCGTCCGCCCCTGCCGCCACGACCCCCTTGCGAGGATAGATGTTGAAGAGTTGGGCGGCATTGGTTGACGTGACTTTGACGAATTCAGAGCGGGTGATTCGTCCGCTATTTACACCGCCATCCCAAATGATCGCCATTCGCTCCTCAACTCCACCGCAGCCATTTGGGATCTTCGTGAAGTCATCCTTCCCCATCGCCTTTTGCTCTGCGCAAAAAGCGCAGTGATCTGTCGCGGTGGTGTGCAGGATGCCGCTTCGAAGCGCTTGCCACAGGCGCACTTGATGTTCGGCTGCCCGAAACGGTGGACTCATCACGTGTGCCGCGGCTGTCGCGACGTCTCGATCATGATACACGGCATCGTCGATGGTGAGATGGCCGGCCAACACTTCGCCATAGACTCTGTGACCTCGTAGCTGAGCGCGAGCGATGGCATCGACCGATTCTGCGCAGGACACGTGGACCACATAGAGCGGGGTCCCAAGCACTTCGGCGATTGCTATTGCGCGGTTCGCCGCTTCTCCCTCCAGAGCAGGCGGACGCGACAGGGGATGAGCTTGAGGTCCCCGCACACCGCGATTGAGATACTTTTGCTGAAGAGCGTAGACGAGATCGCCGTTCTCGGCGTGAACTGTGGGAATTGCCCCCAACTCAAGTGCCCGGGCGAAGCTTTTGGCAAGAACGTCGTCGTCCGCCATGATAGCGTGTTTGTATGCCATGAAGTGCTTGAAGCTGTTGACGCCATGGTCACGCACCAAAACGCCCATGTCTTCGTGAACGCTTTCGTCCCACCACGTGACGGCGACATGGAAGCTGTAGTCGGCGGCTGATTTTTCAGCCCAGCCGCTCCAGGTGTGAAAAGCATCAAGCAGGCTCTGTTGCGGACTGGGAATGACGAAATCGATGATGGTCGTGGTGCCGCCGGCAAGGCCAGCTGCGGTGCCTGTGAAGAAATCGTCCGCAGCTACGGTTCCCATGAATGGGAGCTGCATGTGAGTATGCGGGTCAATGCCCCCGGGAAGAACATAGCCTCCTCCCGCATCCACGATCTCGGCGCCTCTGGGGACATCAAGATCCGTACCTACAGCGACGATCTTGTGCTCGAGGCATAAGACGTCGGCACGACGCTCTCCGTCGGCATTAACGACCGTTCCGCCACGAATGAGAATACTCATGCTCTTCTGCCACAGTCTTGAGGAGATGCCTGCTTCTGCGCGACGCCGAGCCGCGCACTTGCTGACACCCCACCGTTTCCTCGCGACGCTGCGCGTCTTTTATTCTTTCCAATCGGCCCAACTTTTGCCGATTGGCAAAACTTAGACTATGAGACTCCGGCATCCGGGACAGATACAGTTCTTGGGATTTTCACCATCCGTATTGGTGGACAGAGCAATACAGCTATCCACCCCGCCGTTCCGACGCGGAGTAGCGGCGGGAAGAACGTCAAAACCAGAATGGCGCCGCGGGGGTCATCGCAGCGCCATTCCTTTCACCCGGAGATCGTCAGGTGGTCAGAATTTCACGGTGATTCCGCCGTACACCGTCTCCTCGGTGCAGGAATTGTTGCTTACGCCGGGCGCGACGTTGCAGACCGCGCTGGCCTTATGATCGATGCCGAATTTGTTCTGCCAGTAGCGATAGGCGACCCAGACGTCGACGAAATGAGAGTACTTCGCGCCCCAGGCCGCCTTCGAAGCATCGAACGTCAGGCGGATCGGCTCGGAATTGAATTCCACCGCAGTCTTGGTACCCGGCAGCGGGTTGTTCTCGCTACCTTTCTGACCGTACCAGCCGGCGCGCCCACTGATCGACCAGAACTGCATTGTCTCGGGCAGGAAGCCGAGGTCCATGTAGTAGTTGGTCTCAACGGCCCATGTTGGATTGAAGCTGCGTTCACCATCCGTGAGGCAACTCACTCCCGGGACCGCGCCCGCGAAACCGCCGCCGCACTGGGTGAAGGCATTGCGGTTGTAATATTCCCAATACAACAGCGGCGACACGTTGAAATAGCCCTTGTACGGCAGGTCGAAGCCGAACTGGAGACCCGCTACTACGTCGCGCTTGGCCGGCGCCAGATACGTATTCTCGGTACTGGCGTCCATGCCGACTTCGAAGGAGACGTTGTGCAATGGCCCGACAGCGAACGCCTTCGTCTCGAAGATTTCATTCCAGCCAAGGGTGGAGCGAAACAGACCGTAGATTTCGGTAGCCCCAGCGCAGTTGGCGCCCGTCGCCACTCCCAAGCCTGGATTAAACACCACGCCGGCATTGGTACAGGGATTTGCCGGATCATTGTGATCCGACTTGAACATCGAGATCGTGAAAAAGTTCGAGCCGTAGGCCCAAAGATCGAAATGGGTAAAGGAATAGACTTGTTTGGCAGTGGTGCCGTTGATGCTGCCGTCCGGGCGGATTGAAAACATCCCGGGGTCAGTGCCCTTGGGCATCCAGGAAAATGAAACCCGGTCGTCGATCACCAAGAAGAACGGAATATCTGGTGCCTTCTTGATGGCCTTGGCCGGAAGGTCGGCGGCCGTGGCCGAGTTCGGTCCTGGCACGGCTGCCGCCGCAAGCATGATTGCGCCGACTAGGTATGAGCGTTTCAACATGTAGTCCCCCTGGTTGTGACGCGACTCGATAGCTCAGGCGTTTGAGCCTGAGGCCCCAATGACTCCCGTGCGGTCTACCGCCTCACAGCTCGTCACCCTGCAATTTTCCCACTGGCCTATTTTTTGCCATGTGGTAAAATCTCTTCAAAACAATGTGACAGCCGCCCTGGTGGCGACAGTCACAGTCATTTGAAAGTAGGCAAACCGTACTGACTATTTGACCTCCACAGTCATCAGACCTTCACGGCAAAGCGATGCAGTCTCTAACCGCGAGGAATACCGATCTGCGGATCGCACGGACGCTGCAGGCGATCGTCCTGGATCGATCGATTCGAGGCAGTCTGGTGGCGCAAATCGTTGCTGCTATTGAATCGCTCGTGAGCGGCGGAGCCTTGACGGCGGGCGAACGAATGCCGTCCGTGCGAAATATCGCCAGGCATCTCGAGGTAAGCACTTTCACAATTGTGGAAGCATATGAGCGGTTGATCGCGGCTGGTTGTCTGATTTCCCGGCGTGGCTCCGGATATTTCGTAGCGAGGCGAGACTCGACCCTGGGCGCCAGGCGGCCCGCAAATGATCCCGGGATATCCTCTGAATCCGTGTCGTTGTCAGCGTTGTCCCCTGACCTTTACATGGCAAACAGCGGCAAGGTGCCGGCTGGTGTTGGTTGGTTGCCCACCCAATGGTACGGAGATGGTTGGCTTCGGGACGCTGCCCGCCAAGCGATGCGCGTCCATCCAGATCTTTTACAGGGCTACGGACACTCTCTCGGGTTCTTCGAACTACGTGCGCTACTTGCCAGAAAATGGCAGCAATCGATTCCAGGCGTCGAACCGGACAACATCCTGCTGACCCGTGGCGCAACTCACGCATTTGATCTTCTGCTGCAAGCTCTCACGCAGCCTGGCGACAGTGTGCTGGTCGAGGATCCGGGGTATCCGCCACTCTTGGCGTTGATCGAACATCATGGTTGCGTACCCATTCCGGTCCCTCGTAACTCCTCCGGACTTAATATCGACGGGTTGGAGAAGTCGGCCGGGGAAATGGCGCCCAAATTGGCTTTCATTACGACCGTCCTGCACAATCCGTTGGGCACCACGTTAGACGCCGCCCAAGCACACCGCTTGTTGAAGTTGGCCGAACAGTTCGACTTCTGGCTCGTGGAGGACGATATCTTCCGGGAGCTTTCGGTGTCGGGGGCTCCGTCCTTAGCGGCGATGGATGGCCTCCGTCGCGTGATACGCGTCGACAGCACGTCCAAGACGCTCTCACCCTTTGTGCGGGTTGGCTCGATCTGCGCGCCTGACAAATTGATTGTCGAGTTGACCAGGGTGAAGATGGTGACCGGTTTGACGTCGTCGGAGCTGGACGAACGAGTCGCCTACTGTGCCATGGCTTCGGGAGAATATAGAAGAGCGGTTTCGCGTCTCCAGACCAGGTTGGAGAGTTCGCTCACGAGAGGATTGGAGCGTCTCGAGGCCATGGGATTGATGCCCCTGGCCCAGCCGCAGGGCGGCATGTTCATCGCAGCAAGCCTCGTTAGTGCAAACGGTGCTCCCACGAGCGGCAACTGGATTGCTCAATGCGCAGCGGCGCAGGGCCTCCTGTTGGCCCCGGCCTCTCTGTTTTCCCGGAACGTCGACGCGCCATGGTTCCGTTTCAATGTTGCGCACCTCGATAATCCGTTGCTTCATCGCTTTTTTGTCCGGTGGCAGGACGGGTTCTTTGGAAAGTCGGAAAAATGAACAAGAACTCAAAAACCAAGTCGAACGGAAAGCACTCTTCATCCAAGAAGCAGAGCTTGTTCACAGGGGCGATTAGCCGGCGTGCGAAACTGCGAGACGATTTGGAGCGCAAAATCCTGCTTGAGGCCGAAAAAATCTTCGCCGAGAAGGGATTTGCTGGCAGCTCGGTTGCAGAAATTGCATCCGCCGCCGATATCTCAAAACAGAATTTGATGTATTACTTTCCGACGAAGCTCGCACTCTACAAGCGCGTTTTGGCGGATGTCTTGGAAGATTGGTTGCGTTGCATGCAGACTTTTGCGCACTCATCGCGGCCTATCGATTTGGCGCTCATTGACTACATCAATGCGAAATTCGAGTTCTCCCGCCGCCGTCCCTTCGGATCGCGCGTGTTCGCGCTCGAGGTCATTGGCGGGGCCAAGAATTACGGTAAGGAACTGAAGGCAAAAGTGGTTCCAGCCTTGCGAGATGATATTGCAGCTCTGAACCGGTCAATTAAACCGAACGGACCGTCCTCGTTAAGCGCCGAACATCTGTTCTTTATAATTTGGGCTGCAACGCAATCCTATGCCGACTTCTCAGCCCAGATGGAGCTCATCCTCGATCGGCGACCGCTATCAGACGCCGACTTCGACCAAGCTCGGGCGACCCTATCGCAACTGATTCTAAATACGATAAGACCATTTCTGGATTCACCCTCGTCTCGCCCGATAAACAATATGCGGCCGCACCGACGCGAACTGGCAAAACAGCCACCCCAACAACAGCGTCCATGACGCAGCACACGGTCCTTCCCCGCTCCGATGATGGCGATATTAGACAGTTTGTCACCGCTCGCCTTTATCACATCGCCTTGACGATGTTCTCGGTCACTTTCTTGGCGTCGCCGAGCAGCATCATGGTATTGTCGCGGTAGAACAGCGGATTGTCGATACCGGCATAACCCGACGCCAGTGACCGCTTGATGAACATCACGGTGCCGGCCTTCCAGACCTGGAGCACGGGCATGCCGTAGATCGGCGAGGTCTTGTCCTCTTCGGCCGCCGGGTTGGTGACGTCGTTGGCACCGATCACGAAGGCGATGTCGGCCTGCGCGAATTCGGAGTTGATGTCCTCGAGCTCGAACACCTCATCGTAGGGAACGTTGGCTTCGGCCAGCAGCACGTTCATGTGGCCGGGCATGCGGCCCGCGACCGGGTGAATGGCGTACTTCACCTCGACGCCTTCCTTCTTCAGAATATCGCCCAGTTCACGCAGTGCGTGCTGGGCCTGCGCCACCGCCATGCCATAGCCGGGCACGATGATGACTTTCTGTGCATTCTTCATGATGAAGGCGGCGTCGTCGGCCGAGCCGAGCTTGGCGGGCTTTTGCTCGCCGGTTGCACCACCTGCTGCGGCGGTCTCGCCGCCGAAGCCGCCGAGGATGACCGAGATGAACGACCGGTTCATCGCGTGGCACATGATGTAGGACAGGATCGCGCCGGACGAGCCGACCAGCGCGCCGGTGATGATCAGCGCCGAATTGCCGAGCGTGAAGCCGATGCCGGCCGCGGCCCATCCCGAATAGGAGTTCAGCATCGAGATCACGACCGGCATGTCGGCGCCGCCGATCGGGACGATCATCAGCACGCCCAGCGCCAGCGCGATGATGACGATCAGCCAGAAGTCGAGCGCGCTGCCCGACATCACCAGACCGACGATGAAGACGACGAGCGCGATCGCGAGCGCGATGTTGATGACGTGGCGGAACGGCAGGATGATCGGCGCGCCGCTCATCCGCGCGGACAGCTTCAGGAACGCGATCACCGAGCCGGTGAAGGTCAGCGCGCCGATGGCGACGCCGAGCGACATCTCGACCAGGCTCTGCGGATGGATGTTGCCGGGCGTGCCGATGTCGAAGGCCTCGGGCGCGTAGAACGCTCCGGCCGCGACCAACACCGCAGCCATGCCGACCAGCGAGTGGAAGGCGGCAACCAATTCCGGCATCGACGTCATCGGCACGCGGCGCGCGACGACGGCACCGATCGAGCCACCGATAGCGATGCCGAGAATGACGAGCACCCAGGCGAGACCATCCGCCGGCGGATGATTGGCGAGCGTCGTGGCAACCGCGATCGCCATGCCGATCATGCCGAACAGATTGCCCTGGCGCGACGAGGCCGGGCTCGACAATCCTCGCAGCGACAGGATGAAGAGCACCCCCGCCACGAGATACAAAAATGCAGAGAAATTAGCGCTCATCTCAGGTCCCCATCTGTCCCATCAGCCCGAGGTGGCCGCTTACTTCGACTTCTTCTTGTACATCGCCAGCATGCGCTGGGTGACCAGGAAGCCGCCGAAGATGTTGATGCAGGCAAAGATCAGCGCGACGAAGCCGAAGGCGCGCGCCCATCCCGAACCGCTCGATACGTTGGCGACGCCGCCGGCAAGGAGCGCGCCGACCACGATCACCGAGGAGATCGCGTTGGTCACGCTCATCAGCGGCGTGTGCAGCGCCGGCGTCACCGACCACACCACGAAATAGCCGACGAAGACGGCGAGGACGAAGATCGACAGCCGGAAGATGAAGGGGTCGACGACCTGTGCAGCATGCTCCATGGCGGCTCTCCTTAGACCTTCGGCTGGAAGTTCGGGTGGATCACGGCGCCATCCTTGGTCAGCGCGGTGGCCTTGACGAGTTCGTCGTCCCAGTTCACGGCGAGCGCCTTGCTGGCCTTGTCGACCATGGTCTCGATGAAGTTGAACAGGTTGCGCGCGTAAAGGCTGGAGGCCGACGCGGCGACGCGGCCGGCGACATTGGTGTAGCCGACGATCTTGATGCCATCGAGGTCGGCGACTTCGCCGGCCTTGGCACCCTCGACATTGCCGCCGCGCTCGACGGCGAGATCGACCAGCACCGAACCCGGCTTCATCGACCTGACCATCTCGGCCGAGACCAGCTTCGGCGCCGGCCGGCCCGGGATCAGCGCGGTGGTGATCACGATGTCCTGCTTCTTGATGTGTTCGGCGGTGAGCGCGGCCTGCTTGGCCTGGTACTCCTTGGACATTTCCTTGGCGTAGCCGCCGGCGGTCTGCGCGTTCTTGAACTCCTCGTCCTCGACGGCGAGGAACTTTGCTCCGAGCGATTCGACCTGCTCCTTCGTCGCGGGCCGCACGTCAGTCGCGGTGACGATGGCGCCGAGGCGGCGCGCGGTCGCGATCGCCTGCAGGCCGGCGACGCCGACGCCCATCACGAACACCTTTGCGGCCGGAACGGTGCCCGCCGCGGTCATCATCATCGGGAAGGCGCGGCCGAAGGCCTCGGCGCCCTCGATCACGGCGCGGTAGCCGGCGAGATTTGCCTGCGACGACAGCACGTCCATCACCTGCGCGCGCGTGATGCGCGGCATCAATTCCATCGCGAAGGCGGAGACACCGGCATCCGCCATCGTCTTCAGCGCGGCCTCGTTGCCGTAGGGATCCATGATGGCGATGACGAGCGCGCCGCGCTTGTACTGCGCAAGCTCGGAGGCCTCGGGACGCTTCACCTTGATGATGATGTCGGCGTCCTTCAGCGCATCGGCGCTGACGGTGGCGCCTACTGCGGTGAATTCGGAATCGGGCAGGCCCGATTTGAGGCCGGCGCCCGGCTCGATGGCAATCTCGGCGCCCAGCGCCTTGAACTTCTTCACCGTATCGGGCGAAGCGGCAACGCGCGGCTCCGACGGATCGATTTCCTTGGCAACGGCGATCTTCATGGACGCTTCCGAATTCGGCTCTCTAAAAATGAGGGCTGCTCCAAAGAGCAGCCCAGTCAGGGAGGTCCCTATAAGAAATGGAAGACTACGCGGCCTCTTCCAACACCGCCGGTGAGAATTCGATTCCCAAGCTTTCCGCCACAGCCCTGTTCGTAACCCGACCACGATGCACGTTGAGGCCGGCGCGCAAATGTGGGTTTTCCCGGACCGCAGCGAGCCCGTTCGTTGCCAGAGCTAGGCCAAACGGCAGTGTTGCGTTGTTTAACGCTTGGCTTGACGTGAGCGGGACCGCTCCGGGCATATTCGCAACGCAATAGTGAATGATACCCTCGCAGTCATATGTAGGCTCAGCGTGCGTCGTTGCTCGGGATGTTTCAAAGCAACCGCCTTGATCGATGGCGACATCGACGAGGACCGCTCCCGGCTTCATTGCAGCAAGCATCTGCCGCGTAATCAGTTTTGGAGCAGTAGCTCCCGGCACGAGGACTGCTCCGATGACGACATCGGCCGAGAACACCTCCTCCTCGATCGAATCGATCGTCGAAAAGCGAGTGATCGCTCTTCCTTGGAAGAGCTCGTCCAACTCCCGCAAACGGGGAATTGATCGGTCGAGAATCGCCACCTCTGCGCCCAGCCCGACGGCCATCCGGGCAGCATGCGTGCCGACAACCCCGCCGCCGATTACGACGATCTTCGCAGGCCGAACTCCCGGGACACCTCCCATCAGGAGACCGCAACCGCCGGCGTAGCGCTTCAACGCGCTTCCGGCGGCCTCGATCGAGAGCCGTCCGGCAACCTCGCTCATCGGCGCCAGGAGAGGAAGCGCTCCTTGCGAATCGGTAACCGTCTCGTAGGCGATCGCCGTGACGCCCGAGCCTATGAGCCCTTTCGTCTGATTCGGATCGGGCGCAAGGTGAAGATAGGTGAAGAGGATCTGCCCCTCACGTAGTCGGCGCCATTCGCTCGGCTGTGGCTCCTTCACCTTCACCACCACATCGGCGCCTGCGAAGATCTCTTCCGCCGTATCGACGATCGCCGCGCCCGCTTTGCGGTAGACGTCGTCAGGTGCACCTATTCCCGCACCGGCATTAGTTTCGACTACGACACGATGTCCTGCGGCGACGTATTCACGCACCGCGGCCGGCGTAAGGCCGACCCGATACTCGTGCGTTTTGATTTCCTTCGGGACCCCGACCAGCATCTAAATGATCCTTGTCAATTGAGAATGATCTTCTGTATCAATTGTCGAAGTTGGATGTTGTGCAAAGATCAACCTGACTTGCTACAATACGCCGCTTTTCAAACCATTTCGTCACAGATGCGCAGGATTTCAAACATGGAGCTCGACAAGATCGATACGACGATATTGGCCGAACTGTCGGCCAACGCACGCGCCAGCCAGATCGAATTGGCAAGTCGGGTCGGCTTGTCCGGGACCGCTGTCGCCCGGCGCCAAAAGGCCCTCGAGGAGAACGGCTTCATCAGAGGATATCAGGCCGTCCTCGAACTGAGCCTGTTCGGATTGCGCACAACTGTCCTGGTCAGAATCGCGTTGGACAGCCAAAGCGAAGACGCTTTGAAGGCTTTCGAGGACGGAGTGCTCAAGTGTCCGTCGGTCACCCGATGTTTCCTGATGTCGGGCAGCGACGACTATCTCGCCATAGTCTTGGCGAAGGACATCGAGGACTTCGAACGAATCCATAGGACAGAACTATCCCGTTTGCCTCGCGTAGCTCGCATCCAGTCGAGCTTTGCGATCCGCAGCGTGGTGGACCGTGTAGTGCCACCGGCGATCTTCAGAACGCAGCAGCGCAAGAGAGCCTCGCGCGGGTCAATCTGAAATCTCGCTCCTGAATTGTGAGGACAACAACGCGATGAACCGCCGACATTAGGTCGGCGGTTCATCGGCAAACGACCCGTGGTGAGCAGAACTCACGTCATGGTTGGCATGACGAAATCGGCTCCTGCTCGAATTCCAGTCGGCCATCGCGATGTGATCGTCTTCAATCGCGTGTAAAAGCGCACACCTTCCGGCCCGTGCATGTGATGGTCCCCGAAGAGCGACGCCTTCCAACCGCCGAAGGAATGAAACGCCATCGGGACCGGGATTGGAACATTGATTCCGACCATCCCTACCTTGATCTGATGCGCGAACTCTCTGGCGGCATCTCCGTCCCGTGTGAAGATCGCAGTTCCGTTGCCAAACTCGTGCTTGTTGATCAGGCTCGCGGCCTCGCTATAGTCCTTGGTCCGCACCACCGATAGGACAGGGCCGAAGATCTCTTCCTTGTAGATCGTCATGTCCGGCGAGACGTGATCGAACAACGTTCCACCAACGAAGTAGCCACGCTCAAAGCCTTGCATCCTGAAGTCGCGGCCATCGACGACAAGCTCGGCTCCTTCCTTGACCCCAATGTCGATGTACTTGCGAACCTTCGCAAGGTGCTGGTCCGTCACCAAAGGACCCATCTCCGCTTCCGGATCCGTGCCAGGTCCAATCTTTAGACCGCGAATTCTGGGCGTCAGCCGGGTTACCAGTTCATTCGCTGTCTGCTCGCCGACCGGGACCGCTACCGAGATCGCCATGCAACGTTCGCCGGCAGAACCATATGCCGCGCCCATCAAGGCGTCGACTGCCTGATCCATGTCGGCATCCGGCATTATTATCATGTGGTTCTTGGCGCCGCCGAGCGCCTGGCATCGCTTTCCAGTTGAAGCAGCCGATTCGTAGATATACTTGGCTATCGGCGTAGACCCCACGAAGCTGATCGCAGCCACGTCGGGATGCTCCAGGAGACCGTCGACTGCTTCTTTGTCTCCTTGGACCACGTTGAAGACACCATCAGGCAATCCAGCCTCCTTCAGCCACTCCGCGATCAGCAGCGAAGCGGACGGATCCCGCTCCGAAGGCTTCAGGACGAAGCAATTGCCACAAGCAAGGGCGACCGGAAACATCCACATCGGGACCATGGCAGGAAAATTGAATGGCGTGATACCTGCGACGACACCAAGCGGCTGTCGGAGCGAGTAACTGTCCACCCTGGACCCAACGTTCTCGGTAATCTCGCCCTTGAGAAGCTGTGGCGCGCCGGTCGAGAACTCCACGACTTCCATGCCGCGCTGAATTTCGCCAGCCGCGTCCGATTGCACTTTCCCGTGCTCCGACGAAATCACGGCGGCCAATTCTTGCGTACGCTCCTCGAGGATTCGCAAGAACCGGTTTAGAATTCGCGAGCGCCGCAGAGGCGTCTTAGCCGACCAGTCTGCGAATGCTGCGGAGGCCGTCGTCACGGCGCGGTCTACGTCGTTCTTGCTCGCAAGCCTCACCGATCCGGTTTGCTCGCCCGTCGCAGGGTTGAAGACAGGAGAAGTTCTCGTGCCTTCGCCGACAACTCTTCGTCCGCCGATATAGTGAGCGATTTGCTTGGGCATCAGGTGATATCCTTCCTATGATTGCTGGCTGACTAAGCGATTGTTTGAAGCGAGTTGCCGAGAACGGTCACGATTTCATCGATTTGAGCCGTGGTGACAATCAGCGGCGGCGACAACGCGATTGTGTCGCCGGTGGTCCGAATCAACAGCCCCTTCTCGAAGCAATCGAGGAAGGCGTCGTAGGCGCGATCGCCTGGCGCTCCGTCCCTCCCTTTCAATTCGATGCCGGCGACCAGTCCGATCGCTCGAATATCGATCACGTTGGGGAATTCTCGGAGACTGTGAACAACATCTTGCCACTCTCCCGTTACTTCCTGCGCCCGAGTGAGTAGTCCCTCCGCCTGACAGATTTCCAACATGGCTAAGCCGGCGGCACAGCCCGCAGGGTGTCCCGAATATGTATATCCGTGGAACAGCTCGATCTGACTCTCGGGACCCTGCATCAGACCATCGTAGATCGTTCGGCTCGCCAACACGGCGCCCATCGGAATCACCCCATTCGTCAGGGCTTTCGCCGTCGTAATGATGTCCGGCGTGACGCCGAAATAGTCTGCCGCGAAGGGAGCTCCGAGGCGGCCAAAACCCGTGATCACCTCATCGAAGATCAGAAGGATGCCGTGTCGGTCACAGATCTCACGGAGCCGCTGCAAGTACCCTTTGGGAGGAAGCAAGACTCCGGTCGATCCAGCCAACGGCTCGACGATCACGGCCGCAATCGTCTCACTCCCATGCAGTGCAACAAGGCCCTCGAGATCGTCGGCCAATTCGACGCCGTATTCGGGCAATCCTCTCGAGAAGCTGTTGCGCACAGGGTCATGGGTGTGACGCAAGTGATCGGTTCCAGACAACTGAGGGAATACTCGTCTGTTATTGACGATGCCGCCAACCGAGATCCCTCCGAAGCCAACACCATGATAGCCTCTCTCGCGGCCAATCAGTCTAGTCCGCGCGCCCTGGCCGATGGCTCTTTGGTAGGCGATGGCGATCTTCAAAGCGGTATCGACAGATTCGGACCCCGAACCAGTGAAGAAGATGCGATCCAAGCCTTTCGGCGCCAGAGCCGCCAATTTCTCCGCGAACTCGAAAGCGATCGGATGCCCCATCTGAAACGACGGCGCATAGTCCAGCGACGTCAACTGACGTTCGACCGCGCGAACTATCTTTTCACGGCCGTGGCCCGCGTTTACGCACCATAGGCCAGCCGTCCCATCCATAATCCTTCGACCGTCGATACTGGTGTAGTGCATTCCGTCTGCCGAGCAGAGAAGCCTCGGTGCGGCCTTGAATTGACGATTTGCGGTGAAGGGCATCCAATAGGACGACAGGTCAGGCATATTGGCGACGACACGCGTGCTCATGTTTCGACTCCCTTTGAGTTGAGCGAAAGAGCACACGTTCTTCGTCTCGCAACAAGTCCTTTTCTTCTTAGCTGCACCCTGTTGAAATCCTTGGTGTCATCTTCAAGAGTGTTGCAAATAGCGAACAACACAAACACCTAGAGACCATCGATCTGGAAGACGGGACGCTCGATTGACTTGTTACGGCTCACAAAAGTACGCGGCAATGCGCGTGTCGGCGTCGTGCTCCGACGCCAACCGCGATTTGGAAAAGTGGGCGGTATCGTTTGTGGCTTGCGGATCTGTCGTGCTAGACAATTGACAATTGGGCTAGTGATTTGCTCGACGCGAGATATGCAGCACCCGTCGGGGAATTAGGCTTAAGCACGCAACTTAACGAACTTCCTGAAGTTTGGTCTACGATTCCGCTAAACTGCCGATTGCTGTCGCAGTAGTGTGGAAGGCTCGATCGCTAGATCGCCTCCGACCAGTCAAGACAAGCATCTTGGTGAAACTGATATCAGGCCAGATCGCCGCGCACGCAAGACGCAGAGAGAGCTGGCCTATGGTTTCCTCAGCCCAGTGGGGAGTGGTGCATTATGGCCACCGACCGTGACCCGTCCTGTAGAAGACATCGCGCTGTGCCACGGCGATCTAAAACGATGCAGGAGCACACGCGCTGATCACTTCGCAAGCAACGGGGCCCACGCATCGGAATCGGTGGGGCCGCCGGCTCTCGAAATAGTATGCGTCTCCTGGTCCGAGAATTTTTCGTTCATCGCCGACAGTCACTTCGAGTCGACCAGTCAGCACGATCCCACCTTCTTCTCCGTCGTGCGTAAGCGGGACCTTGCCGGTATCCGCGCCCGGTGAGTAACGCTCCTTCAGTAACTGGAGAGTGCGCCCAAATAGGTTCTCACCGACTTGTCGGTACGAAATCTTGCCCTTCCCAATTTCAACGAGATCATCTGATTGATAGAAAGTCTTGATCGTTCGCTCAGGTTCGAGCGCGAAGAATTCAGACAGTCCAATCGGTATCCCGTCCAGTATCCGTTTGAGAGCTCCGACTGACGGATTCGTTTGGTTCGACTCGATCAACGAAATGGTCGAGTTTGGAATGCCCGCTCGCTTGGCAAGCTCTCGCTGTGAGACCTTGCAACGCAGACGCAAGTACCGCAGTCTGTTTCCAATATCGACGCTCATTTCGGTGGGGCCAAGCTCATACTACTTCGGGTCAAGCAATTCATCAGTCGACTGGCTTAGTACGCCATGAATCGACGACGCTTTGAGCGTCGCGGTATTGATTCGTTGGGCGAGTATCTTGAGCTCGTTCGCGAGCACGCCAAAGCCCTGGCCGACTTCACCCACGCGGGTCACCTCAATGGCGGCGTTAAAAGCCAGCATAGTTGTCTGACGGGATATTGTGCGAATTTCGCCGACAATTCCGTTGATTCTGGCGAGACCTTCTTCAAGGCGGCCCTGTCGTTCAGTCTGCTGCTCGATGAGCGATGCCCGGTCCTTTTCTGCCTGTATATTCGTCATGACGCCGACCGTACGCAGCGGTGCTCCACTGGCGGAACGATGTGTAGACCCTTGCGACCTGAACCATCGGTAGACGCCATCAGCGCATCGCATGCGCGCCTCGACGTCATATTTCCTGTCGAGGATCGAAAGGTGCTGGTTGAAGTCCTGAACCACCCTGTTTTTATCGCCGGGATGCAAACGTGAAGACCAACTCTCAAGGCTGTCTGGAAAGTCAGCCGTTGTTTGAAATCCTAGCAAAACTCTGTACTGTGGTGAATACCAATACGCATGGTCCTTTCCATTAGATGCGAATTCGATATCCCAGATTCCATCGCTGATCAGCTTCTGCGATAAACGAAAGCGCACCAGCGCTCGCTCAAGCTCGACTTCGCTACATTTGTCGGACTTCGACGATTCTTGACCCATAGCTGCATTCATGTTGTCGCGCTCGCCGATCGAAGACGGCTATCGATTTCAGCAATAGAACTCCCATATCGCCTTCTCTGCAGGCGCAAACATATTCCGCTGAGTTGGCGAAGTAGTTTTATATGTCACCGTGCAGCATCTCATCGGTTGAGCGTGACCTGGATTACCCGGTTATCTCGGTGGCATAGTTCCGGGCGGAAACGCCGAAGCCAGCCGCTCCATATTTTATGTACGGTAGCCTTTTTGCCGGGTGGCAAAATCACCATGTGACCATCGGACATGCTGAGCCTAGACCGACAGGCACAGTTGGAAGGAAAACCGGCAACCGTACAGGTGCATCCACCGAAACAGTGGACTGGACGGAAATTGGGAGGCGAGCATGCAGGTTGAATGTGCGAGCGTCCGGCAATACGTCTGACGAACGCAAGCTCGCCTTAGGATCGGCAGGATACCGTGCATTGCAGAAAATGCGGCACTCCCGTCGCCTTCGGATCGACGCGCGCATTGAGCGAGGACACGGTCCAATACTTTCTGGGTTTGACCTGACACCAAATAGCTATTTGTGGCGTGCAGTCTGCCTGACAGATCAATCGTTGGCGAACTGGCGGCGCGCGCCGTCGCCGGCGTATGGGATGGCACTCCGCACGGACTGGATAAGGTTCTCGCGTTACTGCGGGCGCTCGGAGATCTCAGAGGCTAGTTTCGTTCGATCCTGGGCGCCAGCTCACCGCGGTCAGGCTGCGGTGAGCTGCCACTGGAGCAACGAAAAAGGCGGCCTGGATTCGACGTGATGTTCGAACACACCCTCGACGCCGGCGCCGATGATGACGGCCTGCATGGGATCGCCCAGCAGGTTGCCGATCATTCGCACGCCGCCGGCATGAGGTATCTCCACCAGGACGGCGACGTATGGACCATGGTGCCTGAGCGCGGCGTGGGAGGGATGCCAGACGCGCTCCCAACTGAAGATCCGGCCGCGTGATTCGATCTCGATCCATTCGGGATCGAAGCATGGCACCGGTGACAGACCCACTCCGGCCCGAATTGCCATGAGTCGCAATGACTGCACCGTTGCGCCATCAGGCGGCTCTCGCGCAGTCCCGCCCAGTACGGGGCGGACAGCCCGTCCGGCTCCGCCACCGGAATCGGCAGGCGTCGGGAAGATAGGTCGGACTTCTGCGGCCACTCATAGCGTCGCCTCTGAGCCGAGAAGGAGATTGCTGGCCGGCGCCGCCGATGACCATCGCCGCCTCGTTTCGCGTCGCCTGATTGGTCGAGGTACCACGCACCTGGCGCACGGCCTCGAGCACCAGCGTGCATGTAGCATTCGGCAAGATTACCGCCGCTGGTGTTGAGCGGCAGCCGTCCGGACGGCGCGATGAGGTTCTCGAGCCTAAGGAATTCATTCGCCTCGTCCGGGTTGAAGAAGCCATGATCGGCCAAGGCCATCGCCACGCCACCAGTGAAATTCTCGTTGGCCTGCACCACGCCGACATCGGAGGGGCCAAGACCAGCCATGCGGTAAAGGTCCGGCGCTACCGTCTCGAAGCTGGCACAGGCATAGAGCGGTGAATTGTGCGGAATGGCGCCGGTGCGATGTCCCGATCCGACCGCCGCCCCGAGGAGATAAGCCGGCTTTTGCCTGAAGTCGCCCGCGCGCTCCTCGGGCACCATAACAAGGACGAAACCACTCGGATCGAGGTATTTAGATTGCCAGGTACTATGAAGCGTCGTCGCAAGAATCGTGGCATGCCGCCGCCCGCGACGTTTGATATCGATACGCTGCCAGGCAGCTCCAATTTGACGGCATTGGAGGTGGCCGCGGTCATCCGGCGCACGCCCGGAGCGCTGGAGCAGTGACGGCGCGATCCGAACCACGCGCTGAAATGGCGTTACGTCGACGGGCGCCCGCTCTATCGCGCCGACGCAGTGCGCGACTATCTGGCTGGGCGCGATAAGAGCACTAAGCGCCCTCAGCCGCATAGTGCTCGCGGAGACGACCAAGCAGTTCGGCTTTGATGGAGTCGAGCGGATTGGTCCGCTGCAGGCGCACAACCTTGCCGACCCGTTTCGCGCCGACCAACTGTGCGATGTAGTCGTGAGCGGCTTCGAACGCCATCTTGCGGATGATCCACTGTTCGTCGTGATTGTAGACCTGATCGATTCCGCGCGGCTTTTGTCCGACACACAGCCGCTGAATTTCGTTGTCATAACCGCATCGGGACATGATGGTGCGCAAGCTGCGCCTCAAGTCATGCATGGTAAACCTGGCGACGCTCGCTTCCTTGATTAGGCGGCTGACCATCTTGGTGAAACCCGACATCTGGCCGCCGGTCTTCGGTGACGGGAAGACGTGGTCGGAGGTTGCGCGCTGGAAATGCTTTGCGGCTGCAAGCACCTCGTCGACGAGGTGAGTGCGGGGCACATCGTGGTGCAGCCCCATCTTGGTCCATGCCTCATCGAAGGTAATGCGGTCCTCCATGACGTGCTTCGACCACTGGATCATTGTTGGCTCGCTACGACGCGGACCACCGAGCAGGCACAGGCGTGCTAATAGCCCGAAAGCTCCGAGCTTGCCGGATGCATGCCAGACCTTGATGATCTCCTCATCGGTCAGCGCGCGGCCCTTGGATCGGCGTCCAATCCTCTGCGCACGGGTTTCCTTGGGCGCGCGATAGCCGGCGAGCACGTTATGCTCGACGTAACCTTCGCCGACACACCATTCGAGGAACGTGTGCACGTGCTTGCGCAAGTCCTTAGCTGCGCCGCGCTTGCCGGTGTTGGCGATCTTGTCCACCGCCGCCATGATTTGCCGCCGCGTCAGGTCGCCGATGGCCAGATCCACATGGACCTTGAGACCCCGTCGCAGCGCCGACATTGCTGGCTTCCAATTGACGACTTGGCGTCCAGTCAGGGACGTTTCGTAGGGGCCGTCCTCAATGATCAGGTTCGCCAGCGTCGTGCGCTCCCTCTCGGCCAGCTGTTGCCGCTTGGCCTCACGCTTGGCGTCGTTCGGATCGCCCCCCTTGACCACCTCGCCAGCGGCGATGATGGCGGCCTGGCGCGCCGCCTTCTCATTGAACTTGGGCCATGCACCCAACGTCTTGCGATGCGTGCCCCTCGCCCCAGGCTTGGTGAACAGGTAGACCCAAGTCCGGCCGCCAGTGGCGCGCATCCTGATCGCCAGCCCAGGCTGCTCTGTGTCGTGCAGATAGTGCTGCGACTTGCCCGACGGCAGCGTGGCCGCACGGATCACCGCGTCGGTAAGCCTCAGGTAGTTCGTCCTCACTCCAGCGCTGAGGTCTTTGTCGCTCGCTTCCATCTTCCCTGCCCTCTCAGTGTCCCCCGCGACACGCCCAGAGGAGGCCCGAGAAATGGGTCACAACCCCGTTCGCTCCATGTTCCCGGCTCTTTTGTGCCCGGAGGGAAAAATCACGGAGGGGCACAGCGGGGGCATACAAAATATGGGATGTCCAGCCATGGCCAACTATGGTCGCATGTGGATTATTAACCCCATATCGCAGGGGTTTTTGCAATTTTACTATGGCGGAATTTGGTTGGTTGCGGTCTACAAATTGTGGTTCACACGGGAGAGGTCCAAGGTTCGATCCCTTGTGCGCCCACCATTCATCGTCGTGACACTGACCGGTTGCGGACGATCGCTGAGGCGTGGCGGCTTTTGTCACCCGCTCCAACGAAAAGTCGAAAACAACCCCATGCACAGTAGCCGACATCAGTCGGATTTAATGGGTTTCTAATTTTCCGAATTAGATTTGACACGTCGGGCAAAACACCGGCAGGATGGCATCATCCGACCTACTTGATCGACAAAACCTCGATCTCCTGCGCGCCCGCCCCCACGACATCGCCGACGCCCTTCCCCATCAGCGACCTCGCAACCGGGGACACGAACGAAATCGACCCCGCCTTCGGATCGGCTTCATCTTCTCCGACGATGCGATAGGTCTGCACGCGGCCGTCGGCGCGGCTGAAGGTCACCGTGCTGCCGAAGGCGACCGTCTCGTTTGACACCGGATCGGGGACCAGTTGCGCCGTGCGCAGCCGTTCGGCCAGATAGCGCGCGTCGCGCAAGGGCACCGCCGACTGCCGGCGCTTTTCGTTGACGTCGTCGATAGCTTGCGCGGCCTCATAGGCCGCGCGCGCGTCTTGGAGCTGCGTCTGCAACGCCTGCAGGCCCGCTTCCGTCACCAGATTTGGATGCGGCGAGATCGGACGATCCGGCAACAGCGTTTCGGACGCCGTCTCGGCGCTCTCTTCTTTGGTAAAGGCGACGCTCAACTCGAATATCCCGTCGAACTGTTTTGGAGTCCCGGACTATAACTCAAGTTCGACGAAACGGCGCAGCTTGAAGACGATGTCGGGCAGCGCCTGGCGGAACCGGGTTGCGTTCCGGAAATTGGTCGAGAACGGCGCGAACGTGATCATCGCATTCCAGTGCCGATAGCCGTAGACCGTGACCGAGACGCCGGACGCCGGAAAATCCTCGATCTTGCGCAACTCGCCGAGCACGAGATCGGCAATCGCGTCCGCCGGCAGAAG
This sequence comes from Bradyrhizobium diazoefficiens, assembly GCF_016612535.1. Classification (NCBI taxonomy): domain Bacteria; kingdom Pseudomonadati; phylum Pseudomonadota; class Alphaproteobacteria; order Hyphomicrobiales; family Nitrobacteraceae; genus Bradyrhizobium; species Bradyrhizobium diazoefficiens. The sequence continues at coordinate 840,000 of NZ_JAENXS010000001.1, forward strand.
TCGCTTGCCATCGGGCGTCAGGGATTGACTGGCAGGCGCGACCGGCTTCGCAGCGGTCACCGCTTCATCGGGTGCATCCTGGAGCTTCGGAGACTCCGCTTCCGGGATTTGGGCCACGTCCGGTGCTGGTTCGGCCGCCGGCGCGGCCGGCATGACGTCAGCAAGCGGCGGCGGGCTGGCGGCCTCTGCACGCTTGTTGCCGCCCAGGATGCTGCTGATCATGGCCACAAGGCCAGCATCCTTCGCATCGTCGCTCATCACAGCTTCCCCCCGGCTTGGCCTACTGTAACACCGGCACCGTAGGCCGCCACAGGGTCAGCCGATCGGATCGAACCATCGCTCCTGCATGGCTCCCAACCAGTCCCACCGCGGCGCAAGACGGGGAGCAAGACGGACAGCACCTGGCGCCGCGGTGCGATCCGTCACTGCTTCTCGAACGGAATATATTGCTGGTACTGCTTCGGCACGGAGCTGCGATAGCGCGCCGGAACGGTGCCGCTGTCGACCGAATGATCGATCTCCTGCTGCCGCGTCATCTTCTTCTTCGCTGGCTTCTTCCCTGCACTCTTCGAGCCGGCCGGCGGGGCCGAATTGTCGGTGGTCGCAGCCGGCGGGGTGGTCGCGGCAGGTGCAGGGGTCGCAGCAGGCGGCGTGGTGGCCGCGGCGGCCGGCGCCGCGCCACCTGCGGCCGGTGCGGTCTGCGCCAGCGCGAGCGATGTTTGCAGGATGAGCGCCAGCGCCGCAGTCGCAGCCAACAAATATGATCTTTGCATCAGAACCTCCAAAATGTCTGATCCCCAATGACGGAAGCGTAGTCCCGCGGGATCGTCGCGTGCAAGTCCGCCGACCATAGGCGGGACCCGGGCTGCAAACTGTGGCCGAGATCACATCCCGGGACGGCTTGGCCTGCGAGGCAGCGTACGCGTGCCGCTACAATTTTTACGCGAACACGATGTTCGCTACGACAAGTCGCTTCGCCGATTAGGTCGGCGAAGCTGACATTGCTTCGCGACGAAAATTTCGATGACGAGAATGTTATTCGGCATCGATGCGGGAAAAATTTGCAAAGCACATCCGCAGCTTGATCGCAACGCTTGCTCCTGGAACCGCATCGACGTCGCGCGATGTGTGAAGCAGAGGCTTGTGACGCCAAAATCCCCGATCTAGCTTCGCCTGCATATTTTATGATGAACAACTTTAGCTTTAGTTGCTTGCCGTCGTCACTTTTCATGGAGGAGGTACTTTATGAGCAGTCGTCACGCCATTACCCCGCGCGGTCTGAACGCCACCCGCTCGCCGTTGTCACAAGGCCGCTTCGGCCGCATGTTTCGCACTCTGACGCCGGCGAAATTCGGCCCGAACGAGGCCGACAACATCGCAAATCTCGCTGCGCTCGCCGACAACATGGTCGGCGATTTCGACGCCCCCAAAGACAGCCCCGACGCCGAGGAGAGCGGAATTCCCGCGCTCTATACCTATTTCAGCCAATTCGTCGATCACGACATCACCTTCGACCCGGTGAGCTCGCTGACCAAGCAACAGGACCCGGACGGGCTCGTCGATTTCCGCACGCCGGCGCTCGATCTCGATAATCTCTACGGGCGTGGCCCGAACGACCAGCCCTATATGTACGACAATAGCGGCAAGTTTCTCCTCGGCGAAAACTTGACCGGCACCGGCGTGTCCAACGCCTTCGACCTGCCGCGCTTCAAGGGCCGCGCGCTCATCGGCGATCCCCGCAACGACGAGAACAGCATCGTCTCGCAGTTCCAGGGGTTGATGCTGCGCTTCCACAACCGCATGGTCGACGACAATGAAGGGCTCTCCTTCGAGACCGTGCAGCAGCGCGTCCGCTTCCACTATCAATACGTCGTGCTGAACGACTTCCTGCCGCGGATCGTCAATGCCGGCGTGCTGAACGATCTCAGGACCGGCGGCCATTACGACCACAGCAAGCTCGCCTACTATCACTGGAAGACGTATCCCTACATGCCGGTCGAGTTTTCGGTCGCGGCCTATCGGCTCGGGCACTCGATGATCCGGCCCGGCTATCGGCTGAACGACGCCGACAACATGCTGCTGCAGATCTTCCCCGATCCCAACAACCCCGACAACAACGCGCTGACCGGCTTCCGCGCGATGGGTCCGGGCCGCGCCATCGACTGGGGCCGGTTCATCGACATCGACACCCGCGCTTATGGCGTCGAAGACGACAGCACCAATACGGACAACAAGCGGCGGCTGCAGTTCGCCTATCGCATCGACACCTCCCTGGTCGATCCGCTACGCAAGCTGCCGCCGGAGATCGCCTCCAATCCGTCGTCGCTGGCGCTGCGCAATCTCGAGCGCGGCTGGCGGCTCGGACTGCCGTCGGGCCAGGCGGTTGCCAGGGCGATGCACCAGACGCCGCTGACCGACGAGCAGATCGTCATCGGCCGGGCCGTCGACGGCCCCGACCCGACAGGCGATCCGCAAGTGCCGATCGCGTCGATTGCGAACGGCGTGTTCAGGGGCAACTGCCCGCTCTGGACCTACATCCTCGCGGAAGCTCGCCAGTTCCAGACCGCGGTCACGATCCCGGCCACCGGTGCGCCGGCGAGCGGCATCAACACGCCGCAGCTCGGGCCGGTCGGTGGACGCATCCTCGCCGAAGTCTTCCTCGGCATGATGTTCGGCGACGCCTCCTCCATGCTGTCACTCGACCCGAACTGGGCGCCGGTAACCGGTCCGGATTTCAAGCTGAAGGATCTCGTGACCTACGCGCTCGGCCAGGGCGCTCCGCTGCATTGAGCTGGTGACAATTGACGACAAGGCCGCTCGCGTCCCGTGGGCGGCCTTGCCAGCTAAAACGTGGATGAAATCAGGTTCTCGGGCTGTCTGTGGTTCGCCTCACCCGACGGCGACCGGCATTGGGCCAATGACGGACTCATGCAGCGCAACAAACATCGGGATCTATTCGATCACCTCGTCGGCCCGCCCGATCAGAGCGGACGGAACCACCAGGCCGATCTTCTTCGCGGTGCCAAGATTGATGACGAGTTCGAATCTTGTGGGCTGCTCCATCGGCGTCTCGCCGGCTGACTCGCTGCTAAGGGCCTTCTTGATAAGTCGCGCGGATTGGCGACACATGTCCTGCACGTTGGGACCATAGGACATCAGCCCACCGGCCTCCACAAATTCCCTGAAATTAAAAACTGTCGCGATGCCTTTGCTCACCGCGATTTCGTTCAGTTCACGCCGGCGAAGAAAGAACATCGGATCGTAGATGACGATTGCGCCGGTGGCGCCGGCGCTGGCGGCCTGCGAGAAAGCCGGAACGATCTCTTCGGGTTTAAGGACGGACTGCCGCAGCAATTCTATCGAGCTTGCCTTCGCTGCCAGTTCGATTTGTTTAAATTCGGCCACCGAGCGCTGATCATCCGGGTTGAGCATGACGACCAGCCGGGAGATCGATGGAAGAATCTCCTTGATAAGCTCGACGCGCTTGCCGTCCAAGTCGGCATTAATGCAGGTGACCCCGGTCAGATTTCCGCCCGGCCGGGAAAGATTCGATACAAGCCCCGCCGCGAGCGCATCACAGGTCACAGCGATGATGGGTATCCTGTCGGTTGCCTGCTTCGCTGCCTTCGCTGCCTGATCGCCGCTCGTGAAAATCAGATTGACACCCGAAGCGGCCAATTCGGCTGCAAGCGCAGGCAATTGATCGATTCGTCCGTTCGCATAGCGGCGTTCAAGGGAAATGTTTTTTCCCTCGATCAATCCCTGTTCGACGAGCCCCTGATAAAGACCCTTCAGATAGCCGGAAGACGCCTCCGATCCCGGCAGCAGCATTCCGATTCTGGACGGCTTCGGACGATCCTCGGCCTCGGCGCTGGCGGAAAACATTGCGTAAATTGCGACGATGAAAAGCACTAAGCGAATTGTCATGACGCTGTTTCGTAACGACACTGTTGCATATCGCGGACGGGGGACAGTACTGCCAAAGGACAGCTTGTGTAAGCGACGATGCGGTCTTTTTCGCCTGAATTTCCGATGCCGCCCGATGTCCGGGTTGGGTCAAAGGCCGACAGTCGGCCGGGTGGCGTCGAAGTCCGCTACGGGCCAGAAGCGGGGCGTCCTGGCGCCTAACGGTTGTTGTGGACTGTCCCGTCGCATCTGCCATAGTTGGCGATCCAGGCGGTCTCATTGAGGAGATCGAATAACGTCAGTTCTGGGGATGACATGCCATCGAACTTTGTCGCTAAAAGTGCGGATGGTTACGAAGCCATCATGGGACGCTGGAGCCGACGGTTGGCCATCCCTTTTCTTAAGTTTTCAGATGTGCCGGCCAAGGGCTGCGTTCTGGACGCCGGGTGCGGCACCGGTAGCCTAACCCAGGCATTGGCGGCTCACCGCGGCCTGACAGCGATTGAAGCTTTGGATTTTGACGAAAACTTCGTAGCAGCTTTGCGCGCACGCACCTCCGATCCGCGGATTACAGCACAAAGAGGCGACGTCTGCGCGCTGCCATATGCAAATGAAACGTTTGACTGCGTCTATTCCCTTCTGGTGCTCCATTTCGTATCTGATGCACATCGAGCAATCCGGGAAATGCGGCGAGTCCTACGGCCCGGAGCCACGGCTGCGGCGACCGTATGGGACACATACGGCGGTATGCCGAGTTGGCGCTTGTTCTGGGACACGGTCCGGGCGCTTGAGCCTGAGGCAACCGACGCAATACCCCGCAAGCGGCCAATGACAAGCGAAGGCGAGTTGCGCTCCGCATTCGAGAGTGCAGGCTTCAAGGAAGTCGTGGACACGATGCTCGCGATCCGTATGGACTACATCAACTTCGACGATTTCTGGCACCCAATGGTCTATGGCCAAGGATCATTTGGAACTCTTTTTGACGGACTACCTGAGGCGAGGCGCGATCGAATCCGCAGCGGAGTGCGAGCGGCCTATCTTGCTGGCGACAACGATGGCCCTCGTGGATTTGCAAGTATCGCTTGGGCGGTAAAAGGCACTGCCTGACTTCGCCGGTCGCCAATCTTGGCAGGTCCGCTTCGGGTCATAAACAGTCGATGCTGATCAAGCGGAGCGACTTCCGCTTTATCCTCAAAATCTGACGTTTATGAGTACAGGCCCTAATGCGCAGCCCCGAGGCCAATCTCTTTCAGCCGCGTCGCAAACCAGAGCGAGATCGGCTGATCAACGACGCCGCCGACATAGACCTCCGACATGGTGACGTCGTCCTTCGCCAGCACCAGCAGCACGCCGATCCAATAGGCGAACCAGATATGCGGATCGGTCAGCGCCTTCAGCTTGTGCTGGTCGTGCTCGAGCGGCGTGTGATTGCTCGCCTTGCGGATCTCGATCGTGAGCAGATTGTTCGGAATCTCGCGCTGGTGCACGACGACGTCGGGGTAGATCGACTTGCCGAGATGATCGTCGGTCGAGATGATGGTGCCGTGCGGCAAATGCAGCGTGCGCTCGCCAAGCCGGTCGTAATTGCAGTCGACCGCCCAGCCTGAAAATTGCCGCTCGAGATGGACGGCGAAACGGTGCGTGATCGCACGCTCGCCGATATCCTTCTCGAACAGGAATCCTTCATGGGTGTAGAAGTCCCGGAGCGCCGCGATCACCTTGTTCAGCTCGGTCTGCATCGTGCCTCCGGGCCCATCACGTGCGCTCAGTTGCGCCGTCTACCACTTCCGGGGCGAGAAGCGCGCGTGCGCGTCACACCCTCGGTGTCGTCCCGGCGAAAGCCGGGACCCATACCGCGAGGTCTATCGAGCGTACGCAGTGCGCGTACCAGCCCCCTAAGTCTTCGCCAAATTTCTCCCTGGGGTTATGGGTCCCGGCCTTCGCCGGGACGACGTGGAGAGAAAGCTTGGCCAACCCGCCCTACATCTGCACTTCGATCAGCCGCGGTCCGGGCTCGGCGACGGCCTCAGTCAGCGCCTTGTTGAACTCGTCGGCATTGGTGACGGCGCGGCCGGGCACGCCCATGCCCTTGGCCAGCGCCACGAAATCCAGCGTCGGCCGGTCGAGCCGCAGCATGTCGTTGGCGCGCTGGCCGGGCTCGCCGGCGCCGACATTGTCGAACTCGCCGCGCAGGATCTGGTAGATGCGGTTGGCGAACACGATGGTGACGATGTTGAGGTTCTCGCGCGCCTGCGTCCACAGCGACTGGATCGTGTACATCGCGCTGCCGTCGCCGACCATGCAGATCACCTTGCGGTCCGGGCAGGCGATCGCGGCGCCGATCGACAGCGGCGTGGAGAAGCCGATCGAGCCGCCCATGTTCTGGAGCCAGTCGTGCGGCGCGGCGGCCGCCGTCGGCGGAAAGAAGGCGCGGCCGGTGGTGAGGGACTCGTCGACCATGATCGCGTTCTCGGGAATCGCGTAGGCGATCGCCTGCGCGATCGAGGCGTGGGTCAGCGCACCGGTCGGCTTGACCAGCTCAGCCAAGGCCTGCGGCTTGACGTCCTTCGCGCTGGCCTTCACGGCGCCGGCCAGGGCTTCCAGCGCCGCGACCGAATTCTCGCCCCAGGAGGTCATGCGATGCACGTCGCAGCCCTCGGGCTTCAGAATGCTCGGCTTGTTCGGATAGGCGAAGAACGCCACCGGATCGTCGGACTCGACCAGCACGATGTGACGGAATTTGGCCAACATCGACAACGCGTTCTCGATCACGTAGTGGATGCGATCGATCGAGAAGCGGCCGCGGCCGCGCGCCATCCTGGGGCGGAAGGTCGGGCCCATCACGGTGCAGCCGGTCTTGGCGGCGATGCGTTCGGCCTGCGCCAGGCCCTGCTCGCTCAGCGCACTGCCGGTCATCAGCAGCAGCGTGCCCTCGCCGTCGCCGTGCAAAATCCTTGCGGCCTGCTCGACCGCTTGCGGCGAGTAGCTGGCACGCTGCTGCTCGGCCGGCACCTCGGCAATGCCGTCGGCCTCGTTCCAGGCGGTGTCGGCGGGCAGGATCAGGGTCGCGATCTGCGGCGGCGCGCTCTTGGCGGCGGCGATGGCCGCGGCGCCGTCAGCGGCGATCGATTTCGAATCCGGCGAGGTGCGGACCCAGGACGACATCGGCCGGGCCAGGCCCTCGATGTCGGACGTCAGCGGCGAGTTATAGCCGATGTGATAGACCGCGTGCTGGCCGACGATGTTGACGATGCCGGAATTCGCCTTCTTGGCGTTATGCAGATTGGCCAGGCCGTTGGCGAGGCCGGGGCCGAGGTGGAGAAGCGTCGAGGCCGGCGTGCCCTTCATGCGGAAATAGCCGTCGGCCGCCCCCGTCACCACGCCTTCGAACAGGCCGAGCACGCAGCGCATGCCCGGCACGCGGTCGAGCGCTGCGACAAAATGCATCTCGGAGGTGCCCGGGTTGGTGAAGCAGACGTCCACCCCACCCTTGACCATCGTCCGCACCAGGCTTTCCGCACCGTTCATTCCAAGGCTCCCGTCATTCCAAGGCTCCCGCAACCGGCCAATTCCAGTGATCCGTCCGATCAATCATTGTTCGCGAGCCCGGTCAAAGCAAGTGCCGGCATCGCGGCCCTGCCCCGCATGACGACGCGCCGGTAAAGCTTTTTCAGCAAATTGGCGCGGTTGCCGATTTGGTAACGCCAACCGCGGGAGACGACGGCCCTCACGGGGCCGTGGCTTGCGAAATGCCGGCGAATATGGCCTCTGGCGTTGGTTGAGAAGATCTTTTGCTGGGGGATACAATGATCCGGTTTTTTGCCGCACCAATTGCCGCCATCGCACTGCTGACCGCCACCGCTGGCGGCGCGTTCGCCGAGGAGTTCGACACCCGCGACATCATGGGCGGCGGCCCGAACTTCTTCCGCGGCGGCGCCAACCCGGTCCCCCGCACCACCGTCATGTACAACGGCAATTATGCCCCCGGCACCATTGTGGTGAATACCGCCGAGCGGCGGCTCTATCTGGTGCTGCAGAACGGCCAGGCGCTGCGCTACGGCATCGGCGTCGGCCGCGACGGCTTCCGCTGGGGTGGCGTGCACAAGATCACCGCCAAGAAGGAATGGCCGGAGTGGACGCCGCCGTCGCAGATGATCGCGCGCCGGCCGGACCTGCCGCGCCACATGAAGGGCGGCATCGAAAATCCGCTCGGCGCCCGCGCGATGTATCTGGGATCGACGCTCTACCGCATCCACGGCTCCAACGAGCCGGAGACGATCGGCCAAGCCGTGTCCTCTGGCTGCTTCCGCATGACCAATGACGACGTCACCGACCTCTACGGCCGCGTCGGGGTCGGCACCACCGTCGTGGTGCTCAACAACTGAGGCGCAATTGCCTCCATGCACGAGTGCGCTCCCTCTCCCGCCTGCGGGAGAGGGTTGGGGAGAGGGTCTCTCCACAACGGGACAATCTCCCAGAGGAAAGAACCCTCACCCGCCGCTACGCGACGACCTCTCCCGCAAGCGGGAGAGGTTGAGCGGAGCGCGACGCACTATGGGAACCCGCAGCGCGTGAATTTGCAGGCTTGTGCGCAGGCAGCGAATACGGCAGCGTTGCGTAACGATGAGCGCACTCAACCCGCCCTCGCCCGCCCTTCGCTTCGCCCTGCTGACGCTTGCAGCGCTCACATGCGTGCCTAACATCGCACCCATGACCGCCGCCGGCGAACTGCCTGCGATCGTTTCGCGCCAACGCGCCGAGAAGAAGAGCTTCACCGACGCCGAGATCGTCGACGGCTTTCTGAAGACCGCCTTCGGGGCCGAATACCACCTCGCCGGCCGCGTCGACCGCATCCGCAAGTTCGACGGGCCGGTGCGCGTGTTCGCCGAGACCGACCGCGCCGACCGCAAGGCGCAGCTCGCTAAAGTCGTGGCCGACATCGGCACCCGCGTGCAGCATCTCGACATCGCCATGATCGACACCGCCGAAGCCGCGAATGTCCGGGTCAAGCTCGTGCGCGACCGCGACCTCTACCGCACCATCACGAGCTTCTACGGCGCGGAGAAGGCGCGCGATATCCGCACCTCGCTCGACCCGCAATGCCTGTCCGGTTTCCGCAAGAACGACAATTTCGAGATCGAGCATTCCGACGTCATCCTCACCGTCGACGTCAGCGACTTCACCTTCCTCGACTGCGCCTATGAGGAGCTGCTGCAAGCGCTTGGGCCTATCAACGACACCGCGAGCGTGCCGTGGACCATGTTCAACGACAATGTGTCGATGGGCTATTTCGACGTCTATGACCAGTACATCCTCAATCTGCTCTATGATCCTCGCATCAAGCCCGGCATGACCGTGCTGGAGGTGAGGTCGGTGCTGCCCGAAGTCCTCACCGACGTGCGCGCCTGGGTGAAGAGGGTGAACGATCTGAAGGAGTGAGGTGCGTCATTGCGAGCGCGGCGCGTAGGGTGGGTTAGCGTCAGCGTAACCCACCTCTTTCGTCGCCCGCGTCGAGAGACGCGGTGGGTTACGCCAAGCGGTCTGCGCTTCGCGCAGCCGCACGGCTAACCCACCCTACTGCACGAGATCGGCGACGGTGGTTGCGGCTTTCAGGCCGGTGCCGGTGAGGACGGACACCGTGGTCTCGCTCGCCTTGATGGCTCCAACAGCAGACAGTTTCTCCAGCGCCGCAGCTGCGCTCGCGCTGGTGGGCTCGGCGAACAGGCCCTGCCGGGCGAGGCGCCGCAGCGCGGCGACGATCTCGTCCTCGGTGAGCGCAACGGTGCCGCCGCCGCTTTCACGCAGGGCGCCGATGATCTCGCGCAGACGCAGCGGATTCTTGATCGCGGTGCCTTCGGCGATGGTTTTGTTGACCTCGCGCGCGACCGGCGTATCGACGCCGGCCCTGAAGCTTGCATCGATCGGCGAGCAATTCAGCGGCTGAGCCGCGAACAGGCGCGGCAGCTTTGCAATCTGGCCCGCCTTCAACAACTCGCGGAAGCCGAAGGCGCAGCCGAGCAGACTGCTGCCAGCGCCGACGGGAACGATGACATTGTCGGGCGCGCGAAAACCGAGATCTTCCCAGATCTCATAGGCGAGCGATTTCGTGCCCTCGAGGAAGAAGGGCTGCCAGTTGTGGCTGGCATAGAAAGTCTGGCTCGACTGGCGGATGGCCTCGGCCTCCGACTCCTCGCGCGGGCCCTCGACCAGCTGCACCTCGGCGCCGTAGGCGCGCACCTGCGCGATCTTGGCTGGCGACGTGGAGGCAGGCGCGAGGATTTTCACGCGCATGCCGCCTGCCGCACCGAGACCTGCCATGGACGAACCGCCATTGCCGGAGCTGTCCTCCAGGATGGCGTCGACGCCGATCTGCCGAAGGAAGGACAGCATCACGGCCGAGCCCCTGTCCTTGAAGCTGCCGGTCGGATTGAACCATTCGAGCTTGAAGAACGGACGCAGGTCGCCCCAAGCCTGCTGCACCAGCGGCGTGCAGCCTTCGCCAAGCGTGATCGGATTCTTGATCTCGACCGAGAGCGCCGCGCGGTAGCGCCAGAGCGACCGCGTGCGGCCGTCGATGTCGTCGCGCGAAATCCCCGCTCGCGGCGTCACCAGCAGCGGCGTGCGCTCGTCCGAGCACCAGCGCGGCTGGTCGAGCGGATAGAGCTTTCCGTTGCGGGGATCGATGTAGCTGGCGCTGGGCATGGTGTTCTCCGGGGGCAGAGCCGATCCGGTCGATATGTCCGAATATGCAGGTTTTATCCAGTCGCCTGTTTGGAGGGTGCCGGGGCGGCCCTTCAAAAATTCAAACAATTACATACATATAGGATGCATTCCGGCGCCGTTCGCCCATCAGGACGAGCGCTGGGATGGCCGCTGGCCACCCCGAACGATTAACTTGTCTGTCGTGGCTGGCCGCTACAATATGTTGGATTGCGTCGCCGGAGCTCTGTTCCGGTAGCGCGAGTGAGCCAGGCCCGTCCGAGCGGCGGGCCGTTGGCTTTTTGGGAGTTTGGCCATGAGCCGCGCGAACCGTACCGACCACATCCGCCTCACCTCCCATCCGGAGCCGGGCCGGAAAGCCGCCTTCCCGATTCACTGGGGTGCAGCCGACGCGCGCGCCCGCGGACCGATCATCGGCACGGTGTCGCGCGCGCAGGACCGCAACGTCATCGGCAGCCATGGCGGCTCCTATGCGATGTACCGCGCGCTCGCCGTCTCCGCCGGCGCGCTCGACCCGATCCGGCGTCCCGACCTCACCAACACGTTTCCGGCCGCGACCGTCGGGCCGTTCGAGCAATGGCGCGATCCCGCAAAAATCGTCGCGCTCGATCCCTGGGGGCATCTGGTCGCGGAGAATTTCGGCAAGGACATCGCCGAAGGCATCGATATCCGCCCGAGCATCGCGGTGACGCGGGCGCGGCTGGATCTGCCAGAGATCCGTGAGGCGCTGGCCGCGAAGCGATTGCGCGCCGACGGCGAGGTCGTGCACGCCAACGGCAGCGTCTCGGTGGTGAAGATCGCGATCGATCCGGTCTGGTATCTGCCGGGCCTCGCCGAGCGCTTCGAAACCAATGAGACCGAGCTGCGCCGCACGCTGTTCGAGCAGACCGCCGGCATGTTCCCTGAGCTCGTGACCCGACCGGACATGAAGGTTTTTCTGCCGCCGATCGGCGGCACCACCGTGTACATGTTCGGTGACGTGACCAAACTGCCGGACCATCGCACCAAGATCACCTGCCGCGTGCATGACGAGTGCAACGGCTCCGACGTGTTCGGCTCCGACATCTGCACCTGCCGGCCGTATCTGATCCACGGCATCGAGGAATCCGCGCGCGGCGCGCAGGAGGGCGGGCTCGGGCTCGTGATCTACAACCGCAAGGAAGGCCGCGCGCTCGGCGAGGTCACCAAATTCCTGGTCTACAACGCACGCAAGCGCCAGGAGGACGGCGATGCGGCGGCCGCCTATTTCGAACGCACCGAATGCGTCGCCGGCGTCCAGGACGCACGCTTCCAGCAGCTGATGCCGGATACGATCCACTGGCTCGGGCTGAAGCGCATCGACCGTTTCCTGTCGATGAGTGACATGAAATATGATGCGCTGACCTCGCAGGGCATCGACATCGTCGAGCGCGTGCCGATCCCGCTGGAGCTGATCCCCGCCGACGCCCATGTCGAGATCGCCGCCAAGAAAGCCGCCGGCTACTACACCACCGACATTGCGCCGGAAAAGGACGTCGACGGCGTGGTCGGGCGTTCGCTGGAAAAATATTGATCGATTGATGGCGGACGCTTTGGAACGAGAGGCACGTGCGTTGCTCACCGCAAAGGCGGTTCGCACGCGTGCCGGACAAATGCTCGAGCTGGCCCTGAGCGATCGGCTCACCCATTTCACCATCGATCTCGATCGGATGGACGGCGTCGCGGAAGCCGTGCTGGCTGTCACGCGCAAAGCCTATCCGGCGCTCGACATTCCCTTCCACGCGCGATGGCGGCACTTTGTGTTCGGCGGCGTCGACCGCTGGGCCCAGCTGGCCGACGCGGCATCGTGGCCTGATCGCGCGGCGCGCGCGCGCGCGGAGTTCGACCTCGCCATCGTCAGCGTGCTGCTCGACGCCGGCGCGGGTGCCGCGTGGCGATATCGGGACGCTGTGACCGGACAAGGCATTGGCCGATCCGAGGGGCTCGCGATCGCAAGCCTCGACATGTTTGCCGGCGGCCTGTTTTCGGGTGATGCGCGCGCGCCCTTCAGGGTCGATGCCGGCGTGCTCGCAAAACTGCCGCTCGCCGCACTGACGTCTGCATTTCAAGCGAGCGACGCCAACCCGCTGCTCGGCCTCGACGGGCGCACCGATCTGCTGCGGCGACTGGGCCGGCAGGTGGCGGCGCGCGCCGATGTTTTCGGCACGCAGGACTCGCCGCGGCCGGGCGGCTTGTTCGACCACATCGCGGCACAGGCTGTGGGCGGCGCCATCCCCGCGCCCGCGATCCTGTCCGCGGTGCTCAACCAGCTCGGGCCGATCTGGCCGTCACGGCTCGAGCTCGCAGGCGTCCCGCTCGGTGATTGCTGGCGCCACCCGGCGCTTAGGGCGGAGGACGGGACGGCAGGCCTCGTGCCGCTGCACAAGCTATCGCAATGGCTGAGCTATTCGCTGATCGAGCCGCTCCAGCGCGCCGGATTTGACGTCATTGACATCGACGGCCTGACCGGGCTCGCCGAATACCGCAATGGCGGGTTGTTCGTGGATCACGAGGTGCTGCGCCTGCGCGATGCAGCGGACGCCGATCGCGCGCATGCGGTGGATTCGATGCTCGTGGTGGAATGGCGTGCGCTCACTGTTGCGCTGCTGGACCGTCTGGCCGAACTGGTGCGCGCCAAGCTCGGCCGCACGCCGGAGTCCCTGCCGCTCGCCAGCGTCCTGGAAGGCGGCACCTGGGCCGCAGGCCGGGCCATCGCGTTCGCGCGCCGTCCCGACGGTGCCCCGCCGCTCAAGGTGATCAGCGACGGCACGGTTTTCTGACCCCTCATCCGGCGCTTCGCGCCACCTTCTCCCACAGGGGGAGAAGGGAAGAAGCAAGAGCATCCGATCATGGAAGGCGTCACGATCGTCGATCATCCGCTGGTCCAGCACAAGCTGACGTTGGTGCGCGACAAATCGATCTCGACAAAGTCGTTCCGCGAGCTGATCAAGGAGATCGGCATGCTCTTGTGCTACGAGGTGACGCGCGACCTGCCGCTCACCGACACCGTCATCGAGACGCCGCTGGCGACGATGCACTCGGCCAAGATCGCCGGCAAGAAGCTGGTGTTCGTGCCGATGCTGCGCGCCGGCACCACGTTCGTCGACGGCATGATGGATCTGGTGCCGACCGCGCGCGTCGCCCATATCGGGCTCTACCGCGAGCCGCACAGTTTTGCCGCGGTCGAATATTTCTTCAAATCGCCGTCCGATCTCGGCGAGCGCCTGGCGATCGTGGTGACGCCGGTGGTCGCGACCGCCAATACGGCCGTGGCCGCGATCGACCGGCTGAAGGAGCGCGGCGCCAAGGACATCCGCCTCGCCTGCCTGATCGCCGCGCCGGAAGGACTCGAGCGGCTGCGGGGCCTGCATACGGACGTGCGGATCTGGACGGCCGCGGTCGACGAAGGTCTCGACGAGAACGGCTTTATTTTGCCGGGCCTCGGCGACGCCGGCGATCGCGCTTACGGAACGAGATAGCAGCGCGGGCGCCTACAACCCCGTTCCGATGGAATCGGAACGGGGCTCTAGATTCTTGTTTTGACGCGTTTTCTTTACGCGAACCGGCATCCACTTCGCTCGAAAACGCTCTAGATCTTCCCGCTGCCGCAAATCCCCTTCAGCGCCTGCCACTCCTTGTCCGTCAGCAGCGGCGGCCCGCTGGCGGGACGGTCTTCCCTCGTCATGCGGGCGAGACGGTCCTCGGTGAGCGGATGGCTCGCCAGCAGCGTCGCAAAGCTCGAGCCGCCTTCCTTGCCGGTGATGCGGAACATCAATTCGGCCGCGGGTTTCGGCGAGCGGCCGAGCCTGTGCATGATCTCGATCGCGAAGGTGTCGGCGTTGGTCTCGGCCTCGCGCGAATAGGAGGCTTCGACCACGCTGCGCGAGGCGAAGATCACGGCGGACGAACCGGTGACGTCGCCGAACAACAGGCCGATCAGGAACGAGGTGCCGCCGTTGTAGATCAGGCCGCGCATGTTGTCGTGATGCTTGAGATGGCCGAGCTCGTGGGCGAGGATGCCGGCGATCTCGTCCGGATTGTCGGCCTTGTCGAGCAGACCGCTCAGCACGAAGACCTTGCCCCCGGGCAGCGCAAATGCATTCGGCACCGAGGTCTGCAGCACGCCGGCCGTCATGGAGTCGTCGTCGAGCCCGGCGGCGTCGCGCAGGCGGTTGACGAGCTTGGAAAAGGCGGCCTGCCCGGCTGGCTCGCTGCAGGCGCCGCCGCGGAAGATGGTCTTAATCTGAACCTCGGACGCATCGCCGATCCGCCGCTCGATCGGTTTCGGCACCAGCGGCGCCAGGCGATCCGCGGCAAGCGGCACACCGAACAGCACGACGCAGACGATTGAGATGGCGGCAGCCAACGACCAGCCGACGATTTTTGCGACACCGCGGCGCGAGGTCTGGTGCTCGTCGAGACGCATGCAGCGGGCGGTCACGTCTGCGGCGAGTGCGGCGTCGCGGATTTCGAGCCGCGCCAGCGGCGGTGCGGATGTCGAGGCCAGACGTAAAATTCCGGAGGGACTGTCGGCGCGGCGAATGTCTGCGTAGACCCAGCGAACTGGCGTACCACCGTCCTCGAGAATCTCGAGTGCTTCGCCGAGGGCCAACGTCACCTGCCGCCGGCGGCTCGACACGCCGTCGAAGAAGATCGTCGGCTTGGCCGACTGCGCCGGGGCCTCGGTGGACAATTCACTCACAGCTCAGAATCCCGCGACATCGAGACCATCGGCAAAGCCTTCGCCGAGTGCGCTGGCGAGCTCGCCGCTGGCGCGGACATCGGCCGCCGCTCCGATATCGTGCACCGCGACGGTTTCCAGCACCTTGGCCCAGAGATCGCGCTGGAGATAGACGCGCATGACGATGTTGAGAGCAAGCGCAACGGCGAAATAGCCGACCACCATCATGACCAGCATGGGAATGCTCTTGGCGTGACCACCGGGCCCGAGGACCTGCTCGACCGGAAGGCCACTCAGCTTGACCGCGAGCGCCATCACCCCGGCAATGTAGAGGCCAAAGATCGTGCTCAGCAGCAGCCACCAGCCGACCACCTTCCAGTACAAGCCGTAGAACGCGTGGTGCGGCAAGCTCGAGGACAGGCTCACGCCGCCGATGCGGATGCCGTCGAGCCACCAGCGCCATTCGCGCGCTTTGAATTCGGCGTAGAAGAACGGTGCGAGCGGGAAGATCACGATTGCAATCGGGCTGAGCAGCCACAGCCACCAGCCGCGTTTGAAGAACGTCCAGCCGTCGGCTTCGAAATCGCCTTGGAGGTCGCCAAAATGCGTATGTCGCAGCTTGTAGCGCTCCAGCGACGCCTCGCGCCACGGCAGCGCCAGGCCGAGCGTCAGGAACACCAGCAGACCCCACAACATCGCGCGGAACGAATAGACCCAGCCTGAGCCGTCCATCCAGAAGCGCACACCACGCCAGACCGTGCGGGTCAAACGATAACGTCGCGCGCGAAAAATCGCGAACTGGCCGAAGGCGTAGAAAGAGATGAACAGCGGCGTCGAGGCAAAGCCCTGCCAGCGCTCGAACTCGATGCCGACCAGGAAGTATGCAAGGTAGATCGGCACCAGGATCGCAAGCGCGAACAGGAAGCCGATCAAGAGCTCCTTGCCCCGGCCGGTGTATTCGGCGGCGTCGCCGTCGACCGCAGTGTTCGACCACAGATGCCGGCGAATGTCGGTGACGAGCCAGAACCGGTAGAAGCCGAAGGTGACGAGCTCCAGCATGGCACCCTTGGTGACCATTTTTCGGAACTCGGAGCGATTGCCGGTGAAGTCGACCCGCGTGGGCGGCAGCGGCGGCGGGACCGGTTCGGAGCCGGTGGGGGCCCATTGCATGTCGTTCACGGCGGCAACCTCGGGATGCGGAGTTGGCTCGATCAAACTATAGATCAGAGATTAGTCGATCCCCAAGATGGCCGGGTTCGATTTTACCCCGGTTTCGATCGATTTCTCGCATGGTGCAGATTGACCGGCGTGCCGCGGGTCACGTTTCGTAGCCCGGATGGAGCGAAGCGTAATCCGGGACAGCATCAATGGCGGCCTACGCACCTCTCCCCACCTCTCGCGACGGTTGGATGTGGTAAAACTCGCTCTTGCTCCGACGCAGACAACCGGCTGTAATTGCAAGCCAAATACCGCAGAGCAGAATTCAAGAAAATCGCGCGGTTCACGCCAGGGAGAACGGTCATGCACGGGACCATCGAGAGCGCGGCCAAGCTCGACGCACTGCGCGAGCGGGCATCGACATTGCCGCTTGCGCAATTCGATCCGGGCGATCCCGAATTGTTCAGGACCGATACGTTCTGGCCCTATTTCGATCGCCTGCGCCGCGAAGATCCCGTGCACTATTGCAAGGATTCGATGTTCGGGCCGTACTGGTCGGTGACCCGCTACAACGACATCATGGAGATCGAGACCAATCATTCGGTGTTCTCCTCCGCCTCCGCGCTCGGCGGCATCACCATCCGCGACATCGATCCCGACCTGCGCCGCGAGAGCTTCATCTCGATGGATCCACCACGGCATGCCGCGCAGCGCAAGACCGTGGCGCCGATGTTCACGCCGACGCATCTGGACAATCTCGCGCTCAACATCCGCAAGCGCTCGGCCGAGTGCCTGGACAATCTGCCGCGCGGCAAGGTCTTCGACTGGGTCGACCAGGTCTCGATCGAGCTCACCACGCAGATGCTCGCGGTGCTGTTCGACTTTCCCTGGGAAGACCGTCGCAAGCTGACGCGCTGGTCGGACATCGCCACCACCATTCCCGGTCCCGACGGACTGGTCGCGACCGAGGACGAACGTCAGGCCGAGCTCGCGGAATGCGCGGGTTATTTCGCGCGTCTGTGGAAGGATCGCGGCGAGCAGCCGCCGAAGAGCGATTTGCTCTCGATGATGGCGCATGGCCCCGCAACGCGCGACATGGACGCGAGGAACTTCCTCGGCAATCTCGTCCTCTTGATCGTCGGCGGCAACGACACCACGCGCAACACCATGTCGGGCTCGCTTCTCGCGCTGAGCCAGCATCCGGAGCAATATCGTAAGCTGCGCGAAAATCCTGCGCTGCTCGACAGCTTCGTGCCGGAGGTGATCCGCTGGCAGACGCCGCTGGCGCATATGCGCCGCACTGCGCTCGCCGATTTCGAATTCCGCGGCAAGCAGATCAAGAAAGATGACAAGGTCGTGATGTGGTACGTCTCGGGCAACCGCGACGAGGAGGCGATCGAGAGGCCCTACGATTTCATCATCGACCGCGCCCGCCCGCGCACCCACCTCTCCTTCGGCTTCGGCATCCACCGCTGCGTCGGCTTGCGGCTCGCCGAACTTCAGCTCAAGATTATCTGGGAAGAGATCCTGAAACGGTTCGACCAAATCGACGTGGTCGGCGAACCCAAGCGGGTGTATTCGAGTTTCGTAAAGGGTTTGGAAACGCTGCCGGTGAAGATTGCGGCGTGAATCAACTCCCTCTCCCCGTTCTTACGGGGAGAGGGTTGGGGTGAGGGGCTCTATCCGCGAACGCGGTGAGAACCGGATCGCGGAGAGTCCCCCTCACCCGGAATTCAAGCTTCGCTCGAATTCCGGCCTCTCCCCGCGCGGGGGGAGAGGCGAAAGAACAACTGGGAGCCACCACCATGAACGTCCAAGCGCCGGTTAAAGTGGACAAGGCCGAACGCATGCGCCGGGCCCGCGAGGAGGCCTATTCGACGCCGCTGGCACAATTCCACCCCGGTGCGCCCCGGCTGTTCCAGGACGACACGCTGTGGCCGTGGTTCGAGCGGCTGCGCAACGAAGAGCCGGTGCATTACTGCACCAATGCGCCGATCGAGCCCTATTGGTCGGTTGTGAAATACAACGACATCATGCATGTCGACACCAGTCACGGCATGTTTTCCTCGGACTCGACGCTCGGCGGCATCGGCATCCGCGATGTGCCGGCGGGTTACGACTGGCCGAGCTTCATCGCCATGGACCAGCCCAAGCACTCGTCGCAGCGCAAGACCGTGTCGCCGATGTTCACGCCGACGCATTTGGACGAGCTGGCAAAGCTGATCCGCCAGCGTTCGCAGACCGTGCTGGACAATCTTCCCCGCAACGAGACCTTCAATTTCGTCGAGCGGGTCTCGATCGAGCTGACGACGCAGATGCTGGCGACGCTGTTCGACTTCCCCTGGGAAGAGCGGCGCAAGCTGACGCGCTGGTCCGACGTCTCCACCGCGCTGCCCAAGAGCGGCATCGTCGAATCCGCCGAACAGCGCCGCCGCGAGATGGACGAGTGCTACGCCTACATGTCGAAGCTGTGGAACGAGCGCGTCAATTCGGCGCCGCGCAACGATCTGCTGTCGCTGATGGCGCATAGCGACGCCACGCGCTTCATGGACCCCGACAATCTCATGGGCAACATCATCCTGCTCATCGTCGGCGGCAACGACACCACGCGCAACACCATGACCGGCTCGGTGCTGGCGCTGAACGAGAATCCCGAGCAGTACGACAAGCTGCGCGCCAATCCAGCGCTGATCGACACTATGGTGCCGGAGGTGATCCGCTGGCAGACCCCGCTCGCGCATATGCGGCGGACCGCGCTCCAGGACACCGAGATCGGCGGCAAGCACGTCAAGAAGGGCGACCGTGTCGTGATGTGGTACGTCTCGGGCAACCGCGACGAGGAGATGATCGAGAAGCCGAACGAGTTTATCATCGACCGCCCGCGGCCGCGCACCCATCTCTCCTTCGGCTTCGGCATCCACCGCTGCGTCGGCATGCGGCTTGCCGAGCTCCAGCTCAAGATCGTCTGGGAGGAGATGCTGAAGCGGTTCGACCGCATCGAGGTGGTGGGCGAGCCGAAGCGGATCTATTCGAGCTTCATCAAGGGATACGAGTCGCTGCCGGTAAGGATTCCGGGGTAGGCTCTCTCCTCCGTCATTGCGAGCGCAGCGAAGCGATCCAGAATCCCACCGCGGAGACAATCTGGATTCCTTCGCTGCGCTCGTAATGACGAGATTTTGGATGCGTATGCGCGTCACACTTCAGGCGGCGAACGCTGCGACACCTACAGCTATAAAATTTCGGCATGACAGCTCGCACAACATGCGATGGGGTCGCTCGCGGCCTTCTGTCCTAAACCGCGTTGAAGGAACCCCAGCTGTCTACGGCGTCATGGCCGGGCTTGTCCCGGCCATCCACGCGTTGCCCAGCGGCACAAAGAACGTGGATGCCCGGGACAAGCCCGGGCATGACGACCTTAGGCAAGCCGGATGTCCCACACGCCCTCCTTGCGGCAGGCGGCGACTTCGTCGCGCAGCAATGCGGTGACGGCTAGCGACGCCGTCGAGGCCGGGCGGTCGATCGGAGAGGCAAAAATGAGCTCGCGCGTCATCGGTTTGGAGACGACAGCGGTTTCGAGCCGTCCGTCCGCGACCTCGCCGTGCACCGACGAGGGCGGCAGCAGCGCGAAGCCGAGACCTTCCTCGACGAGGCTCGTCAGCACGCGAAACGAATCTGCTTCTAACTGGACGTTGAGCTTGATCTTGCGCTGGGCGGCGGCGTGCTCGATCAGCGCGCGGAGGCCGTGGGAATGACTGGGCAGCACCAGCCTCTGCCGCAGCAGCCAGCCGATATCGACGCTCTTCCTGCGCGCGAGACCGCAGCCGCGCGGGCCGACGGCGACGATGTTGTCGCGGCCGAGACTTTGCACGTCGAGATGCAGATCGGCGGAACGGCCGTAGAGGATGGCGAGATCCATCTCGCCGCGATGCAGCCATTCGACGATATGGCCGCTATAGCTCTCGACGATGCGCAGCGAAATGCCGGGAAATTTTTCGACGCAGCGCCGCGCAAAGCGCGCCGACAGCACACAGCTTACGGTCGGAACCAGGCCCAGCACGACTTGGCCGGACGGCGGTCCCTTGACCGACTGGATGTCGTCGCGGATCTGGTCGATCTGGCGGACGATGCCGGAGGTGCGCGCCAGCAGAAGCCGGCCGGCCTCGGTCAGCACCATGCCGCGACCGTTGCGGGTGAACAGTTCGACGCGCAGCTCGTGCTCGAGAAGCTTGATCTGGCGGCTGAGCGCCGGCTGCGCCACGCGCAACGTGTCGGAGGCCTTCGAGAGACTGCCGAGCTCCGCCACGCAACTGAAGGTCCTGAGCTGCCGGAAATCCATGCTTGCCAATCCTGGAAGGCTACCCCATACGCTATAGCAAATGAGCATAGGGGGCTGGCATTGTTTTCACAACGCCAGAGGATCGGCCGGCGTTATCTTAACTGCCGCTATCAACGGGAAACGCCATGAGTGAAGACCACCACAGCGAAGATCACGCCGACATCCGCGAAGCCGTCGCAAAACTCTGCGCGCAGTTTCCCGGCGAATATTGGCGCAAGCTCGATCGCGAGATGGCTTATCCCAAGGCCTTCGTCGATGCGCTGACGCAGGCCGGCTATCTCTCCGTGCTGATCCCCGAGGAATATGGCGGCGCGGGTCTGAAGCTCTCGGCCGCCGCGGCAATCCTCGAAGAGATCCAGCGCGCCGGCTGCAACGGCGGCGGCTGCCACGCCCAGATGTACACGATGGGCACGCTGCTGCGGCACGGCAATGACGAGCAGAAGGCAAAATACCTGCCGAAGATCGCGAGCGGCGAATTGCGCCTGCAGGCGTTCGGCGTCACCGAGCCGACCAGCGGCACCGACACGACGTCGCTGAAGACGTTTGCGCGCAAGAACGGCAATGCCGGCTACATCGTCAACGGCCAGAAGATCTGGACCAGCCGCGCTGAGCATTCCGACCTGATGCTCCTGCTGGCGCGCACCACGCCGAAGGATGAGGTCAAGAAGCGCACGGATGGACTTTCGGTCTTCATCGTCGACATGCGCGAGGCCAGGAACAACGGTCTGGAGATCCGGCCGATCCGCACCATGATGAACCACGCCACCACCGAAGTGTTCTTTACCGACATGAAGGTGCCGGCGGAAAACCTGATCGGCGAGGAAGGCAAGGGTTTTCGTTACATCCTCTCCGGCATGAATGCCGAGCGCATCCTGATCGCCGCCGAATGCATCGGCGACGCCAAATGGTTTATCGCCAAGGCCACGAGCTACGCCAAGGAACGCAGCGTGTTCGGCCGGCCGATCGGCCAGAATCAAGGCGTCCAGTTCCCGATCGCCAAGGCCTACGCCGCGATGCGCGCGGCTGAATTGATGGTGAAGGAAGCCACGCGCAAATACGAAGCCGGGCTCGACTGCGGCGCGGAAGCCAACATGGCAAAAATGCTCGCGGCGGATGCGTCCTGGGAGGCGGCGAATGCCTGCGTCCAGACCCATGGCGGCTTCGGCTTCGCCGAGGAGTACGATATCGAGCGCAAATTCCGCGAGACGCGGCTGTATCAAGTGGCGCCGATCTCGACCAACCTCGTGCTGTCCTTCCTCGCCGAGCACGTGCTCGGCATGCCCCGCTCGTACTGAGGCAGCCATCATGGGAGCATTGGACGGGATTCGGGTGATTGCGGTCGAGCAGGCGGTGGCGGCGCCGTTCTGCTCGTCGCGGCTGGCGGATGCCGGCGCGGAGGTCATCAAGATCGAGCGGCCGGAAGGCGATTTCGCCCGTGGCTACGACGCGGCTGCCAGGGGCCAGAGCAGCTATTTCGTCTGGCTCAACCGCGGCAAGCAATCAGCGGTGGTCGACCTCGCCACCAAAGAGGGGTGCGCCGAGCTGGAGAAGCTGATCGCGAGCGCAGACGTGCTGATCCAGAACCTCAAGCCGGGTTCGATGGACAAGCTCGGCTTTTCGCGCGAGCGGCTTTTGCAGGACTATCCCAAGCTGATCTCCTGCACCATCACCGGCTATGGCGACGAGGGCCCCTACGCGCACCGCAAGGCCTATGATCTGCTGATCCAGGCCGAGAGTGGCCTTGCCTCGATCACCGGCAATCCCGACGGCGCCTCGCGCGTCGGTATGTCGATCGTCGACGTTGCGACCGGCGCGACCGCGCATGCGGCGATCCTGGAGGCGCTGATCGCACGCGGACGGACCGGCAAGGGCTGTGACATCCGCATCTCCATGTTCGACGTGATGGCGGACTGGTGCACCGTGCCGCTGCTCAACTCCGAGGCCGGCAATCCGCCCAAACGCATGGGGCTGCGTCATCCCTCGATCGCGCCCTATGGCGTGTTCACCTCGAAAGACGGCAAGGACATTCTGATCTCGATCCAGAGCGAGCGTGAGTGGAAGACGCTCTGCGCCGAGGTGCTGGACCAGCCCGACCTGCCCAAGGACCCCCGCGTCGCCAACATGGTCGAGCGCGTGCGCAACCGCGACTTCACCGACACGACGGTTGCCGATATCTTCGGCAAGATGACGCGCGACGAACTGTTGAAGCGGCTGTCGGACGCCGACATCGCGTTTGCCGAGGTCAACACCATGGCCGATCTCACCAATCATCCGCATCTGCGCCGCATCGAGGTCGACACGCCGAACGGCCGCGTCAGCTATCCCGCGCCGGCGCCGATCGTCGTCGGCGAGACTCGCGCTTACGGCGCGGTGCCTGCGATCGGCGAGAAACCTGCCAAGAAGTCATAACAAGAGCGAGGCGTCATGACCGAGAAGCTCGACATCGATCATTTGCGGCAATGGATCGGCCGCAGCACGGAAGCCACCGATATCGTCACCGCGCAGCTCGTGATGGGCCTGCGCGCGACGCTATTCCAGGAGGTCGGCGAGCCCAAGGCGGGCGATGCCGCGCCGTTCACGGTGCATTGGTGCCTGGCGCAGCCGGTGTTTCCGATGTCGATGCTCGGCCCCGACGGCCACCCGACCCGTGGCGGCTTCCTGCCGCCGGTGCCGCTGCCGCGCCGGATGTGGGCCGGCGGCGAGATCGAGTTCCTGCAACCCTTGCGCGTCGGCGATGAATCGACGCGAACCTCGCGCATTGCCGACGTGCAGGTGAAGACCGGATCGACCGGAACGCTGTGCTTCGTCTCGGTCGAGCACAGCATCTCCTCGCCACGCGGCGCAGCCATCCATGAGCGGCAGGACATCGTCTATCGCGAGGTGACGAGCAGCGCGCCGGCAACGGCCAAAACCGCGCCGCCGCCACCGAAGGCGCAGCATCGCGAGACGCATGTGTCGGATCCCGTGCTGCTGTTCCGCTACTCCGCACTGACCTTCAACGGCCATCGCATCCATTACGACCGCGACTATGTCACCAAGGTCGAGGGCTATCCGGGCCTGATCTTCCACGGGCCCTTGCAGGCGGCGCTCATCGTCGAGATGGCGGCAAAACTCCGCAGCGGCAAGCCGCCGAAGAAGTTTACCTATCGCGGCGTGCAGCCGCTGTTCGAGGGGTCAGAATTCTCCATCAACGCCAACGATGCCGGCGACAGCATGGAGCTGTGGACGGCGAACGCAGAGGGGCAGCCGACGATGAAAGGCACGGCGGTGTGGTAGAACACCGCTGCGTCCTCCCCGTCATTGCGAGCCAACGGGTCCGCGCAAAGCGCGGCCCGATGACAGGCTCCGCGAAGCAATCCAGACCTTTCCCGCGGCGACATTCTGGATTGCTTCGTCGCAAGGGCTCCTCGCAAGGACGGGGGATGGTAGCGCGCCAACAAACAACAGGGGATGGAAACCATGTCCAAGAACGGCAAGACCGGCAGCAAGTCCGTCACCGTCAAGCAGGCCACGCTCGACCTGCTGCGCTCGTTCGGCATCAGACGCGTGTTCGGCAACCCCGGCTCGACCGAGCTGCCGTTCCTGAGCGACTGGCCCGATGACATCGATTACGAGCTGGCGCTCCAGGAAGCCTCCGCCGTCGGCATGGCCGACGGTTATGCGCAGGCGACCCGCAATGCCGGCTTCGTCAATCTGCATTCGGCAGCCGGCGTCGGCAACGCGCTCGGCAACATCTACACCGCGCATCGCAACCAGACGCCGCTCGTCATCACCGCGGGCCAGCAGGCGCGCTCGATCCTGCCGTTGCAGGCGTTTCTCTACGCCGAGCGCGCGTCCGAATTTCCGCGCCCCTATGTGAAGTACAGCGTCGAGCCGGCGCGGCCCGAGGACGTGCCGGCCGCGATCGCGCGGGCCTATTACACCGCCATGCAGCCGCCCTGCGGGCCGACCTTCGTGTCGATCCCGGTCGACGACTGGGCGCATGCGGCAGCGCCGATCGAGGCGCGCAAAGTCAGCCGCGAGATCGGGCCCGAGCCCGACGCGATGAAAGCGCTGGTCGCAGCCCTCGGTTCCGCAAAACACCCTGCCCTCGTCGTCGGCCCCGGCGTCGATCGCGCCGGTGCGGTCGATTTGATGGTGCGCGTGGCCGAGAAGGCCAAGGCGAGCGTCTGGGTCAGCCCGTTCTCGGCGCGCTGCTCGTTCCCCGAGCGGCATCCGCAATTCGCGGGCTTCCTGCATGCGTCACCGGCGCAACTCTCCGATGCGCTGCGCGAGCACGATGTCGTTGTCGTGATCGGCGCGCCCGTGTTCACATTCCATGTCGAGGGCCATGCGGCGATCTTCGATGGCGGCGCGACGATCTTCCAGATCACCGATGATCCAGACGCCGCCGCCGTGACGCCGGTCGGCACCAGCATCATCGCGACCATGAAGCCGGCGCTGGCTACGCTCCTCGACATGCTGCCGGAGAGCAAACGCGCCACGCCAAAGGGACGCACCTTGCCGCTGGCGCCGCAGGCAGCCGATCCGCTGCCGGTCGAATTCCTGCTGCATTCGCTGTCTCAGGCGATGCCGGATGGCGCGTCGCTGGTCGAGGAAGTCCCGTCACATCGGCCAGCGATGCAAAAGTTCATGCCGATGCGCGGCCAGGACAGTTTTTACACCATGGCGAGCGGTGGCCTTGGCTATTCCCTGCCCGCTGCCGTGGGCATGGCGCTCGGCAAGCCGAACAGCCGCACGGTGTGCCTGATCGGCGACGGCTCGGCGATGTATTCGATCCAGGCGCTGTGGACCGCCGCGCAGCGCAACCTGCCGCTTACCATCGTCGTCATCAACAATTCCGGCTACGGCGCGATGCGCTCGTTCAGCCAGGTGATGCAGGTGAGGAACGTACCGGGACTGGAGCTGCCGGGGATCGATTTCGTGCGGCTGGCCGAAGGCATGGGCTGCCATGCCGTGCGCGTGAGCAAGGCCGCGGAGCTTGGCGAGGCACTGAAGCGCGGGATGGCGCACGAGGGGACGAGCCTGGTCGAGGTCGTCGTCGATTCGGCGGTGCCGGTGCTGTACGGGCAGAAGCATTGACGGTGCCGTAGCCCGAATGGAGCGAAGCGAAATCCGGGGCTGTCTCTTCGGGGGTGATTCCCGGATTGCGCTGCGCTCCATCCGAGCTACAAGATTCTACTTCCCGAACTCCTCCCGCATCTTCGCCTGGATCTTGGCCATGCCGCCGATCCAGCGGTCGTAATTCTCGGTCTTCTTGCGCATGTAGCCGAGCACCTGGGGGTGCGGGAGGATCAGGAAGGTTTCCTGCTCGAGGCCGGCCAGCACATCCTTCGCCACCTGCTCGGGCGTGAGGTCGCCGTCGCCGGACTGCGGGCCCTTCGGGATCGAGCGCAGCATGTTGGTGTCGACGCCCTGCGGGCAGAGGATCGAGACCTTGATGTTGTGAGCCTTGTGCGAGATCGCGAGGTTCTCGGCAAAACCCACCGCGGCGTGCTTGGTGGTGGAATAGGCCGGGCTGCCGACCTGCGACAGCAGGCCCGCGGCCGAGATCGTGTTGAGGAAATAACCGCCGCCGCGCGCCTTCATGCGGGGGACAAGATGCCGCGCCGCATAGACATGGGCCATGACGTGGATCGCCCAGCTACGCTGCCATGGCTCGTCGGAGGCACCGCCGGCATTCGCCGACATCGGATCGAAGCCGCCGCCGATGCCGGCGTTGGAGCAAAACAATTCGATCGGGCCGAACTGCCGCTCGGTCTCATCGATGACGTGCGAAACATCTTTCTCCTGCGCAACGTCGCATTTGAAGGCCGCGCCATCCACCGTGGCGGCGACGGCCCGCGCATTCGCAGCGTCCATGTCCGCGACCACGACCTTGGCCGCCCCCGCCGTGTGAAAGGCCTCGCACAGCGCCTTGCCGATGCCGTTGGCGCCGCCCGTGACGACCACGACCTTGCCGGTCACCTGCATGCGACGTCTCCTGTTTTCTTGATTTGTCTTATCCCGCTGCGCGGGACGCGCTCAGCTCAACACGAGGTCGAGCACCGCGGTATAGTGGCACGCCGCGCCGGCCAAGACAAAGCCGTGCCAGATCGCGTTCTGGAAACGCAGCCGCCGCCAGGCGTGGAAGATTACGCCGAGGCTGTAGAGAACGCCGCCCGCCAGGATGAAACCCAGCACCAGCGCGGGCAGCGCCTTGACCACGGGGCCATAGAGCATCATCCCACTCCAGCCCATCACAAGATAGATGCCGACAGCGACACGGTCGAACCGGCCGGGATAGCGAAGCTTCAGCACGATGCCGACGATCGCGACACACCAGACGCAGACCAGCAGCATCAGCGCGAACACACTGTCCTTCACCTCCAGGATGAACGGCGTGTAGGTCGCGGCGATCAGGAGATAGATCGCGGAATGGTCGAACCGCCGCAGCAGCCATTTCACCGGCGAGACCGGCCAGAGATTATAGGTCGCCGACAGCACCAGCATCGACAGCAGGCCGGCGACATAGATCGAGACCCCGACGATGTCGGTCGCATCGGCATAGATCGCCGCCAGCACCACCAGAACGGTCGCGGCGATGACGCCGGAGAGCACGCCGATGGCATGGATGATACCGTCAGCGATGACCTCGGCGCGGTCGTAGTTCCAGCCCATCGCATCGGCGGCGGCATGGACGGAGTTCGAGGCGAACTGTTTCAGCGTAAAGACGGGCATGGCGGTCCGAAAGCGTCGATCAGTGTCCAATATTGGTCTTTCGCAGTTAACGCAGCGTTCAATGGCTGCTTTGCCCAAGAAGGCGGTGGAAGTATGAAGCTTGATTTTCGTCAGGCAGTTGCCACTTTTGTGACTAGTCCATTTTGCGTATTTGCCCCGCCCGAGATCGATCAACGTTCATATGGCATTCAGTTTCCAGGATATGGTCGAAGAGGCGCGCCTGTCGACCCGGGCGCTGATCGACTATGGCGGGCACTTCTTCAACCCGACGGTGCGGCTTGGGGTCACCGGCCTGTCGCGGGCCGGTAAGACTGTATTCATCACCGCATTGATCCACGGGCTGACGCGCGGCGGCCGGTTTCCGGTGTTCGAGGCCTATGCCTCGGGCCGGATCGCGCGGGCGGACCTGGCGCCGCAGCCGGACGACGCCGTGCCGCGCTTTTCCTATGAAAGCCATCTGCGCGCGCTGATCGAGGCGCGGCGCTGGCCGAACTCGACGGTTGACATCAGCGAGCTGCGTCTCGTCATCGACTACCAGCGCCAGAACGGCGCCGACCGCACCCTGACGCTCGACATCGTCGACTATCCCGGCGAATGGCTGCTCGACCTGCCGCTGCTTCAGAAGAGCTTTGAGCAATGGTCGGCGGAGAGCCTGGCGCTGTCGCGCGAGGCGCCGCGCGCGCATCTGGCCGCGGACTGGCACGCGCATCTGGCAACGCTCAAGCCCGAAGCGCGCGAGGACGAGCAGGCGACGCTGACAGCCGCAAAGCTCTTCACCAATTATCTGCGCGCCTGCCGCGACGAGCGCTTTGCGATGAGCCTGCTGCCGCCCGGCCGCTTCCTCATGCCCGGCAATCTCGCCGACACGCCGGCGCTGACTTTTGCACCGCTCGACGTACCCGCAGGCCGGCAGGCGCCGGACGGATCGCTCTGGGCGATGATGGTGCGCCGCTACGAGGCCTACAAGGACGTCGTGGTGCGGCCGTTCTTCCGCGATCATTTTGCCCGGCTCGATCGCCAAATCGTGCTCGCCGATGCGCTCGCCGCATTCAATTCGGGTCCCGAGGCGCTGCACGATCTCGAAGCGGCGCTCGCCGGCATTCTCGATTGCTTCCGCATCGGTCGCAGCACGTTCCTCACCAGCCTGTTCCGTCCGCGCATCGACCGCATCCTGTTCGCAGCGACCAAGGCTGATCATCTGCATCATTCCAGCCACGACCGGCTCGAGGCCGTGCTGCGCCGTGCCGTCACCCGCGCCGCGGCACGCGCGGAAGACACCGGGGCGAGCATCGATGTGGTGGCACTCGCCGCCGTCCGCGCCACACGCGAGGCGGAGGTCGCGCACGGCCGCGACAAATTACCCTCGATCCTGGGAACACCGGCCGCAGGCGAAAGCGCCGGTGGCGAGTTCTTCGACGGCAACACGGAGGTCGCGACCTTTCCGGGCGACCTGCCGCTCGATCCCGAACCGCTGTTCAACGGCACCGATGCGTTTCGCGGATTGTCGACGCAAGCCGCCGAGAAAAGCGACTTCCGCTTCCTGCGCTTCCGTCCGCCAAAGCTCGAGCGCGAGGGAACGAACGAGCCGACACTGCCTCACATCCGCCTCGACCGTGCCTTGCAGTTCCTGATCGGAGACAAGCTCGCATGAACGATCGATCCAAGCCGCGACGACCGGCGACGTTCCGGCTCGACGATCCCGGCGTCGTCGTCACCGAAGCGGACGAGACGAGCCGTGTCAGTCGCGCCACGATCCTGATCACGCCGGAGCCCGATCCGGCCACGCTGCCCGTACCCGTCGAAACCGCGATTCCTGCGCGACGCGGCTTCCCCTGGGGCGCGCTGTTCTGGTCTGGCGTCGCCGGGTTGACGTTGCTCGGTACCGGGCTCGGCGTCGTGCATTTGATCGAGGATCTGTTTGCGCGCAGCGAGAGTCTCGGCTTTGTCGGGCTTGCGCTCGCCTTCGTCACCACGCTTGCGCTTGCAGTGGTGATCGGACGCGAGGCGTTCGGGCTCGCGCGTCTTGCGACGATCGAGAAGCTGCATCGGCGCGCCGCAGAGGTGCTCGCCAGCGACGATCGCAAGGAGAGCCGCGCCATCGTGCGGGATCTGATCGTCATCGCGCACCAGAATCCGCGGCTCGCGCGCGCCCGCGCCGCGCTGGAGAGCCATGCCGGCGAGATCATCGACGGCGCCGACATGATCCGCCTCGCCGAGCGCGAGCTGATGTCGCCGCTGGATGCGGAGGCGCGGCGGCTGGTGTCGTCGGCCGCGCAGCGGGTGTCGATCGTCACCGCCGTTTCGCCGCGCGCACTGTTCGACGTGCTGTTCGTGTTCGTGGCCTCGCTCCGGCTGATCCGTCAGCTGGCCCGCCTCTATGGCGGTCGGCCCGGCGCACTCGGCATGATCCGCCTGCTCCGCCACGTCATCGCCCACCTCGCCATCACCGGCGGCCTCGCCGCCAGCGACAGCCTGGTGCAGCAGATGCTCGGCCACGGGATTGCAGCAAAACTGTCGCAGCGGCTGGGCGAAGGCATGCTCAACGGGTTGTTGACGGCGCGGCTGGGTTTGGCCGCGATCGACGTCACGAGGCCGCTGCCGTTTGCAGCGCTGCCGCCGCCAAAACTGTCGGATCTCGCGACGGATTTGCTGCGAAGGAAAGAGGAAGAAGAGCCGCGCTAGGCGTGCGAACGCGCTTCAAACTCCCCCGCCAGCACCCGCCACTGAAACAGCGGCGAGTCCTTTGACGGAGACAGCTCCGGGGTCCATCCGGTAAGCTTGTCGATTGTGTAGGTGTCGATCAGGACGCCGCGCCAGCGGCGTTCGACCTGTCCCAGTGGTGCGCGCGTCGCGGAAATCGACTCCCAGAGAGGCGAATGATCATCGGGCTGGCGGCCGATATAGATCCCGGCGTGCCCCCTGATCCGGTCCATGCCGGGATCGCGGAAATCCTGGAAGCGCCCACGCTCGTTGATTTCGACCACGGGCACCCGGCCGCGGAACAGCCAGCGCATCATGGCGTAGGTGCGGTAATCCGTGGTCGCGATCCAGGTCGCACCGGTCTCGTCGAGTGCGGCCTGCGCGCGCGCCGCGACCTGTTCGTAGCCGGCCTCGGCGCCGACCGGATCCATCTTGCCGAGGAAATTCCAGGGCGCGGCGACGTAATAGAGGAACACAATCACGACGAAGGCGATCCCCGGAACCAGCGCCGCCTTCACCCAGAAGATGCTCGACCGGATCGTCCGCACCGACCAACCTTCTTTCGGCATCATTGCGAGGTTCACCGCGGCAGCGGCGAAGCCTGTCGGCCACATGAACATCGGCCAGGTATCGCCGACCCTGAGCGTCAACGATTTGAAGAAGAAATAAGCGAACGGCACCAGCACTGCGGTCGACAACAGGATCGCCACCGGCTCGCGCGTTCGATAGCCGCGCCACGCTGTCATGGCGAGGCCTGACAGCACCACCGGCAGCATGACGAAACCGACGAGGCCGAATTGCAGGCCGATATAATCGCCAATCGTGCGCAGCGAGATGCCGTAATTGGCGGTGGCGCGCACGCCCTGGAAGCGGAACGAGGCCCAATCGTGCTGCGCGTTCCAGATCAGCACCGGCGAGAACATTGCGATCGCGACCAGCACCGCGAGATAAGGATAGGGGCTGCGCAGCCAGCGCCAGCGCCAATCCGGCACCAGCAGAAAAGCCGCGACCGCAGGCGCGAACATGATCGCGGTGAATTTCGACAGCAGCGACAGGCCCGCGAACAGGCCGGCCGCGAGCCACCAGCGGCCGTCCCCGCTCTGCGCCAGTCGCACCAGCGACCACATCATCGCCACCGCAAACGGGATCATGGCGACGTCGGGCGCGACCTTGGCCATCAGCAGGCCGTAATAGAGCGCGGCCTCCGGCATCAACACGGCAACCACGATCGCGCGCACATCATGGGTGAGGCGACGGACGATGTCGGCGAGCAAAAGCTGCGTCACAAGCATCGCGACGATGCCGCCGAAGCGGACTCCGAGCGTGGTGTCGCCGAAGATCGCGGTTCCGAAGCGGATGAGCCATGCGATGCCGGGCGGATGATCGAGGAAGCTCAACGCCGCCTCCTTCGACCAGGTCCAGTAATAGGCCTCGTCGGTGCGCAACTCGATCGCGGAGGCATAGACGATGCGCAGCACCGTCATCGCGGCGATCACCAGCACGGCCATGACGAGTGGCCGGCGCGACGCGCCGTCGGGCTTCACAGTGATGTCGGGAGCGATCGTCACGGCCGCGCTTTTCCCCGACTTGGGAGGGGGAGTCAATGTGGGGGGTGTTGCTGCGTGTGTCCGTCGTGCCGGGAATCGTAGGGTGGACAAAGCGAAGCGTGCCCACCATTGGGAGTGATGGAGGAATGGTGGGCACGGCGCCAAGGCGCCTTTGCCCACCCGATTTCGTCATCTTGCCGCTTAAGTGATCCGGCTGGCCGTTCGCCCGCGGAATTTAACTCTCCGCTGGCTGTTCTCCTCAGTGAACTGGTACAACCGAATCATGGCCGCGACCGCCCTTTCACGATTGCCCGAACTCGTCCGCTCGACCAGTGCGCGGCAGGTGCGGCTGGTCTGCGGCGTCATCCTGTTCTCCTACGTGGTCAGCCATTTCCTCAACCATGCGCTCGGCAATATCTCGGTCGATGCCATGCAGATCGGAGTCTACTACCATACGGCGTTCTGGCAGTTCCTGCCCGTGGCGATCGTGTTCTATGGCGCCGCGCTGACTCATATGGGCCTTGGCGTCTATGCGCTGTTCCAGCGCCGGCAGTTCCGCTGGAAGACGATCGAGCCGCTGCAGCTGGTGCTGGGGCTGAGCATACCGGCGCTGGTCATGGCGCATGTGATCGGCGTGCGGCTCGGCCAGACCCTGTACGGGCACGAGAAGCTCTATCCGCAGGAGCTGTATCTGTTCTTCGTCGTGGCACCTGGCCGGCTGTGGACGATGACGACCCTGCTGATCGTCGCCTGGGTGCACGGCTGCATCGGCATCTATTTCTGGCTCCGGCTGAAACCGTTCTTCGTTCGCGCGGCGCCGTATCTGCTGGCGGCAGCGGTACTGATCCCGACGCTGGCGCTGCTCGGCATCTACCAGGGCGGCCGCAGTGTCGCCGCCGACAGCGAGGACGGAGAATGGCGCGCGCATAATTACACGCGGCGCGAGGTCGGCACGTTCGCGCAGGCCGATACGCTCGACCGCATTACCGGCGGACTGACGATCGGTTACTTCGGCCTGCTCGGGCTGGTGCTGCTCGGGCGCGGCGTGCGCGGCTGGCGTGAGCGGCGCGGCGGCATGATCGCGCTGTCCTATGGCAACGGCAAGACGGTGCGCGTGCCCAAGGGGCTCTCGGTGCTGGAAGCGAGCCTGCGCCACAACGTGCCGCATGCCAGCGTCTGCGGCGGCCGCGCCCGCTGCTCGACCTGCCGCATCCGCATCATCGGCGACCACGGCACATTGCCCGAACCGTCGCAGCGCGAGGCCTTCGTGCTAGCCCGCGTCGGCACTGCTGATCCCTCGATCCGCCTCGCCTGCCAGCTGCGGCCGAACTCCGATCTGTCCTTCTTCCAGCTGTTCATGCCGCAGATGCTGTCGGCCAACGCGCATGCGTCCTCGCCTGCCAGAATCGGCCTGGAGCGCTATCTCGTCAGCCTGTTCGTCGACATGCGCGGTTCGACGCAGCTCGCCGAGAAGCGGCTGCCGTTCGACACCGTGTTCATCGTCAATCGCTTCCTTGGCGCGGTGTCGCAGGCCGTGATCGAGAATGGCGGCCAGCCAAACCAGTTCGTCGGCGACGGCATGCTGGCGCTGTTCGGCCTCAGCAGCGACCCGCAGACCGCCTGCCGGCAGGCGCTGAAAGCCATCGCCGGCATTGCGACCCATGTGGACGAACTCAACGAGCTCCTGAGCCACGACCTGCGCCAGCCGATCCGCTTCGGGATCGGCGTCCACGGCGGCGAGGTCATCATCGGCGACATCGGCTATCGCGACCACATCGTCTTCACCGCGCTCGGCGATGCCGTGAACGTCGCAGCCCGTCTCCAGGACATGACCAAGACGCTCGCCTGCGAGGCGATCGTCTCCGAAGAGATCCGCCGCACCGCCGGCCTTCAAGACGATGCGCTGCCGAAGCAGGAGGTCGCGATCCGCGGCCGCGACGAGCCGATGGTCGTGCGGGTGGTTGCGGATACACGAGCATTGTCCGCTCTCATCGCCGGCGACGAGCGCGTCGCGGCCTGATTCTTCACCTCTCCCCGCTTGCGGGGAGAGGTCGGAATTCGCGCGTAGCGCGGATTCCGGGTGAGGGGGACTCTCCACGAATCCAACTCTCACCGTCCCCGCGGAGACTCCCCCTCACCCCAACCCTCTCCCCGCAAGCGGGGCGAGGGAGCACACGGTCCGACGCGGCTACAGCTCGGCGCAATCTCGCTGCAAACGTAACACCGGCTTGTTGCAGCGCAACGGCATGGGTTTGCTGCGAAAGCACGAATTGACTTCACCTGAGTCGTTGCGACAGATGGGAGCAGGCTTCCCGGTGATGACCGCGAGCCAACGAAATGCTCCGGGAGGAGACGACATGTTCGATCGACGCGACCTGCTCAAAGGAGCGGGCCTTGCCGCACTTACGGCCACACTGAATTCCACCAAAGCGCTGGCACTCGACACCGTCACCCTACCATTCGCCAATGGCGAACGGCCGCTGGTGAAATATCCGCAGAAGCGGCCGATGATCGGGCTGACCAGCCGGCCGCCGCAGCTCGAGACGCCGTTCGCGGTGTTCAACGACGGCCCGATCACGCCAAACAACGCATTCTTCGTGCGCTATCACCTCGCCGACATCCCCTACAATCTCGACCCCGACAAGTTCACCCTCGAGGTCAAGGGCAAGGTCGACAAGCCGCTGAAGTTGTCGCTGAAGGACATCCGGAAGATGAAGGCGACCGAGATCGTCGCCGTCAACCAGTGCTCCGGCAACAGCCGCGGCCTCTTCGAGCCGCGCGTCGCCGGCGGCCAGCTCGCCAATGGCGCGATGGGCAATGCGCGCTGGCGCGGCGTCCCGCTGAAGACGGTGCTGGAGATGGCCGGCGTGCAGGCCGGCGCCAAACAGGTCGTGTTTGGCGGCATGGACGGTCCGGTCAGCGACAAGACGCCTGACTTCGCCAAGGCGCTCGACCTCGATCACGCCACCAATGGCGAGGTGATGCTGGCCTACGGCATGAACGGCGATGATTTGCCGTTCCTCAACGGCTTTCCGCTGCGCCTGGTCGTGCCCGGCTATTACGGCACCTACTGGGTCAAGCACCTCAACGAGATCACCGTCGTCGACAACGTCTATGACGGCTTCTGGATGAAATCGGCCTATCGCATCCCCGATACGCCGAACAATTCGATCGAGCCCGGCACCGCGCCGAAGGCAACGATCCCGATCAACCGCTTCACCATCCGCTCCTTTATCACCAGCATTCCCGACGGCGCCAAGCTGAAGCCGGGACGCACGACGCTACGCGGCATCGCCTTCGACGGCGGCAAGGGCATCAAGGACGTGTCGGTCTCCACTGATGGCGGCAAGATCTGGACAGCCGCCAAGCTCGGCAAGGACCTCGGCAACTACTCGTTCCGGGAATGGAAGCTGCCGGTGAGGCTCGCGGCAGGGAGCTACGAGCTCAAGGTGCGCGCCACCAGCAATTCCGGCGAGACACAGCCGGAGACGCCGCGCTGGAACCCGGCGGGTTATCTGCGCAACGTCGTCGAAACCACCCGCGTCAGCGTCGCCTGAGGAGAATTATCATGCCGCGCACCGTTCTCCTCATCGTCTCGCTTGCCCTCACCACCGGCCTGGGCGCCACGATCGCGGCCCCCGTCAACTACCAGCTCCCCAACGAGGTCGCCGCGTTCAAGCCTGGCCCCAATCTCGAAATCGTGCAGGGCAATTGCAGCGCCTGCCACTCGGCCGATTACATCGGCACGCAGCCACCGATGAAGGACAAGAAGGGGTTTTGGCAGGCCGAGGTGACCAAGATGATCAAGGTCTATGGCGCACCGATCGACGATGCAGACGTTGGCAAGATCGTGGACTATCTCGCCGCGACTTATTGACAAAGGGCCCGACGTGCGCGGGCCAATTCACCGTGAAACGGGCAAAACCGGCAAAAACGCCGCGAAGTTGAGCGAATTTCCGCGAATTGCCGATGTGGTTTGATCTACCAAGCCCGCCACATTCCGCGTATCCTGTTAGGACCGAACCGGCCGGTTGGCGGGGACTGGCGGTTCGCGATCTCGGAGGAAGACCCGCGGAGAAGTCGTGATGGCTAAAGGTACGGTCAAGTGGTTCAACCCGACGAAGGGTTATGGATTTATCCAGCCTGCGTCGGGCGGCAAGGATGTGTTCGTGCATATCTCGGCAGTGCAGAAAGCCGGCCTGTCCTCGCTGAACGAGGGACAGACGGTTGAATATGAAGAGATCGCAAACCGGGGCAAGACATCCGCAGAGAACCTCAAAGTATAAGCCCGCGGCTCCTGCTGCCTCCCGGCTCGGTCCGGGAGTGAGGCCAAGAAAATTTTAAAAGACGGTTCAGTGCATTCGACGACAGGCGTTGCGATTGCACAAGGATAGCTATTTTCCCGCGAAGACCGCTCGATCAACGCCGCAGCAATGACAATCGCGACCGCATGTCGTCAGCCCACCGGCAACGGTGCGTCGCGCTTGATCTCCTCCATCACCCTGATTTGACTATCGAACCGCCACGGTGCGGGCGTTACTCTGGCCCTCCAGCCCCAGGACACGCCATGCCGATCATCCCACCGCCCTTCTCCGCCCCCTATGCGCCCGATGACGCCGAGATCGCCGCGCGCCTGTTGCCGTCCGCGCATCTCGCCCCGCCGCAGGAAGCGCAGATCGACCGCAACGCGACACGGCTGATCGAGGCGATCCGCAAGCGCGACGACCGCCTCGGTGGGGTCGAGGATATGCTGCGGGAGTTTGCGCTCTCGACCAAGGAAGGCCTGGCGCTGATGGTGCTGGCCGAGGCGCTGCTGCGCGTGCCGGACGCGCGCACCGCCGACCAGTTCATCGAGGACAAGCTCGGCGAAGGCGATTTCATCCATCACGAGACCAAGTCCACGGCGTTCCTGGTCAACGCCTCCGCCTGGGCGCTCGGCCTGTCGGCGCGGGTGATCCAGCCCGGCGAGACGCCCGATGGCACCATCGGCCGGCTGGTGAAGCGGCTCGGCGCACCCGCGGTGCGCACCGCCACACGCCAGGCGATGCGGCTGATGGGCAATCATTTTGTACTGGGCGAGACCATCGAGCAGGCGCTGGAGCGAGGTAAGGCGCGCTCCGGCGAGAGGCCGCGCTACTCCTTCGACATGCTCGGCGAAGGCGCACGCACGGCGGCCGACGCAAAGCGCTATTTCGACGCCTATGCCAGCGCGATCGAAACCATCGGGAAGGCGGCCGGCAACCAATCCCTGCCCGACCGGCCCGGCATCTCCGTCAAGCTCTCGGCGCTGCATCCGCGCTTCGAGGCGATCAGCCATGACCGTGTGATGGCCGAACTCGTGCCGCAACTGCTCGATCTGGCCCGACGCGCTAGAGCGTATGACCTCAACTTCACCGTCGATGCCGAAGAGGCTGATCGCCTCGAGCTGTCGCTCGACGTGATCGCCGCAACGCTCGCCGATTCCTCGCTCAGGGGTTGGGACGGCTTTGGGCTTGCGATCCAAGCCTATCAGAAGCGCGCCAGCGCGGTGATCGACTACATTCACGAGCTGGCGCGCGCGCATGACCGCAAGCTGATGGTGCGGCTGGTCAAGGGCGCCTATTGGGACACGGAGATCAAGCGTGCGCAGGAGCGCGGGCTCGACGGCTATCCGGTATTCACGCGCAAGGCGATGACGGATCTGAACTTCGTCGCCTGCGCTGCGAAACTTTTGGGTCTGCGGCCGCGCATCTTCCCGCAGTTCGCGACCCATAACGCCCTCACCGTCGCAACTGTGCTGGAGTTCGCCGGCGATGCCGGCTACTTCGAATTCCAGCGCCTGCACGGCATGGGCGAGGCGCTCTACGAGCAGCTTGCCAAGGATCACCCCGACATCGCCTACCGCACTTACGCGCCGGTCGGCAGCCATCGCGACCTGCTCGCCTACCTGGTGCGGCGGCTGCTCGAGAACGGCGCCAACTCGTCTTTCGTGGCGCAGGCGGCCGACTACCGCGTGCCGGTCACGGCGCTCTTGAAGCGTCCGGTGGACATCATCGTCCGTCCCGATCACGCGCATCACGCAAAAATCCCGCTGCCCGGCGATCTGTTCGCGCCGGAGCGCCACAACTCAGGCGGCATCGAATTCGGCGAACGCGCGGCACTCGACCGGCTGCTGGCCGGCGTCAAGGCGGCAACCCCCGAACTCAAGCCGGTCACTGACGCAACGCCCGAGCAGGCCGGCATGGCGATCGCGGCGGCACGCGCAGGATTTGCGGCCTGGAGCCGGACCCCCGCGGCGACGCGCGCAGCGGCGCTGGAGCAGGCCGCACATCTGCTGGAGAGCCGCGGCGCGCAGTTCATCGCTCTGTTGCAGCGCGAGGGCGGCAAGACGCTCGACGACGCGCTCTCCGAGCTGCGCGAAGCCGCCGATTTCTGCCGCTATTATGCCGCGCAGTCCCGCAAGCTGTTCGGCCACGAGACGGCGATGCCGGGCCCGACCGGCGAGAGCAACGCGCTCGCCATGCGCGGCCGCGGCGTCTTCGTTGCGATCTCGCCGTGGAATTTTCCGCTGGCGATTTTCCTCGGCCAGGTCACTGCCGCGCTGATGGCCGGCAATAGCGTCGTGGCAAAACCGGCCGAGCAGACGCCGCGCATCGCGGCCGAGGCCGTACGGCTGCTGCACGAGGCCGGCATTCCCAAGAGCGCGCTGCACCTTGTCACCGGCGACGGCCGCCTCGGCGCCATGTTGACCGCGCACGCCGACATTGCTGGCGTCGTCTTCACCGGCTCGACCGAGGTTGCGCGTACCATCAACCGGACTCTCGCTGCCAAGGACGGGCCGATCGTGCCGCTGATCGCGGAGACCGGCGGCATCAACGCCATGATCGCGGATGCCACCGCACTCCCCGAGCAGGTCGCCGACGACGTCGTGATGTCGGCGTTCCGTTCCGCCGGCCAGCGCTGCTCGGCGCTGCGGCTGCTGTTCGTGCAGGAGGACGTTGCCGACCGCATGATCGAGATGATCGCGGGCGCGGCGCGCGAACTGCAAATCGGCGATCCGGCTGATGTCGCGACCCATGTCGGCCCCGTGATCGACCTCGAGGCCAGGCAGCGGCTTGATGCGCACATTGCCCGAATGAAGAGCGAAGCGCGGCTGCATTTCGCAGGCATCGCGCCGGAGGGCTGTTTCGTCGCGCCCCACATCTTCGAACTCCGTGATGCCGGCCAGCTCACCGAGGAGGTGTTCGGCCCGATCCTGCATGTGGTGCGCTACCGCGCCGAAAGCTTCGAGCACGTGTTGCAGGCGATCGAGCGCACCGGCTACGGGCTGACGCTCGGCATCCACTCCCGCATCGACGACACGGTCGAGGCCATCATCGACCGCGTTCAGGTCGGCAACATCTACGTCAACCGCAACATGATCGGCGCCGTCGTCGGCGTGCAGCCGTTCGGCGGCAACGGCCTGTCCGGCACCGGTCCGAAGGCGGGCGGCCCGCATTATCTCGCGCGTTTCGCCACCGAGCAGACTGTCACCATCAACACGGCCGCGGCCGGCGGCAATGCAGCCTTGCTGGCAGGGGAGGAGTAAGGCCCGCGAGGAGCGTTGCATCCCGCCGAAACATCAGTCTAATGCTTCCATGACCTGCCCGCGCGAATTCCAGCCAGCGGGAAACAACAAGAGCGAGGGAGCAACGCCGCGATGGAAAAAGGCATTTTTGCGGGGCTCAAGGTTCTGGACTGCGCGAGCTTCATCGCGGCCCCCGCGGCTGCGACCGTGCTGTCGGATTTCGGCGCCGATGTGATCAAGATCGAGCCGCCCGGCGCCGGCGACCCCTACCGCAATCTGCCGAACCTGCCCGGCTATCCCACCGGCGAGCACAATTTCGCGTGGCTACTGGAAGCCCGCAACAAGAAGAGCCTCGCGCTCGACCTCTCCAAGCCGGAGGCGCAGGCCGTGCTCTACAAGCTGGTCGAAGAGGCCGACGTCTTCATCACCAACATGCCGCCGCCGGTACGCGCCAAGCTCGGCATAACCCACGACCATCTCGCCCATCTCAACGACCGGCTGATCTACGCTTCCTTCACCGGCTATGGCGAGAAGGGCGAGGAAGCCAACAAGCCCGGTTTCGACAGCAACGCCTATTGGGCGCGCTCCGGCCTGATGGACCTCGTCCGCGCCGACATCGACACGACACCGGCCCGCTCTGTCGCCGGCATGGGCGACCATCCCTGCGCCATGGCGCTGTACAGCGCGATCGTCACCGCGCTCTATCAGCGCGAGAAGACCGGCAAGGGCTCGCATGTCGCCTCCAACCTGATGGCCAACGGCGTGTGGGCTGCGAGCGTGCTGGCACAGGCCAAACTCTGCGGCGCCAAGTTCGGCGAGCGGCGCCCGCGCGAGCGCGCGCTCAATGCCGTTGCCAACCACTATCAGTGCAGGGACGGCCGCTGGCTGATCCTGTCGCTGCTGAGCGAGGAGAAGCAGTTTCCGACATTGGCCAAATGCCTCGGACGCGAGGACCTGATCAGTGATCCACGCTTTGCCACCAAGCCGGACCGCCACGCCCGCTCGATCGAGCTGATCAAGATTTTTGACGAGACCTTTGCCACCAGGGATCTCGCCGAATGGCGCAAGATCCTCGACGGCAACGGGCTGGTGTTCGGCATCGTCGGCATTCTGGACGACATTCCGAACGACAAGCAGATGCTCGACAACGAGGTGCTGGTGCCGTTCGAGAACGACACCATGCTCACCATCTCCAGCCCGATCTGGATCGACGGCACCAAGAAGGTGCAACCGCGCAAGCCGCCCGGCGTCGGCGAGCACAGTGACGAGATCTTGCGTGGTGTGGGATACGACGAGGCCGCGATCAAGCAGCTGAGGTCTAAGGGGGCGGTGGGGTAAGCGGCGAATGCTCACCGCATACTCCGCCGTCGTCCCGGCGAAGGCCGGGACCCATAACCCCAGGGAGTAGTTTGGCGAAGACTGGTTGTTCGGTAGTCCGACCGATCACAATCGATAAATCACGCGGTATGGGTCCCGGCCTGCGCCGGGACGACACTGAGTGTGTGGCAACGCCTCGATCACAGATGCATTGCTGGATTGCTTCGCTACGCTCGCAATGACGATGCCGTGCTATCCCGCTATAACCTCGCGGCAACATCGCGCCGCGTGAGGTCCCATGCCCAGCTATCGCCTGCACTACTTCCCCGAATCCGGCAACAGCTACAAGCTGGCTTTGATGCTGACGCTTTGCGGCGAGATGTTCGAGCCGGTCTGGACCGACTTCGGCGGCGGCGTGACCCGCACGGCAGAGTGGCGCAAGGCCGTCAACGAAATGGGCGAAATTCCCGTGCTCGAAGTCGACGGCGTGAAGATGACGCAGACTGCGCCGCTCCTGCTGAAGCTCGCGGAACAATATGGGCGTTTCGGCGCAGAGACGGAGCAGGAAAA
Organism: Bradyrhizobium diazoefficiens; assembly: GCF_016612535.1. Taxonomy (NCBI): domain Bacteria; kingdom Pseudomonadati; phylum Pseudomonadota; class Alphaproteobacteria; order Hyphomicrobiales; family Nitrobacteraceae; genus Bradyrhizobium; species Bradyrhizobium diazoefficiens. The sequence goes on from NZ_JAENXS010000001.1 coordinate 881,219, forward strand.
GTTCGAGCTGCTGCGCTGGCTGTTCTGGGACAACCACAAGCTAACCGGCTACATGGCGACCTATCGCTTCATGCGGGACTTCACCGAGAAGAACGATCCGCAGGTGCTGAAGCACTTTCGCCGGCGCCTCGAGGATTTCCTCGGCATTCTCGACGGGCATCTCCAGCACAACGCCTTTGCGATCGGCGGCAAGCCGACGGTCGCCGATATCTCGATGATGGCCTATCTGCACTATCCGAGCGACGAGCATGGCTTCGATTTTGCGACGAGCCATCCCGCCATCCACGCCTGGCTCGGCCGCATGGCCGCGCTACCCGGCTGGAAATCAGCCTATGATCTCCTGCCCGGCAAGCGGATGACGAATTACGCGAAATGAGAATCCCGACTATTTCAGCGCCAGCCAGCCGAGCGTGAACAGGATCCCGCCGATGATGACGACCACCGCGACAGCTGTGGCGCTGACGCGGATGCTGCCGGTGACCTGTTTGGCTTCCTCGTTCCGCGCGATCTCGCAATTGCGCTCCTTGTTGGCTTCGCTGGTATCCGTCATGAGCCATCCAAATCGTTATTTTGCTAACGCGTCTTGATGAAGCACATGCCGATGCGGCTCGATGCCGAAGCAGCCTGACAGGTGAGACCTTTAGCACAGGTCCATGACGTAAAACTCTTGTCGGACGTTCCCGATCCCGGACCTTGCAAATAACAATGCGCGCCCCAGCCATCCTGGTACTCGGTGCCGGCGAGCTCCGAGCTGCCGCGGGTCTGCGGGCGGCTGGCGAAACCGCGTGAGAAATCAGGGCGTTTGCCGGCGGCAAAGGCCGTCAGGATGTCGCGGCGGCGGGGCTGATCGCCGACAAAATGCGGCGAGGCCGGCACGATGGTGGAGTTCGACGGCTTGTCCGCGAGCCAGTCCACGCCCGGGAAATGGAAGCCGCCGATGCCCCGGGTCTGGTGGCAGCCCGAGCACGTGACATCGTTGAGGCGGCGCTGGAAGCCTGCGACCGAGCGGATGTTCTCCATGGTGATGCCGCGCGTGGCCGCCTGCTTCAGCGCGCCGACCACATCGTTGTCGGTGAAGACTGGATCGTCTTTGCCTTCCCCTTTCCCCTCCCCTTGCATCATCCCGAATTCTGGCTGCAGATCCGATGCATCGAAGCCGGCCGGTGTCGGCGCGATCGCAGCCTTGGCGAGATACTTCTCCGGGATCAGCACGGTGCCGCGATCGAAGTCGCGAAAATTCGCAGGGGTAAGCAGCCAGGCCTTGAAGTCGCGCCGGAGCGCGTCGTCGGCCATGATGCGGTCGCGGTCGATCTGGTTCTCCAGCGTTGATTCCACGAAAATCTTCGTCGCCGCGTCGTATTTGAACACCTTGAGCAGATAGTCGGAGCGGAAATCGTGCAGCGCCGACTTTGGCGAGATCGAGATCTGGATATTGGTCTCGATGCGGTCGATCATCGCGTCGTAGGGGGCTGAGCGGCTGCCGATCAGCCCCTGCCAATCGCCATTGTCGAGCCAGCGCCGCGCGACCTCGGCGCAGGTGATGGGCTTGCCGCTCTGATCGGTCTGGCCCGCATCGCGCGCCTTCATCACTAGGTTGAACGTCATCGGCAGGCGCGTCGCCGTCTTGCTGCCGTCCGGCTGGGTCTCGAAGCGGGCCAGGCGATAGATCAGTCGGATTTCACCGCACGACTCCTCCGACACATAGGCGCGGTCCATGCGGTTGACGATGCCGGCCAGCACGAAGCGCGTGTTGGCAGATTTCAGGTTGGCCCGGTCGAACAGCTGGACGTCGAAGCCTTCACCGACGCCGATGGTCTCGCTCGGCGAAGCCAGCTTGTGTTGCCCGATGTAGCGATCGAACTCCGCGTCGATCGCCGGCGGAATTTCCTTGAGCTGGGGCAGCGATGCGAACAGCAGATCACTCGTCAGCGGAACATTCGCGTTCCGCTCCGGCTGCAACAGACGCGAGATCGTCAGCGCATCGTTCTGGTCGAGCTTCTTCAGGAGATCGGGATCGGTGATCGCGGTGCCGCGTACGAGCGGCGCGTTCTCCGCTGCCATTGACGACTTACCCCCGCCGAACAATACGGCGATAGCAACGACAATTCGCAACGCGCGGCTCATGCCTCCACTAACACCGCGGGGCTTTGCGTATTCAAGTAAAAAGGCGCTTCACGCGGTGGTGAAGCGCCTCTTGTGATGAGTCGGAAATCGGACGCTTAGTCTAGCGCGCGACGATCAGGCCTTTGGCGGTGACGACCACCCAGCGGCCGTCCTGGCGGCGGATCGCATCGACGCGGCCGAGGCCGGGGATGGGATCGCCGGCATAGACCTCGTACAGGCCATTCCGGCCCTCGATCAGCGCACCGCCATTGGCGACATCGCGCAGCCTCCAGCCTTCGATGGTCGGCAGCCGGCCGACTTCCGTCTTGGGTGCGGCCGGCACAGGAGCCGGCGCGGCAGCGGCCGTCGCAACCTGGGTCGGCGCGATCGAGCCGGTGGTCTCCTTGGCGGGCGCTGCGGCTGCAGCCTGCGCGGGGGCAGCGGGCGGTGTGGCACGCAACTTGTCGACAGTCTCGGACAGCTTTGCGAGCTTGGCCATCGGTTCGGCCTGCGCCTTCTCGAGCTTGTCGAGACGGTCGTTGGCCCGGTTGAACTGGCTGAGGCCGGTCTTGGAGGTGTGCTCGACATTGGCCTTGAGCGCCACGACGTCGGCATCGATCCGGGCGACGGACGCATCCAGCGCGCTGGTATCCGCCACCTGCGCCGGTGCCGGGCTGGCGAAATGCATCATGCCGGCGGTCGCGAGCGCGCCGCTGATGGCGCCGACGCTGGCTGCGATCGCCACGACCGCGGCCATCGCCGACAGGCGGCGCTTGCCGCCGGTGTCACGCAAATCGTCCGCCTTCACATGCGGGGCAAACTCTTCACGGTCCCAGGACCGCTCCGAGGGCGCCATGACAATCAGCTTGCCGGGCTTGGGCTCGGACTCGGGTGCGGCCTGAGGCGCAGCGTTGATCTTGGGCACCTCGATCCTTGAAGCCTCGAGCTTTGGCGGCTCAACCTTCGGAGCGTCCGGCATGACCGGATCGGGCTTGGGCGGTGCCTCATGGTCGGGGGCGATCGACGGGGCCTCAATGCCGGCGGCAGCCTCGACGGCCTGCGGCGCGGATGCGGCGGCTTCACCAGTCCGCTCACCAGCCTTTTGGCCGGCCAATTCGGGCGTTGCTTCGGTCACGGCTCAAATACTCCAGTCTAGGTTGACCTTTTGGTAACTTTCATTGCTTGCGAATTCCTTACCTCGGGACCCGCTTACCGAAATTTTAGGAACTCGTCCGAGGCCGAATTGGGTCCGGAAAGAGGAACCGGCGTGGCGGCGTGCAACAATTTGTCAGCCCATGTTGCCCTGCGGTAGGCAGCCATCTCAGCCGAAGGGGCTGTTTGCGCGTCACCGTTCCCCGGCTAACATGGGCCGTTCCGTCATCCAGAAGAACTCCAGAAGGGGCTTTGGGAGTGCCATGGCGATCGAGAAGTGCATTAAGGCCTTTGGTGTCGATGACATCATCTTCGAGGAGGGCTCGACCGGCCGCGAACTGTTCGTCGTCCTCGACGGCGAGGTCGAGATCGCCAAGTTCAATGGCGCCAGCAAGACCAGCATCATCAAGCTCGGCAAGGGCGAGTTCTTCGGCGAGATGGCCGTGATCGACGGTTCGGCGCGCTCGGCGACGGCGATTGCTTCCGCGCCGAACACGAAGGTGATGAGGATCAACCACGCCCGCTTCGTCTATCTCGTCAGCCAGCAGCCGGCGTTTGCGCTGATGGTGATGGACGCGCTTTCCAAGCGCCTGCGCGCTTCCAACGCCGTCATCTACCAGGCGGCGCAACCATGAGCGACCGCAAGCCGACCTCGTTCCCGATCCTGACGAAGAACGACACCTGCTCGCTGATCCAGGCTGCCGATGACGTCTACCAGATCCGCTTCTCCAACCGCGCCGCCAACGCCTATCTGGTGCGCGGCTCGGCACGAACGATCCTGATCGATGTCGGCCTGTCCTCGAACTATCCGGCGATGGTCGAGTGCCTCAACTTCGTCGGTTGCCCGCCGGAGAAGATCGACATGGTGGTGCTGAGCCACGAGCATCTCGACCATATCGGCGCGGCCTGGCACTTCAACGAGCGGCGCACCTACGTCGCAGCCCATCGCCTCGCCGCCAACAAGATCATGCTGCGCGACGATTTCTCGATGCTGCGCAAGATGTTCAACGAGCCGAACGTGCCCGTTAACATCGACATCTGGCTCGAGGAAGGCAATCTGATCGACCTCGGCAATTTCCGCCTCAACGTGATGTACACGCCGGGCCACACCTCGGCCTGCATCACGCTGTTTGAGCAGGACAAGGGCCTGCTGTTCGCCGCCGACACGCTGATGCCCGGCGGCGTGATGGGCGGCGTGTTCGGCTCCGGCAGCATCTCCGACTACATCCAATCGCTGGAGCGAATCAAGGGGCTGAGCACCAGTATCCTGCTGTCGGGACACGGAAGGCTGTCGGACACGCCGCAGGAGGACGTCCGCATCGCCATTGCACGGTCGCATGGTTTGCTCGAGGACACCGCGCAATTGTTCGACGCGCTGGACGCGCGCTCGAACTTCGAGCCGATCATGCAGTCGGTGCGGGATCTGAACAAGCTGGATGATTGATCCACAATGTCGTCCCGGCCAAGTGCGCAATTGCGCACTAGGCCGGGACGACACTGGGCTACATCACCACCGGCTTGTCCGGCAGCTCGTTCGGATGCGGGCCACTCGGCGGGAAATGCTTTGCCAGCTCGCGCGACACCGCCGCGATGCCGTCGATCACGCCGCGCTCGAATTGGCCGGACTTGAACTCCGTCTCCATCGCGCGGCAGATGTTTTCCCAACCCGCCGCGCCGACCTTCGCATCGATGCCACGGTCAGCGATGATCTCGACGTCGCGGTCGGCGAGCAGCAGGTAGATCAGCACGCCGTTGTTGTGCGCGGTATCCCAGATCCGCAAATGCGAGAACACATCAAGCGCGCGCTCGCGTGCATGTTGATTGCCAAACAGCGGACAGCCGTCGAGCGCGCCTTCGACGACGAAGCGGATTTGGCCGGAATGCGTCGTCTCGCTCTGCTCGATCGCTTGCTCGATGCGATCGAGCACGCTTTGCGGAAACACTCGCCTGGCGCGCCAATGGTGCTGGAGGAGATGCCGGGTGATGCGCCCAATGCTCATGACTACCAGCTCCCCGACGCGCCGCCGCCACCAAAGCCGCCGCCGCCCCCGCTGAAGCTGCCGCTGTCACTGGACGATGATCCGCTGCTCCAGCCGCCTCCCGACGACGAACCGCTTGACCACGAACCGCCGCGCGACGACCCCGTCGATGCCGGAAACAGATCGGCGATGAAGGACAACACGAAGCCGACGATGCCGGCGAGTAAGGCCCATCCTGCGGATCCGATGATGAGCAACGCCAGGATGGCGATCACGCTGCCGGTCGCAACCGAGCCCAGCAATCGCCCTAGCAGCGCGCGCAGAAATCCGCCGACAACGAGCGAAGCAAACAGCGCGACCGGGACCATCGGCCCGATCTCGTCCAGATTGGCGAAATTCACGCTGCGCGACGGAACCGGCAGCGGCTCGCCATCGACGACGCGCATCATCCGGTCGACGCCGGCCGAGATGCCGCCGGCGAAGTCGCCCTCCCTGAATTTCGGCGTGATGACTTCGTCGATGATCCGTCGCGAGGTCACGTCGGTGAGCGCGCCCTCGAGGCCGTAGCCGACCTCGATGCGGAGATGGCGATCATTCTTGGCGACGACTAGGATCGCCCCATCGTCGACCTTCTTGCGGCCGATCTTCCAGGCCTCGGCAACACGGATCGAGAATTGCTCGATCGTCTCAGGATCTGTCGTCGGCACGATCAGCACGGCGATCTGGCTGCCTTTCTTTGTCTCGAAATCGCTGAGCTTTTGCGACAACGCGGCGATGTCACCGCTGGAGAGCGTGCCGGTCCGGTCGACGACACGGCCGGTGAGCTGCGGCACGGCGACATCGGCCAAAGCGGAGAACGCCCAGCCAAGCAGCAGTGTAAGCAGGAAGGCCTTGACAGCGCGCATCGGAGCCGGACGCGCTTACTTCGACGGCGCGGGCGCCGGGTTGAAATCGACCTTCGGCGCGGTCGAGATTTCCTTCTCATTCTCGACCGAGAAGTTCGGTTTCTCTTTGTAGCCGAACATCATCGCGGTGAGGTTGTTCGGGAACGACCGGACGGTGACGTTATAATCCTGCACCGACTTGATGTAGCGGTTGCGCGCGACCGTGATGCGGTTTTCGGTGCCCTCTAGCTGCGACATCAGGTCCCTGAACAGGGTGTCCGATTTGAGCTGCGGATAATTCTCCGTGACCACGAGGAGTCGCGACAATGCACTGGAGAGCTCGCCTTGCGCGGCCTGGAATTTCTGGAAGGCGGAGGGGTCGTTGAGCACCTCGGGCGTCGCCTGGATGCTGCCGACCTTGGCGCGCGCATTGGTGACGCCGAGCAGCACGTCCTTTTCCTGTTGCGCAAAGCCCTTCACCGAGTTGACGAGGTTGGGCACGAGATCGGCGCGCCGCTGATACTGGTTCACGACCTCGGACCAGTTGGCCTTGATCTGCTCATCCTGGCTCTGGATCGCGTTGTAGCCGCAATTGGTGAGGCTGAGCGAGGCCAGCGCTGCCAGCACGGTCAGGATCTTGCGCATCAAATTTCTCCCGGTGGAATCGGGCGCAAACTACCAGATTGAACGCGCATGGCGCCAGCTATCCCACGCGGACGGCGAAAAGCAGCCGGCTGACGCAAGCCCCTTGCCTATCACCGGGCGACATAGTCAACTCTTGGCAAAACAATCTTGGCAAACAAGACAAAAACAGCAGGGAGCGCGCCATGTCCTCGTTCGAGACCATCCTCGTGGAGCGGCCGGAGCCGGCGATTGCCCGGGTCGTGATGAACCGGCCCGACGCGCGCAATGCGCAGAACCTGCAAATGACCTACGACCTCAACGCCGCCTTTGACGCGGCGGTGCAGGACGACACGGTCAAGGTCATCGTCCTCGCCGGCAACGGGCCGCATTTCTCGTCCGGCCATGATCTGCGCCCCGGCGGCAAGAATGCAGCCGGCGTCGATTTTCCGCCGATTGGAAATTGGGGTGGCTTTGCGGAGGCGAACGCGCATGGCCGCTTCGCGCGCGAGCAGGAAATTTATCTCCAGATCACCCGGCGCTGGCGCAATCTGGCCAAGCCAATGATAGCCGAGGTGCACGGCAAGTGCATCGCCGGCGGCTTGATGCTGGCCTGGGCCTGCGACCTCATCGTCGCCAGCGACGATGCGCGGTTCTGCGATCCCGTCGTCACCATGGGCGTCTGCGGCGTCGAATGGTTCGTGCATCCCTGGGAGCTCGGCCCGCGCAAGGCCAAGGAATTTCTGTTCACGGCCGATAGCTGGAGTGCCGAGGAGGCGCATCAGCTCGGCATGGTGAACAAGGTCGTGCCACGCGCGGAATTGTCGGCGCGGGTACTGGAGCTGGCGCGAAGGATCGCATCAAAGCCGTCCTTTGCGCTGAAGCTGACCAAGGAGGCGGTGAACCGCTCGGTCGACGTGATGGGGCAGCCCGCCGCGATCGACCAGGCCTTTGCGTTGCATCAGCTCTGTCACGCCCACAATCTCCAAGAATTCGGCATGGTGGTCGATCCGTCCGGATTGCATCCCTCCGTGCGCAAGCCGGCGGCCGCGGAGTAGACGCCATGGACCTCAACCTCAGTGACGAGCAACGGCTGCTGCGCGAGAGCGCGGAGCGCTTCGTGGCCGAGAGCTACGATGCCGAGCACCGCCGCAAGACGGCGAACGATCCGCTCGGCTTCAGCCCGGCGGTGTGGAAGCAGTTTGCTGAGCTCGGCTGGCTGGCGCTACCGATCCCGGAAGAGTTTGACGGCCTCGGCGGCGGGCCGGTCGAGATCGGCATCTTGATGGAAGCCTTTGGCCGCGGGCTGGTGTCCGAGCCTTATGTCGCGACTGTCGTGCTCGGGGCCGCACTGATCGACAGATGCGGCAGCACAGCCCAGAAGCAGGCCAGCCTCCCCAAGATCGCGGACGGATCATTGAAACTTGCGTTTGCGCATTCTGAGCGCGCCGCGCGGTTCGATCTCGCCAAGATCGCAACCGTCGCGAACAAGACGGCGCAGGGCTGGCGTCTCGCGGGCAGCAAGATCGCGGTGCTCGACGGCCACGCCGCCGACGAGATCATCGTCTCCGCGCATATCCATGATCATCAGGCACGATCGGGGCGGATCGGCCTGTTTCTGGTGCCGGCAACGGCACCAAGCCTCGCGATCTCCGACTATCCGCGGCTCGGTGGCGGGCGCGCCTGCAACATCGAACTCTCGGACGTGCAGCTGCCGGAGGACGCACTGCTCGGCGGCGGCAAGGATGCGCTGCCGGCGATCGAATGGGCCGTCGATCGCACCATGGCTGCGCTGGGCGCGGAAGCCGTCGGCATCATGCAGACGCTGCTGGATACCACGCTGGACTACACCAAGATCCGAAAGCAATTCGGCCGACCGCTGTCCGCCAACCAGGTGATCCGCCATCGCCTTGCCGACATGGCGATCCAGGTCGACGAAGCGCGCGCGATGGCGCTGCGCGCCGCGCTGAAGGCAGATGCCCCGCACGTCGAGCGTGCCCGCGCCGCGTCGGCCGCGAAGGCGAAGATCGGCAAGTGCGCACGTTTTGTCGGCGAGCAGTCGATCCAGTTGCACGGCGGCATGGGCGTCACCGAGGAGCTCGAGGTCGGCGCCTATTTCAAGCGCCTGGTCGCCTTCGACACGCTGTTCGGTGGCAGCGCGCACCACTATGCCCGCTACGCCCAGCTTGGCCGCACCACCCAGCCTGCCTGACACAAGGAGCGCATCATGGACCTGTCGTTCAACACTGAGGAGCGCGCCTTCCAGAGCGAGGTGCGCGATTTTATTGCCAAGAATCTCACCGACGAAATGAAGCGCGCGACAGCTCTGACGCCCTCGGTATTCTCCGATCCCGATATCGGCATGGCCTGGCAGCGCGCGCTGCACAGCCGCGGCTGGGGCGCGCCGGGCTGGCCGGTCGAGCATGGCGGCCCGGACTGGACGCCGGCCCAGCGCTGGATCTTCGAGACCGAATCCGCACGCGCCGGCGTGCCGAACGTCAACGTGATGGGCGTGAAGATGGTCGGGCCCGTCATCATCGGCTTCGGCTCGCCCGAGCAGAAGAATTTCTATCTGCCGCGGATTCTCTCCGGCGAGGACTATTGGTGCCAGGGCTATTCCGAGCCGGGCTCCGGCTCCGACCTCTCCTCGCTGAAGACGCGCGCCGTGCGCGACGGCGACGACTACATCATCAACGGCACCAAGATCTGGACGACGCATGCGCACCACGCCAACCGCATGTTCGCGCTGGTACGCACCGGCGACGGGCCACGGCAGCAGGACGGCATCAGCTTCATCCTGATCGACATGAAGACGCCGGGCATTACGACGCGGCCGATCCTGACCATCGGTGGTGATCACGAAGTCAACCAGGTGTTCTTCGACGATTTGCGCGTACCCGTGACGAACCGCGTCGGCGAGGAAGGCAAGGGCTGGACTTACGGCAAATATCTGCTCGAATTCGAGCGTGGCTCCGGGATTGCGTCCGCCAAGCTGCGCGAGGGCCTGAAGGCGATCTCAGATCTGGCAGAGTCGGATCTGACGGGTCGCGCGATCGACAGCCCCGATATCGCCACGCGCATCTCCGAGGTCGAAATCGACATCGACGCGCTGGAAATGACCGAGCTGCGCGTGCTCTCGGCACTCCAGACCGGGCAGAACCCCGGCGCGGTGTCGTCGATCCTGAAGCTGCGCAACAGCGAAATCCGGCAAGCCGTGACGCGCCTCGGCGTCGACGTGATCGGCCACGACGCGCTCGCGGTCGAGCCGATGCGCCCGCTCTACAAGCTCAACCACGAGCCGGTTTTGCCTGAGGACATGCTGACAATCGTGCCGGAATATCTCAACGGCCGGGCCTACACGATCTTCGGCGGCACGTCGGAGATCCAGCGCGACATCATCGCGAAGATGATGTTGGGGATTTAGCACTTGTAGCCCGGATGGAGCGAAGCGCAATCCGGGACAACAACCGCGGGCGGCCCCGGATTTCGCTGCGCTCCATCCGGGCTATGCCACCGGGCTGTCAACCCACCTTCGCGTCCTTGATTGCCTGCCAGATCTTCTGCGGCGTCAGCGGCGTGTTGAGCTGGGTGATGCCGAGTTCGGCAAGCGCGTCCATCACGCCGTTGGTGACGCAGGGCGGGCCGCCGATGGCACCGGATTCGCCGCAGCCCTTGGCGCCGAGCGGATTCGTGCGGCACGGCGCGGAATCGTCAAGCGTCACCACGATCGGCGGAACGTCGTCGGCGCGCGGGATGCAGTAATCCTGGTAGCTCGCGGTCAGCAGCTGGCCGTCGGCATCATACGACACGCCCTCATACAGCGCCTGGCCGATGCCCTGCGCGACACCGCCATGGATCTGGCCGGTGACCAGCATCGGATTCACGGCGACGCCGACGTCGTCGACGGTGGTGTAGCGCACCACCTTGGACACGCCGGTCTCCGGATCGATCTCGACCTCGCAAATATGCGTGCCATTGGGCCAGCTGGGCCCGTCAACCTCGCCCTCGGAATCGACGCTGAGCTTGGCGCCGGTCTCCTTCTCGGCGATGTCGAACAGGCTGATGCGGCGGTCGGTGCCGACCACGGTGAGCATGCCGCCCTGATATTCGATATCCTCGACCGAAGTCTCCAGTACGTTCGCCGCCTTCTCGCGCGCCTTCTGGATCAGATCGTTGGAGGAGACCGCCACGGCCGTGCCGCCGACGAACAGCGAGCGCGAGCCGACGCTGCCAAAACCCATCGCCAGATCAGTGTCGCCCTGGACCACGTCGATCTTGTCCATGGGGATGCCGAGCGTATCGGAGATCATCTGGGTGTAGGTTGTCTGCAGCCCTTGCCCCATCGCCATGGTGCCGGAATGCAGGATGACGCGGCCCTGTGAGGTCGCGTGCAGGCTGACCTTTTCGGTATGGGCGCGGCCGCCGGTCCACTCGATGTAGGAGGTGAGCCCGCGGCCATAGAGCAGGCCCTTTTTCTTCGCCGCCTTCTTGCGCGCGGCAAAGCCGTCCCAGTCCGCAAGCTTGACGGCACGATCGAGCATGTGAGCGAAGGCGCCGGAATCGTAGACCTGGCCGGCCGCGTTGGTATAGGGCAGTTGGCCCGGCTTGATGTAGTTCACTTTCCGGATCGCGCGCGGATCCATGCCGATTTTTCGCGCGGCGGCGTCGAACAGGCGCTCGACGATGAACACCGCTTCGGGGCGGCCAGCGCCGCGATAGGCGCCGACAGGCGCGGTGTGGGTCATCACCGACTTCACTTGGAAATGCACCAGCGGCAGGTCGTAAACTCCGGTCTGCACGAAGGGCCCGAGCACCAGGGGGATGATGTTGCCCGCTCCGGACGAATAGGCGCCGGTGCAGCCGATCGATTTGACGCGATAGGCCAGCACCTTGCCCTTCTCGTCCAGTGCGAAGGAGGCGGTCGAGGTGAGATCGCGGCCATGGGTGCCACCGACGAACTCGTCAGTGCGGTCGCCGCGCCAGCGGATCTTCCTGTTCAGCTTGGTCGCGGCATAGGCGACGATGCCGTCTTCGGGATAGAGGTTGGTCTTCTGGCCAAAGCCGCCGCCGATATCGCCGACCAGCACACGGACGCTGTCCTTCGGACGCTTCAGCACGGCTTCCGCCAGCACGTCGCGGGTCGACGCCGGGGTTTGCGATTGCACATGCAGGAGCAGCCGGCCGGTCGCCCTATCGATCTCGGCAATGCTCGAGCGCGGCTCCATGGCCGAGGGCACCAGGCGCTGGCTGACGAGATCGAGCTCGACCGTGTGCGCCGCCTTCGCAAAGACCTCGTCGACCTTGGCGGCATCGCCGTAGCTCATGGCGCCGACGATGTTGTCGGGCGCATCCGGCCATACCACCGGCGCGCCGGGCTTCACCGCCTCGACGGGATCGACCACCGCCGGCTGCACGTCATACTCGATGACGATCGCTTCGGCCGCGCTCTGGGCCTCTGCGCGTGACGAGGCAACCACCGCCGCGACCGCCTCGCCGGTGTAGCGCACAACCTCATGGGCGAGCAGCCGGCGCGGCGGCACCGTCATCGGCTTGCCGTCGGGACGCTTGAAGATGCTCAGGGTCGGAATGGTGCCGACGTCGTCCTTGATCAGATCGGCGCCGGTATAGATCGCGGTGACGCCGGGTATCGCGGCCGCGGCGCTGGTGTCGATCGAGACGATCTTCGCATGCGCATGCGGCGAGCGCAGCACATGCAACCACAGCGCGCCGTCCGCCGGCTTGTCGTCGATGAATTGCCCCTTCCCGGTGAGCAGCCGCTGGTCTTCCAAACGCTTGACGGGCTGGCCCGCTCCGAAACGCAAATTGCCGGGAAGAATGTTCATTCCGCTCTCGTCCTCAGGGTCTCTTGAAATGCGGGCTGCCTTTTAGCGGATCGAGGCAGGCGAGACCAGCCGCGCTTTTGGACGGCCAATCCCACACTTTCGTCATGCCCGGGCTTGTCCCGGGCATCCACGTTCTGTCTTTGGAGGAGCAAGGCGTGGATGGCCGGGACAAGCCCGGCCATGACGACTACGGAGAGGCTTAAGCAAGCTCCCGCAGCGCCGCTTCCACCACTTTGCGCGCATCAGCCGTCAGTGCGGCCTGCGGCGGGACGGGATCGCCGACGTCGTAGCCCTGGATCGCCAGCCCGGCCTTGATGCAGGCCGCGAGGTTGAAGCGGGCGAAGGCCTCGTTGATCCGCCACAGCCGGCGCTGGAGCCCCATAGCCTCATCCCAGCGGCCGGCCTTGCAGAGGTCGTAGAGCGCGACGCTCTGGCGCGGGATGATGCAGGCCGGTCCCGCCATCCAGCCAATGCCGCCGATCAGCATTACCGCGGCCGGGATATGGGCGGAGGCCGAGAAGACGCGCAGAGCATCGCCGCCGCGATTCATGATCGAGAGCAGCCGGCCGGTGTTGGTCGAGGCATCCTTGATGTAGCCGATGCGCGGATGCTCGGCGAGGCGCGCGATGATGTCGAGGGTCAGATCGGAGCGCTGGAATTGCGGATTGGTGTAGATGACGACCGGAATGTCGACGGCATCCGCAATGCTGCGGAAATAGGATTCGACCTGGGCATCGGCGAGCGGGAAATATGCCTCGAGGATCGCCAGAATGCCGTCGGCCCCGAGCCTCTGATAGGCCTTCGCCTGCGCCACCGCATCCGCCGTCGAGGTCGACGCAACGCCCGCCACGACAGGCACGCGGCCGTTCGCAACCTCGATCGTGGTCTGCACGACCGCGGTGCGCTGCGCGGCGTCGAGATACGCGAATTCGCCGGTCGAACCGAGCGGCGTCAGCCCGTGAACCCCGGCGCCGATCAGGTCGTCGCAGAGCTTTGCAAGGACGTTCGTCCGCACCGCGCCCTCGGCATCGACGGGCGAGACGAGATAGGGGAAGACGCCGTGGAAGTCGGACATGTCAGATGCGGACTCCGGAAAGCTGGTTTGCGCCTGACGGGTATTACCAATGCTTGCGCCGTTGATCAAATCTTGAGCAGCCGCACCCGCGTGCCCCAGGGATCGATCGCCTCGAGGCCATCGGGCAGCTGCACTACCCGGGCGCCGCCCTGGCGCAGGCGCTCTTGCTGCGCGGCGAGCAGCTCCGGTTTCTCGGTCACCAGCGAGAACCAGGCGAGCCCCGTCGTGGTGTCGTCGCGCTGGCCGGCGCCCTGGCTTTGCCAGATATTCATGCCGAGATGGTGGTGATAGCGCCCCGACGACAGGAACGCGGCGCCGTTGCGGCTGCGGGTCGGGTCGAGGCCAATCGCACCGTGATAGAAGCGCTCGGCCTGCACGAGATCGCCGACACGCAAATGCATGTGGCCGACGCGCAGCCCCTCCGGGGCCCTGGCATAGTCGCTGACGCGCGTGTTGGTCAGCGACAACAGGTCGGGGATGTTGAGCTCGTCGGTGGCCATCTTCACGCTGCCCTCGCTCCACTGCCATTGCGAGGGATCGCGGTCGGCATAGACCTCGATACCGTTGCCTTCGGGGTCGTCGAGATAGACGGATTCGCTGACGAGGTGATCGGCAAAGCCCGACAACGGCACGCGATGCGAGGCGGCTGCTACCAACCAGCGCGCGAGGTCCTTGCGCGTCGGCATCAGGAAGGCGGTGTGGTAGAGGCCGGCGGCATTGCGCGGCTCGATCGCAGCGTCGGGACGGGCTTCCAGCACCAGCAGCGTGATGCCGGCCGTGCCGAGCCTAGCAGCGGTGGCCGAGCGCTCCATCACGGTGAGCCCGATCACGTCGCGGTAGTAGTCCGCCACCTTGTCGAGATTCTTCACACGCAACGTCAACATGCCGACCCGCATCGGCGTGCGGCTGGCATAGGTCGGCCCGCCGCCTTGCGGATGGCCCTCGGCGCGCGCGGCAGCCACCGCGGCCATCGCGAGCGAAGTGGCGCCGGCGAGTTGCAGCAGGGTGCGGCGGGTGAGGTCGATGGTCATCGGTTGAGACTCGCTGAAAGGGTTTGAGGCCGTAAGGCGCAATTTGGGGATTGCTACACGTTCCCGTGAGCGGCTCCCAATCACATGTTCGTCGGCCGTGGCTCCTTCGGAGGACTGGCCACCCGGGCAGTTTCGCAAACGCCCGCGACATCCCAGATTGTGGACAGCTTACAGGAGCCCTACAGCTCAAAGGAGTCTTGCATGACCGATCCCACTCCTCTGTCCTCATTGTCGTCCGCGATCGCGGATGTCGTGGCGCGCATCGCGCCATCCGTCGTCTCCGTGCATTCGCATCGCTCCCGCTCAACCGGCTTCGTCTGGAAGCCCGGCCTGATCGTGACTGCCGACGAGGCGCTGGCCGACGAGGGCGACGTTCAGATCGTCCTTGCCGACGGCAGCACCGCTGCTGCCAGGATCGTCGGCCGCGACCACACGACCGATATCGCGCTGCTGCGTGCCGATACCAACGTCGCCCCAGTCAAGCTGGCATCGACGATCCCTGCCCTCGGCACACTCTCGGTCGTGGTCGCGACCAACCGCGACGCGTCAAGCGCGACGCTCGGAATGGTGTCGCTCTCCGGCCAAGGCTGGCGCTCCCTGCGCGGCGGCGAGATCGATGCGCGGATCGAGCTTGATGTCCGCCTGCGTCCGAGCCAGGAGGGCGGCCTTGCCCTCGACGCATCCGGAGAGGCCTTCGGCATGGCCGTGCTCGGGCCGCGGCGCGTGCTGGTGATCCCGACGGCGACGATCGAGCGCGTCGCGGCGCAGCTCGAGACGCGCGGCCGCATCGCCCGCGGCTATCTCGGGCTCGGGCTGCAGCCGCTGCGGCTCGACGACGGCATCGGCGCGATGGTGATGAATGTCGACAAGGCCGGCCCGTCGGCCGCGGCCGGCATCCGCCAGGGTGACGTCATCGTCGCGGTCAACGACCAGAAGCTGTCCGGCGTGCGCGCGTTGTTGCGGACGCTGGGACCTGCGAGCGTCGGCCAGGTGGTCGACGTCGCGGTCCGCCGCGGCGGCGAGCCGGCGAGCTTCAAGGTCACGATCGGCGAGAGGCCGGAGGCGTGAGCGAGGACAAGACGCCGGAGATCGTGCTGTCGCTGGAGATTGACGATCCCGCGCTCGCCGACCGCCTCGCCACGCTGCTCGGCAGTGTCGCGGGGCTTCGCCTTGCCGTGCCTGGCGAGCAGGCCACGGCGACGATCGTCGCCCGCGATCCGCGCGTCATGCCCGACGACATCGCGCTGACGCAGCGCGAAATCGACGTGCTGGCGCTGATGGCGGAAGGCGCCTCCAACAAGATGATCGCGCGGCAGCTCAACATCTCCGTGCATACGGTAAAATTCCACGTCGGCTCGCTGCTCGACAAGCTTGATGCCACCGGCCGCACCGATGCGGTGGCGCATGCAGCACGCCGCGGCGTGATCGAGCTATAGCGCGACCGGAAAGCTGAGCTGGACCGTCAGGCCCGGCGCATTGTCATGCAGCGCGATCTCGGCGCCATGGAGGCGCGACACCGCCGCCACAAGGCTCAAGCCCAGGCCATTGCCCGGGGTATAGCGGCTCTGCTCGAGCCGGTAGAAGCGCTTGAACACGTGATCGTGCTGATCGGCGGCAATGCCCGGGCCATCATCGGTGACGGCGATCATCGCGCCGTCGGCGGCATTGCGGCAGGTCACGGTCACCTTTCCTCCGGCGCGGCCGTGCTTGATCGAATTGTCGACCAGATTGGCGATGGCGTCGAACAAGAGGTCGCGATCGCCGGTCACGGCGACATCGCGGTGGCCGCCAAGGGTCAGGCGCGTCGCGACCTGTTCGGCGGCAGCGTCGTAGAGCTCGACGACTTCGCCTGCGATTTCGGCCAAGTTGAGCGCGCGGAAGGCGCGCCGGCGGGCGCGGGTCTCGATCTCCGAGATCCGCGTGATGGAAGCGAACATGCCGAGCACGGCATCGAGATCGGCAATGGTGTCGCCGATCAGCGCGGCATCGGCTTCATCCCCGCGCGGCGCATGATAGGCCTTTTCCAGCCGGCCCCGCATGCGCGTCAGCGGCGTGCGCAGATCGTGGGCGACATTATCACTGACCTGCTTGACCTCGCCCATCAGCGTCTCGATCCGATCGAGCATCTGGTTGAGGTTTTCGGCGACACGGTCCCATTCGTCGTGGCTGCCGCGCAGGGGAATGCGCCGGTCGAGCCCGGACAGCATGATGGCGCGGCTGGTGGCGTTGATCTCCTCGATCCGCCCGACCGTACGCCTCGTCACCAGCACGGCGGCGAGGCCGGCAAGCACGACCAGCAGCACGGCAACCGCGATCATCGCGAGCTCGAGCATCGCGATGAAGCCGCTGTGGTCGCCGACATCGCCGGCCCGGCTCCGCACATAAGCGAGCGTGCCAAAATAGACATAGGCCATGATCGCCGCCACGATCAGGCCGAAGATCGCGATCGCGATCAGCGCCAGGCGGAAGGTCGAGGAACGAAGCGTATTAGCCAGGAGCACGGAGGCAATATCCGATGCCGCGAATGGTGTGGATCAATGGATAGGCCTGGGCATCGTCGACCTTGCGGCGGACACGCCCGACATAGACGTCGATGATGTTGGTGGAGGGATCGAAATGCAGGTCCCAGACATGCTGGAGCAGCATTGCGCGGGACACCACGCGGCCCTCGTTGCGCACGAGATATTCGAGCAGCTGGAACTCGCGCGGCAGCAGCGGAATCTTGCGGCCGCGGCGGCTGGCGTTGCGCGCGATCAGGTCGACGGCGAGATCGCCGACGCGCAAGATAGTTTCCTTGGCGATGGTCTCGCTGCGGCGGCCGAGCGCCTCGAGGCGTGCGAGCAGCTCGACGAAGGAGAACGGCTTGACCAGATAATCGTCGCCGCCGGCGCGCAAACCGCGCACGCGGTCGTCCACCTCGCCGAGCGCGGAGATGATCAGGAAGGGGGCCGCAACGCCGTCATCGCGCAATTGCCTCATGACGGTGATGCCGTCGATGTCGGGCAGCATTCGGTCGATGGTGATCACGGCATAATCGCGGGCAGCGCTGTGGCTCAGCGCCTCACGGCCCGTCGCGGCGAGATCGACGTCATAGCCGGAAATCGTCAGCTCCTCGACGAGCTGGCCTGCGGTTTCCGGATCGTCCTCGACGACGAGGATACGGCGGTGGCCTCCGCTCATGACAAACTCCGCGCGACGATCACCACCAGGCTATCCCGTTCCGGGGCTGGACGGAACCGCCCGGTGGCGACCGCGACAATGGTGCGGTCCGGCGATGCTAGTACCAAGAATCCCCGCACACATTGACCCATTGCCACCCGGAGGGCGTCAAGCTCCTGCGCCAGCAACCATCGTCGTAATAATTGTCATAGTAGTAGGGCGCGCCGAACACGGCGAAACGGCGGAGATGATGGTGGTGGAAGAAGAAGGCGTGACGGCCGATGAAGGGCCTGCCGGCGCCGGCGAAGCGCGGCCCGATCGCCGCATGCGCGAACCGCGCGCCGCCGAAGGCAGCTCCATTAAGGCCTGGTCCACCGACATGAGCGAAGTGCGCGCCGCCCATGCCGCCGACATGCATGCCACTGAAGGCGCCAGCGTGCATGCCGCCACCAAAGCCTCCGCCGTGCATCCCGCCACCGAAGCCGCCACCACCACCATGACCGCCGCCGCCGAAACCACCGCCGCCATGGCCGCCGCCTCCACCTCCGCCTCGGGCGAGCACGGGCGAAGCGATCGCCATGACTGCCGCAATCGTCGCCGCAGTGAGACCTTTGAGCATCCTGTTGTTCATCGAACCATCCTCCTTGCAGTGCGGCGGTGACCGCGCCGCACGAGGATGATCAGATGAGACGAATGGGCAGGCGCCTTCAATTTACAAATGCGCCAGATTCTGACGCGGATGTTAGGGAGGCAAGCTCTCTCGCTCCCTCTCCCGCTTGCGGGAGAGGTGAGCAAGCCGCGAGACCTCGCCCCAAACGCCTCAAACCCGCTTGCCGCCGTTCTTCTCCGCCGCGCGACGCAGCGCCTCGGCGAGCGCGCCGCCACCGCCAGAGGATTCCTGCTGGCGCGGGGCCGACGAGGTCATGCGGGCGGGGCTGCGAGAATTGTTGTCGCGCTGCATGCCGGGGGCATCCTTCTTGGCGCCGACCTCGTCGTCGAGACGCAAGGTCAGCGAGATGCGCTTGCGTGCGACCTCGAAGTCCAGCACCTTGACCTTGACGATGTCGCCAGGCTTCACCACCTCGCGCGGGTCCTTGATGTAGGTCTTAGACATCGCCGAGATGTGCACGAGGCCGTCCTGATGCACCCCGATGTCGACGAAGGCGCCGAACGCGGCGACGTTGGTGACGGTGCCCTCGAGGATCATGCCCTTTTTGAGATGCTTGATCTCCTCGACGCCTTCCATGAACACTGCGGCCTTGAACGCGGGGCGCGGATCGCGGCCGGGCTTCTCGAGCTCGCGCAGGATGTCGGTCACGGTCGGCAGACCGAAGGTCTCGTCGACGAAATCCTTCGGCTTCAGCGTGCGCACGATCTCGCTGCTGCCGATCAGCGCCTTGATGTCGCTCTTGGTGGCGGAAAGGATACGGCGGACCACTGGATAGGCTTCCGGATGCACGCCGGAGGCATCGAGCGGGTCCTCGCCGCCGAGGATGCGCAGGAATCCGGCGCACTGCTCGAACGCCTTCGGACCCAAGCGCGGCACCTCCTTGAGCGCCTTGCGCGACTTGAACGGGCCGTTGGCGTCACGATGCGCCACAATGCTCTGGGCAAGGCCCGCGCCCACGCCCGACACGCGCGCCAGAAGCGGTGCGGAGGCCGTGTTGACGTCGACGCCGACCGCGTTCACGCAGTCTTCGACCACGGCATCGAGCGACTTTGCCAACTTGGCCTGGCCGAGATCGTGCTGATACTGGCCGACGCCGATCGCCTTCGGCTCGATCTTGACCAACTCGGCGAGCGGATCCTGGAGACGGCGGGCGATCGAGACGGCACCGCGCAAGGTGACGTCGAGATCAGGCAATTCCTCGGAAGCGAAAGCCGAGGCCGAATAGACCGACGCGCCGGCTTCCGACACCACGATCTTGGACATCTTCAGTTCGGCGAGGCCCTTGACGAGATCGGCCGCGAGCTTGTCGGTTTCGCGCGAGGCCGTGCCGTTGCCGATTGCAATCAGCTCGACACGATGTTTCAGCGCGAGCTTGCCGAGGATTGCGAGCGCTTCGTTCCACTGCCGCTGCGGTTCGTGCGGATAGATCACGGCGGTATCGACCACCTTGCCGGTCGCGTCGGTGACCGCGACCTTGACGCCGGTGCGGAAGCCGGGATCGAGACCCATGGTGGCGCGGGTGCCCGCGGGCGCTGCCAGCAGCAGGTCGCGCAGGTTCGAGGCGAACACCCGCACGGCCTCAGTCTCGGCCGCATTCCACAGCCGCATGCGCAAATCGATGTTGAGATGCACCTGGATCTTGGTGCGCCAGGCCCAGCGCACGGTGTCGATCAGCCATCGGTCGCCGGCGCGCTTGAGATCGGCGATGCCGAACCGCTTCATGATCTTCAGCTCATAGGCACCCGGCACGCCGGGCGGCGGCGCTTCGGCCTCGGCCTGCATTTGCAAGTCGAGGATCTCTTCCTTTTCGCCGCGGAACATCGCGAGGATGCGATGCGACGGCAGCTTGGTCAGCGGCTCGGAGAAATCAAAATAGTCGGCAAACTTCTCGCCCTCGGTCTTCTTGCCGTCGCGCACCTTGGACGCCATGCGCGCGTTGGTCCACATCTCCTCACGCAGCACGCCGATCAAATCGGCGTCTTCGTCAAAACGTTCGACCAGGATGGCGCGGGCGCCGTCGAGCGCGGCTACCGCATCCGCAACGCCCTTCTCGGCGTTGACGTAGGCTTCGGCGACGAGCTTGGGATCGTTGCCGGACTCCGCCATCAACTGGTTGGCGAGCGGCTCGAGGCCGGCTTCCTTGGCGATCTCGGCCTTGGTCCGGCGCTTCGGCTTGAACGGCAGATAGATGTCTTCGAGGCGCGCCTTGCTGTCGGCGGCAAGAATGGAAGCTTCCAGCGCAGCATCGAGCTTGCCCTGCTCGCGGACCGATTCGAGGATGGCCTTGCGGCGGTCTTCGAGCTCGCGCAAATAGCCGAGGCGCTCCTCCAGGGTGCGCAATTGCGCGTCGTCGAGCGCACCGGTCGCTTCCTTGCGGTAGCGCGCGATGAAGGGAACCGTGGCGCCGCCGTCGAGCAGCGTCACCGTCGCCTCGACCTGCTCCGCCCGGACCCCAAGCTCCTGCGCAATTTTCTGATTGATATTTGCCACGCGACGATCCCTCTATAGCCAAGCCCGCGACGCAGACCGAAATCCGACCGCGGGACGCCGCTTATGGACCAACCGGGGTTGATTCATCAAGGTACTGCGACAGACCGTCGACAGAGGTTTTTTGGTCGAACCGATGCGATCTCGCCACAATCGTGGGAATGTCGCGGGGCCAGATAGCAGAAGTTGAGGCGCACGCTCCCTCCACACGTCATTGCGAGGAGCCCTTGCGACGAAGCAATCCAGAATCCCTCCGCGGAAGGACTCTGGATTGCTTCGCTGCGCTCGCAATGACGGAGCGAGGGGCGGCATCGCATCCTCCAATGCACATTTTAACTGGCAGACACACCTTCTCGCTCTCGCGGCGCGTTTCGCCCGAGTTTTGCTCTCCTCATCGCCCTCTCGACAGAAAGGGCGCAGGGAAGGCCGGGTGCTGACCTCGCACCCGCGGTCTGCTGCGCGAATGTGTAGCGCAAAGAGACCGCACAGCAGCATACAGGTGTAGCCAAACACACGGCCTTCCCTGCGCGATGGTCGGACGGCTTATGCCGTGCTCACCCCGGAGACGAGTTCTTTTTGCCTCCGTCACCTCACGGAATTCGCCGGCACCGCGCCGGTTGACGCCAATGCCGCCTCCGCAAGACTTGGCCGTAGCGACGACGGCCAGGACCACACGGTTTTGCCGTACGCAAGCATCCCGCTTCGCCAAAAGGCTTCGCCGGACAAGTCCCGCTTCGCCCGAGAGCGTCACAGGCATTGGGCGCCGTTCGTACAACGCGGCTTGCAAGTCGCTCATGGGGCTCGGCTCAATCCACTGCCCCGCCCTGCGCTCACATCCGCGACGGCGCCGCTCGCGTCCACCGCAGCCCGATCCGCGGCTCGTGACGACGTACGACCGCCCCTCTTCGCCGGATCAGGATGGGCGGATACATACGACAAATCCGAATTTCGATAAAGTGGAATATTTTTGGAGCGACGGATTGACCAGCGATTGGGTGTTTTGCCCGACGAGACTGAGCAAGAACTCGTCATTTTGGGGAGTTGATGTACGATTCTGTTCATGACGAATCGCACATTCAAGACCGGCGAGAGCCGCGACCAGGCCAGTCTGCTTCCTGCCCGGATTGAGGACTATGTCGGGGCGGACAACCCGGTCCGGGCGATCGAGAGCTTCGTTCGTGTCCTCGACCTTGCCAAGCTCGGCTTTCGCCATGCTGAGCGCAAGGCTGAAGAGGTCGGCCAGCCGCCGTACGATCCGGCCGATCTGCTGAAGCTCTACCTTTACGGCTACATCAACCGAATCAGGTCGTCGCGTCGGTTGGAGCGGGAGGCCTGCCGCAATCTGGAACTGATCTGGCTGCTGAAGAATCTGAAGCCGGGTTATCGGACGATCGGCAACTTCCGCAAGGAGAACTGGGCGGCTCTGAAGGCGGCCAACCGCAGCTTCGTGCTGCTGATGCGCGAACTCGGTCTTGTCGGCGGCAGCGTTGTTGCGATTGACGGCTCGTTCTTCCATGGTGACGCCAGCAAGGCCAGCATCTTTACGCGCAAGAGGCTTGCCGATCAGATCGCAAAGCTTGACCAGGAGATCGAGGCTTACGGCAAGTCCCTTGAGGACAATGACGCCGCGGAAGCCAAGAAGGCGGTCAAGGATGGGCCCGATGGCGGCGGTGAAGATGGCGGCGACATCGGGGCGAAGGTCGCGGCACTGATGGCGAAGCGCTCGCGCGCACAAGCCGATCTTGCTCGGTTGGAAGAGAATGGCCAGACGCAGTTGTCCCTGACCGATCCGGATGCCCGGCTTCTGGTCAAGAGCGGCCAGGGGGTCGCAGGCTATAACGTGCAGACCGCCGTCGACGACAAGCACAAGCTCATTGTCGCCAGCGAGGTGGTGAACGACAGCAGCGATGTCGGCCAGCTCCATGCGATGGCCATGGCGGCAAAGGAAGCCCTCGAGGTCAAGACCCTGCAGGCGCTGGCAGATGAGGGCTATTACAGCAGTCGCGAACTGAAGGCCTGTGAGGACGATGGCATCACGGCCTATGTGCCGGTGCCGGAGGGCAACGCCCGGCTCGAAAAGCAAGGCCGCTTCGCCCTCAAGGACTTCAACTATGATGGCGCATCCGACACCTATCATTGTCCCGGCGGCCATCAGCTACATCCGATGAAGAGCAGGCAGGAGAACACCAGTGGCCGCATCGAGATCCGCTACGCGGCGCGCGGGGCGATCTGCAGGACCTGCCCGCTCAAGGTCCGTTGCCTCGGCTCGAACGCGGCTTACCGGACGATAGGTCGCTGGGAGCATGAAGACGTTCTCGAACGTCATCGCGCGCGGATGCAGGGCGCGGGCGAGCTGATGCGCCGTCGTTTTGGCATCGTCGAACATCCGTTTGGCACGCTCAAATGCCGTGCCGGCTATCGTCATTTCCTGGTCCGCGGCCTCGACAAGGTCCGCGGCGAGTGGAGTCTGATGGCGCTCTGCTACAATTTCACCCGCGTGCTCAACATTCTTGGGTTCGACGGGCTTCTGGCCGCGCTCGCAAAGACGCGTGCTACTTGCCGATGGACCCGCGTAGCCCTTTTGACGTGCATCCAGGTTGCTCTAGCCGCTCTCTGGACAAATATAGAGCTTCCCCTCGCAGTCAGCCGGCCCACGCTGGCCTGACTTCGATAATTAGTAGTTCTTGCTCAGTCTCTTCGGGCAACGCAATCCCTTGTAACCCGTATGAAGCGAAGCGGAATGCGGGGACGCCACCGCGGATTGCGCTTCGCTCCATCCGGGCTACGGCTTGCGGCTTGACATCCGGCCCGCTTCCACGGCTGTTTGCTCCGCCGGACCACCGAACTCTGAGGACTATCAATGCGCACTTCATCGGTCGGCGTCTTCAAGGTCGCCACCAGGGGCCCCGGCGACGTCTCCGGCCTCATGAGCCTGATCAGGTCCGGCACCATCGATCCGGCATCCATCCTGGCGATCCTCGGCAAGACCGAGGGCAATGGCGGCGTCAACGACTTCACCCGGGAATATGCGGTCGCCGCGCTGTGCACGGCGCTGGCGCCAAAGCTCGGCCTGACGCCGCATGAGGTCGAGCAGCGCATCGCCTTCGTGATATCGGGCGGGACCGAGGGCGTGCTCAGCCCGCACATCGCGGTGTTCACACGCTACGAGGTTGAGAGGCCGCCCGCCGGTATCTCCGGCAAGCGCCTGAGCATCGGCATGGCGCAGACCCGCGATTTCCTGCCTGAGGAGCTCGGCCGCTCCGCGCAGATCGCCGAGACCGCCAAGGCGGTGAAGGCCGCAATGGAAGAGGCCGGCATCAGCGATGCCACTGATGTCCATTTCGTCCAGATCAAGTGCCCGCTGCTGACCAGCGAGCGTATCGAGGCGGCGACAATGCGCGGCAACAAGACCGCGACGACCAGCGCCTACAGCTCGATGGCCTATTCGCGCGGCGCCTCCGCGCTCGGCGTTGCGGTCGCGCTCGGCGAGGTTACCTCCGACATCCGTGACGAGGACGTGCTGCGGCGCTACGATTTGTTCTCGAACGTCGCCTCGACCTCATCAGGGATCGAGCTGATGCACAATGTCGTCATCGTGCTCGGTAATTCGGACGCATCCGTGAGCGAATTCGAGATCGGGCATGCCGTGATGAGCGACGCGATCGACGCGCCTGCGGTGGTATCAGCGATGAAGAGTGTTGGCCTTGGTGTGGATCTTGGTGTGGATCTTGGTGTTGATCCTGGCATCGCCCCGCAAGCTGCCGCTGGCCGCGAGCTCGTCAACATCTTCGCCAAAGCCGAAGCTTCGCCTGATGGCACCGTGCGCGGCTACCGCCACACCATGCTGGAAGACACCGACATCAGCTCGACACGCCATGCCCGCGCCGCGGTCGGCGGCTTGATCGCCGGCCTTGCCGGGAGCGGCGCAGTCTACGTCTCCGGCGGTGCCGAGCATCAGGGGCCGGCTGGCGGCGGCCCGGTTGCGGTGATCGCGCGACTGTCTTACTGACGCGGACCCCTCCGCCCGGTGCAACCCTGCCCTTCGCGCCGGCTCAGTTGATTCACCCGCGCCCTTGCGAAAAAGGTGACGCTGCACCTTGAGGATTGGACTTCATGACTTTGCCGATGAGCTGGAATGAATGGGCGCAGCACGATGGCGTTGGCCTGGCGGCGCGAGTCCGCAAGGGCGAGCTGACGGCAAAGGACCTGGCACGGCAGGCCGCAGCCGCCGTTGCCAAGGTCAATCCGGCGCTGTCGGGCGTCGTCGAGCTGTTCGATGACGTGATCGCCGATCCCGCCAGGGACGGTGCCAATCTCGCCGGCCCGTTCGCCGGCCTGCCCTTCCTGATGAAGGATCTGGGTCCGACCATGAAAGGCCGGCTCCAGGAGATGGGCTCGCTGCTGATGCGCGGCAATCGCGCGAGCGCCGACACCTTCCTGACCGGCAAACTCCGCCAGGCCGGCCTCAACCTGATCGGGCGCACCACGACGCCGGAATTCGGCGTCTGCAGCTCGGCCGACAATCCGGCGGTCTATGTCACCCGCAATCCCTGGAACACCGACTACACCACCTGCGGCTCGTCGGCAGGCAGCGCCGCGATGGTTGCGGCCGGCGTGGTGCCAATCGCCCACGCGACCGACGGCGGCGGCTCGATCCGCATTCCCGCCGGCGTCAACGGCAATATCGGGCTGAAGGTCTCGCGCGGCGTGTTCTCGCTGGCGCCGCACATGTCCGATCTCACTGGCCTGGTCTCGATCCAGGGCTGCCAGTCGCGCTCGGTGCGCGACACGGCAGCCTTCGTCGACCACGCCCGCGGGCCCGCGCCCGGCGAGTTCATGCCGTTCTGGACCACGGCGCAGCCATACTCCGAGATGATCAAGCGCGATCCGTCGAAACTTCGCATCGCGCTGTCCCACACCTGGGGCGACTACACCGCAACGCCTGAGATCGCAGCCGAGCTCGAGAAGACCGGCCGCTTCCTCGAAGGCCTCGGCCATCACGTCGACTACGCGCTGCCCGAGCTCGATTTCCGCGCCGCCTTCGCGGCGCAGACCACCTGCTACATCTCGAATTTTTCGGTGGTGATCTCCAACATGCTGGCCGCGCGCGGGCTGGAGCGGCCGCCGGAAGATCTGATCGAACCGATGAACATCCGGATCTGGGAAGCCGGCCGGCACACCAGCTTCGCCGATCGGGCGAAGATGCAAGGCGTGTTCAACACGACCTCGCGTGCCTTCGGCAGCTTCTTCGAGCAGTGGGACGTGATCCTGACGCCGATCACCGCGCTGCCGACGCCGAAGGTCGGCACCAAGGAATATCTCACCATCTCCGACAATCCCGACGTGCTCGACTGGTTCGGCAATCTCTGGCGCTTCTTCGCATTCACGCCGCTCGCCAATCTCTGCGGCATGCCGGCGATCTCGATGCCGATGGCGGCACAAGACCACGGCCTGCCGCTCGGTATCCAGGCGATCGGGAAGCAGGCCAATGACGGCCTGCTGCTGCAGCTCGCCGCCCAGATCGAGCGCGCGCTCGAAGGCAAGTGGAATGGCGGGAAGACGCCGAAGGTCCACGTGACCAAGGCGTAGCTGCGCTAGCCTTTGTCTTTGCCGGCCATCCGTACAATCGCCTTGTCAGCACGCCCGCGCGAGACGCCATGTTCTGCGAGCAGACGCGCCGCAGGACTTCGCGTTTCCGGAAACAGGGCAATTAGTGCGCTCGCGCCGGTCACGGCGGTGTAACCCACCTCCTGGGCGTGGAGCGCGGCGCGCTGATCGACGCGATTGAATGCCGCCGTGGGCTCGGCGCCACCGACCTCGGTTACGATATGTTTGAGATCGTTGTCGAGATATTGCACGAGGCCCTGCCTCAGGCCCGCGAGATCGGCGTCGCAGTCCCGCATCACAGCGGATGCTTCCGCATCATCGATCAGGGCGAGTAGCAGATGCTCAAGCGTTGCGTATTGATGGTGACGCCGATCAGCGTGATTGAGCGCCTTCCGTAGCGTGACCGCGTAATTTGCTGAAACCGGGCGCTGCGGCAGGTCGAGCAATGCTTCGATGCGTTCGAGCCGGTTCACGGGATCAAGCGTCGCCAACAGCTCGTATTTGTCCCTGACCGGCAACTTCATCCTCGTCGCAACGATATCAGCGATCTGTCCGGGATCACGGGTCTGATCGAAGAACAGCCAGATGTCAGGCACCAGAATTCCGTGCGCCGCCGTGTAATCCTGAAAGCGCTGATAGATCCGTCGGATCAGATCCCGCGCATCGCGGACCGCTCCCTCGGCGACGTCAGCGACTTCGGCCTGATAGGCGACCGTTTCGGCGGCAAAGCTGCGTAGCGCAACACGTCGAAGTCCACGCGTCAGCACCCTGAGCGTGCCGTCGCCGAGCGGTTCGAGTTCGAGCAGCTGGGCCAGGATGCCGATCTCGTACACATCCGCAAGACGAGGCTCATCGACGGTCGCCTCTCGCTGGATCGCCACCACGACCTCCCGACCGCCTTCAAACGCCTGGTTCAGGGCCTGGACCGTTTTCTCGCGTGCCACGTACAGCGGGTAGGTCGCGTTCGGAAATGGAACGAGATCGCGCAACGGAATGGCCGGATAGACCGCCGTTGTCGTCTTCAACTGTGCAATCGGCACAGCCGTGTCACGGCGCTCGGCGTGAAGCAGGGCCGACAACGTGTTCCAGTCGGCAACGCCGAGCATCCTCGACACCAGTTCGAGGCTCTCGCTGTGACTGATGGTGACGGTCTTGGTGGTCAGGGATTCGCGCAGGGTCTGCGCCATGGCCTTGGCATCGCGAAAATCGCGCATCGGTTGGTCCTCTGCATGAGCGATCCAGGAGTGTCAGGTGGTTGCGTTGCTGACCCGGTCGCTCGGGCAAAGGGAAGCCGATCAGGGCTCGATACGTTCACCATTCCACGAGGGGGCAACCGGCAGGTCGTATCAACCTGCGTAAAAGGTGGCGCAAAGACAAATGGCTGTCAATCGCGATCTCAATTCTTCATCGCCGGGATCGCCTCCATCGGCTGCTGCTGCCCTAGCTTCAACATTGCGAGCGCCTTATCGAGCGCTTCGCGCAAGGCGAGCGCCGCGGCCGGGCTGCAGCGCAGATGCGCGGTCTGGACCACGTCGACCCTGACGGCGGCGCCGACCGGCAGCAGCAGGTTCGCGGCGAGCTCGATCTGGATGGCACCGTTATGATGGCCGAAGCAGGAGGCCCCGTCGAAATAGATGATCGGCGCCCGCTCGGAGCTGGAGCTCGAAATGGTGACGGGCCCCTGGTTGGCGGCAGGTGTTTCGGGGTCAGCCATGGAATACTCCTCGCGGGCAGGGAACGGACGCCCACCATCGTTGCTTCGGCCGGCCCTGTCGAGGCCAAACCGGGCTTGCAAGCCGACCTTGCAGACCCACTGTCCGGCGACGCATGCGGGTTTTGCGCGGCGCACGGCACTGGTCTAGAACGTCACCATGTCCACATCACCGTCCGCGCTTCCCTTCGAGGAACTCGCCGAGGCCATCAAGGGCCGCCGCTCCGATTACGGCCATATCAGCGGGCTCCAGCTCGACCGGTTCGCGCCGGGCGAGGCCTGGTCGAGCCTGCCCTATCGGCCGGTCTTCGTCGGCGACACCGAGACCGGCGTGCTGCATGGCGGCGTCGTCACCGCGATGCTGGACGAGAGCTGCGGCATGGCAGTGCAGCTCGCGCTCGACGGCACCAGCGCGATCGCGACGCTCGATTTGCGCATCGACTACCAGAAACCGGCGACGCCCGGCCTCGCCATCAAGGCGCATTCGGTCTGCACCCGCACCACCCGCTCGATCGCCTTCGTGCGCTCCACGGCCTACCAGGACTCCGAGGATGATCCGGTGGCGACCGCGACAGCCTGCTTCATGATCGGCGCCAACCGCACCAACATGCTTGCGGACCGCAGGATGGAGTCGCGCAGCATTCCGACGCTGGAGGCGCCGGAGGATCCGGACGGCCCGTTCGCCAACAGCCCGTTCGCGCGCTGTCTCGGCATTCGCGTCAACGACGACGGCACGCTGACGATGCCGTTCTCGCCAAAGATCATCGGCAACCCGATCCTCCCCGCGATCCACGGCGGCATGACCGGCGCCTTCCTCGAGACCACCGCGATCCTCGGCGTGCGGCGCGAGCTCGGCATCGCGACGCTGCCCAAGCCGATCGGGTTAACGATCAACTATCTGCGCTCCGGCCGTGCGCTGGACACCATTGCCAATGTCTCGATCGTGAAACAGGGCCGGCGTATCGTCGCGTTCGAGGCGCGGGCCTGGCAGGACGATCCGGACAAGCCGATCGCCTCTGCCTTCGGTCATTTCATGCTGCGCCCGACGCCTGGAAACGACGAGGAATAGGCGTATTTTACTTGACGGCCGCAGTTCCGGCCACAACGATAGCGCGTTCCCCGCGAGAGGTATTGGGTTGCGGCATCCGCTTGACATCGTTGCCATGTTCGCCGCGCTCTGGCTGCTGGCGTCGATGGTGCTCGACGCGCTGACGCCGAAGGAGCTGACGGCGGTCATGATCGGCATTGCGATCGGCCCCGCCATCGTCATCACCGCCGTATTCTATTATCTCCGTTGCCCGCGGACGGATTTCGCCGTGATGTTTGCCGCGTTGTGGATCATCTCCGACATCGCCATGGCATTCATCTCACCGACTGAGCTGCCGCATTTCCTGATCGTGCTCGGCTTCATCCCGGCCCTGCTGATCGGCATCGTGCTGCACTGGCAGCGCTTCCAGCGCCGCCACGAACGGCTGCCCGTGCCGTCAGCGAAGCGGGGCTGAGGAAGCGCAGTCGGAGTTACCTCTCCCCGTTGGGGAGAGGTGAAGCAAACGCCCTCAGCCGAAATTAGCGCGGCAGCAGATTCGTCTTCGCGAGATCGAGCACCTCGTCGCCGCGGCCGTTCATCACCGCGCGTATCACCCAGAGGCTAAAGCCCTTGACCTGCTCGGTCGTGATGGTCGGCGGCATCGACAGCTCCTGCTTGGCGGTGACGACGTCGAGCAGTGCCGGGCCGTTATGGGCCAGCATCTCCTTCATCGCGCCCGGGAGCTCACCGGGGTCCTCGACGCGCCTGGCAAAGATGCCCATCGCGCGCGCCATCGCGGCGAAGTCTGGATTTTCCAGATCGACATTGGTGTCGACGAAGCCGGCGGCCTTCATCTCCAGCGCGACGAAGCCGAGCACGCCGTTGTTGAAGACGACCACTTTCACCGGCAGCTTCATCTGCGTCAGCGTGATCAGATCGCCCATCAGCATGGTGAAGCCGCCGTCACCGGAGAGCGAGATCACCTGACGGCCGGGCTGCGAGGCCTGCGCGCCGATCGCCTGCGGCATGGCGTTGGCCATCGAGCCATGCACGAACGAGCCGATCAGCCGGCGGCGGCCGTTCATGTCGAGATAGCGCGCCGCCCACACCGTGGGCGTGCCGACATCGGCGGTGAACGCGGCATCGTCGGCTGCATGATCGCTGATGACTTTTGCGAGATATTGCGGATGGATCGGCTTGGCTCCGGGCGTGCCCTTGGCGAGCGAGTCCAGCCCCTCCCGCGCCTTCTTGTAATGCGCGACCGCGTCGTCGAGATGCTTGCGCTGCGTCTTGGTCTTGAGCAGCGGCAGCAGCGCCTCGATGGTTGCCTTGACGTCGCCGACAAGGCCGAGATCGATCCGGCAACGCCGGCCGAGATTCTCCGGCCGAATATCGACCTGCGCGACCTGGCAGTCGGTCGGGAAGAACTGCTTGTAGGGGAAATCAGTCCCGAGCATCACCAGCGCGTCGCAGGCGTGCATGGCGGCATAGCCCGAGGAAAAGCCGATGAAGCCGGTCATGCCGACATCGTAGGGATTATCGTATTCGACGTGTTCCTTGCCGCCGAGCGCATGCACGATCGGGCTCTTCAGCGCTTCCGCAAGCTGCATCAGCGGCGCATGTGCGCCGGCGCAACCGCGGCCGCAGAACAGGGTGATGCGCTCGGCGCCGTTGAGGAGATCCGCGAGCGCCTTCAGCTCGTCGGCCTGCGGCACGACCTTCGGTGCGGCGAGCGCGAGCCCGCGATTCGTCGAGATCGCGCGCTTCGGCGGCGCGCGGAAGGCGACATCTCCGGGCATGGCGATGACGGCGACGCCGCGCAGGCCGACCGCTGCGCGGATCGCGTTCTCCAGCACGAAGGGAAGCTGGCTCGGATCCGAGATCAGCTCGCAATAATGGCTGCATTCGCGAAACAGGTTTTGCGGATGGGTTTCCTGAAAATAGCCGCCGCCGATCTCGGCCGACGGAATCTGCGCTGCGATCGCCAGCACGGGAACGCGGCTGCGATGCGCGTCGAACAGGCCGTTGATCAGATGCAGATTACCCGGGCCGCAGGAGCCTGCACACACGGCAAGGCTCCCGGTCATCTCGGCTTCGCCGGCGGCGGCGAACGCCGCGACCTCCTCGTGGCGGACGTGAATCCATTCGATGGTGCCGCGGCGGCGCAGTGCCTCGGTAAAGCCGTTCAGGCTGTCGCCGACGATGCCGTAGATGCGCTTGACGCCGGCCTGCTCGAGCGTTGCCACGAACAGATCGGCTATGTTGTTGATCGCCATGTTGGTCTCCTGATCTCGCCGGCAGCGCAAGATAGGATAGAAGCCGGCCGTGACGGCATCACGGCTTGTTTATTGCAGCTTCAGTCTTTCGCAATTGCCCGATCATAGGCCGCGATTGTCACCTTTGCGCGATCGGCAACATCCGCCGCATTCATGCCGGGCTTGTAGAGGCTGGAACCGAGCCCGAACGCCGTCACGCCGCCCTTGATGTATTCGGCAAAATTCTGGTCGGAGACGCCGCCGACAGCGGCGATCATCACGCCGGCCGGCAGCACCGCGCGAATTGCGGCAATGCCGGATGCGCCGAGCACGCCCGCCGGAAAGAACTTCAGGCCCGACGCGCCCGAACGCGCCGCAAGCAGCGCTTCCGTCGGCGAGAACACGCCGGGCAGCGTGATCATGCCGTACTGGTGCGCGCGCGCGAGCACCTGCGTATCGACATTCGGCGAGACCATCAGCGTGCCGCCGACGTCGTTGAGACGATCGACATCCGCGGTGGCCAGCACCGTGCCGGCGCCGATCAGCACGCCGGCCGGTGCGAGCTTCACGGCGGTGCCGATCGAGCGGAACGGGTCCGGCGAGTTCAGGGGAATCTCGATCGCGGTCATGCCGGCCTCGATCAGCACGCTGACGATGGCCTCGGTCTCCTCGGGCTTGACGCCGCGCAGGATCGCGACCAGCGGACGTTTCATCGGCGGAAAGGGAACGGTCATCGCAAAGGTCCTCTCATTTGGTCCAGATCGCCGCGGCGGCCATCGACAGGCCGCGACGCACTGCTTCATCCGCATCGATCGGGTTCACAGCCACCGACAACGCGTCGAAGGCCAGCCGGTACAGCATCGCCAACCGCCCCGAAGCGATCAGCGTGATGCCGGCTTCCGGCAACGCACCGGAAAGGCCTGCCGCGAGCTCGACGCCAATCAACGTGCCCGACAGCGTCTCGCGCGCCGCGGCCGGCGTGCCGCCGAACAGCAGCTGACGCGAGCGCGCACCGAACAGGAGGTTTGCGGCAAAGGCCGGCGCCTCGTAGCCGGCTTTCACCGCCGCCTTGAAGCTCGCGACGTCCTCGGAATCATCGGCGCCTGCGACCGCGAGCGACAAAATGGTCTCGCGCGACACGACGCTGAAGAGCTCACCGGTCATGAACGTCGAAAAATGTTCGACCGTGCCGTCCTTCACCCGGACCCATTTTGAGTGGGTGCCGGGCATACAGACCAGCGCCTCGCCCATGGCATCGAGGCCGAGCGCACCGAGCAGCTGCGTCTCCTCGCCGCGCATCACGTCCGGCGCTTTCGTGTCGCGCTGCGCGATGCCGGGCAGGATGCGGATGTCGCGCGCCTCGCCCGGCACACGCGCCGCCTGCTTCAGGAGCGCAGCGAGCGGCGCCGGCGTGTCGACATAGCCGGCCTCCACCCAGCCGGTGCGCGCGCCGGCCATGCCGCAGACCAGAATGGGCAGATGATTGGGCGCTTCGATCGCGGCAAGGTGCGACTGCAGCACGGCGGCAAAGCCGGCCTTGGCCGCCGCCATCATGCCCTCGTCGCTGCGGCGCTCAGTCAGCACCTGGCCGGCGTGATCGACCAGCCACAGCCGGAAACTGCTGGTGCCCCAGTCCACCGCGACAAAAGCGGGTTCGGTCATTTCGAATCGTATCCTTTAAGTCTCACGGCCAAGACGCCGTCTCGCGACAATGAGACGGGCTTCCCGCAAATCTGCCCCGGGATATCGGCTATTGCCCCCCTAAACCAGCCTTTTCTCGCAGGTCTGAGGCGCCGGACGCGCTGGCACACCGCTTGCTGAAGCTGATCTGTTTACGTCCCGGAACGCGCGACAAGACGCGTCAACATCAGATGAGGAA
This sequence comes from Bradyrhizobium diazoefficiens, assembly GCF_016612535.1. Taxonomy (NCBI): domain Bacteria; kingdom Pseudomonadati; phylum Pseudomonadota; class Alphaproteobacteria; order Hyphomicrobiales; family Nitrobacteraceae; genus Bradyrhizobium; species Bradyrhizobium diazoefficiens. Next base: position 914,702 of record NZ_JAENXS010000001.1, read on the forward strand.
ACCCATGGAGATCGGCTATTTCACGATGCCTTCGCATCCGCCGGAGTGCGGCCTGAAGGAAGGACACGATTGGGACCTGCAGGTCCTGCGCTGGCTCGACGAGCTCGGTTATCAGGAAGCCTGGATCGGCGAGCACCATACCGCGCCCTGGGAACCCAATCCCACGCCGGACCTGCTGATCGCGCAGGCCTTGATGCAGACCAAGAAGATCCGCATCGGACCCGGCGGCTTCCTGCTGCCCTATCATCACCCGGCGGAGCTCGCCAACCGCGTCGCGATGCTGGACCATCTCTCCGAGGGCCGGCTCAATTTCGGCGTCGCGGCATCGGGGCTACCGAGCGACTGGGCGATGTTCAACGTCGACGGCATGAGCGGGCAGAACCGCGACATGACCCGGGAGGCGCTGGAGATCATCCTGAAGCTTTGGTCCGATCCTGCGCCCTTTACCCACAAGGGCAAGTTCTGGACGGTGACCAAGCCGGACACGATGTTCGACTTCCTGAAACCCCACATCAAGCCGTTGCAGGCGCCGCATCCGCCGATCGGCGTTGCCGGGCTGTCGAAGAACTCGGACACCCTGAAGCTCGCGGGCGAGCGCGGCTTCATCCCGATGAGCCTCAACCTCAACCCGGCCTATGTCGGCAGCCATTGGGACTCCGTCGAGATCGGGGCCGCCAAGACCGGCCGCAAGCCGAACCGCGCGGACTGGCGTCTGGTGCGCGAAGTCTTTGTCGCCGACACCGACGAGGAGGCCTGGAAGCTTTCGACCGGCGACATGATGGGCCGGATGATGGGCGAGTACTTCCTGCCGCTGCTCGGCCATTTCGGCTTCAAGGACTATCTGAAGCACACCCCCGACGTGCCGGATAGCGACGTCACCGTCGAATATTGCGCCAAGCGGAACTGGGTCGTCGGCTCGCCCGCGACCGTCGCCGAAAAGATCGAGAAGATCTATGACGAGGTCGGCGGCTTCGGCGTGCTCTGCGTGTTCGGCTTCGACTACAAGCACAAGTCGGAAGCCTGGCACCACTCGCTCTCGCTGCTCAAGAACGAAGTGATGCCGCGCCTGAAGCATCTCGGCTCCGCGAAGAAGGCGGCTTGACCCGATGCGGGTGCGGCGCGAACCTGCCGCACCCGCATTGATTTTCGGAGATTTCCGCGTGAGCGTCGACGCCAAGGATTTCAAGCAGGCGATGCGCCAATGCGCCGGCGCGGTCGCACTGGTCACGGTCGGCGCCGAGCACGGCAAGCGCACCGGCCTGACGGTGACCTCGGCCTGCTCGCTGTCGGACAATCCGCCGTCGCTGATCGTCTGCGTCAACCGCAACGCCAGCGCGCATGCCCGCATCCGCGAGGAAGGCGCCTTCGCGATCAATTTTCTGCACGAGGATCACGCGCTGCTGGCGCTGACCTTCAGCGGCCAGAAAGGCGTCAACGGCGACGACCGCTTTGCGTTCGGCCAGTGGACGCGCGGTGAGACCGGCGCGCCGGTGCTGACGGATGCGGTCGCGGCATTCGACTGCGTGCTGGCGCAGGAATTCGAGACCAGGACGCATTCGATCTTCGTCGGCGAGGTGCGCAGTGCGTCGCATTCCGACGGAGCAGCACCGCTGGTGTATCTGCGCAGCAGTTTCCACGTGCCTCACGAGATCCGTGGCACCGTTTCAGTCGGCGACCTCGATTCGCGGCATCTGAGCTGGAGCGACTTTTCGTAAAGCACAGCGCTTACTGCGCAGTCTCGATCTTCAGCTGCTTGATCTTCCGATACAGCGTGGCACGACTGAGCTTCAGCGCGCGGGCGGCCTCCGTGACGCGGCCGCCGTGTTTGCGCAGCGCCTCGACGATCGTCGCGCGTTCGGCGGCTTCGAGATCGGTTCCCACCGTCCTCCCGCCAAACGGCGGCAGATCGAGGTCGGCATCGGTGATCACACCCTCCTCCGCCGTGCAGCCGGCGAGCCGCAGCACGTGGCGGAGCTGGCGCATGTTGCCGGGATAGGGATAGGCTGAGAGCAACGACCAGGCCTCATCCGACAGGCGGCAGTTCGGCGCCTCCTCGCGCGCGATCTGGCGGATGATATCATCCCTGTCCGCACGCTCGCGCAGGGCCGGCAGCCGCACATCCATGCCGCGCAGGCGGAAATAGAGATCGGCGCGGAAGGCGCCCTCCTCGGCCATGCGGCCGAGATCGCGATGGGTGGCGCTGATCAATCGGATGTCAACCGGCACCGGCTTGAGCGCACCGAGCGGCCACACCTCGCGGTTCTCCAGCACGCGCAAGAGCCGCGTCTGGAGCGCGATCGGCATGTCGCCGATCTCGTCCAGAAACAGCGTGCCGCCGTCGGCCTGCACGATCAGGCCCTTCGAGCCGTCGCGGCGCGCGCCGGTGAAGGCGCCGGCCTCGTAGCCGAACAGCTCGGCATCGATCAGGCTTTCCGGCATCGCCGCGCAGTTCAGCGCGACATAATTGTTGCGGGCCCGGTTGCTCGCGGCGTGAATGGCGCGTGCGAACACGTCCTTACCGACGCCGGTCTCGCCATGCAGCAGCACCGGCAGATTGTGATCGCCGATGCTGCGAAGCCGCTTCACGCTCTTGACCAGGCCGGGATCATTGCCTGCGAGCCGATGCAACGCATCGAACCGATCGACGGAGGCATCGCGGCGTAGCGCGGCGGATTTTGCGCGCTGCGGCGCGGCGACATGGCCCTGGCCGAGCGGGCGGCCATCGGCGCGGCGCAGCTCGACGATTTCGTCCGAGTTGCGCGCATGATCGAGCTTGATGTAGCGCGACAGATCGATGCCGGATGCGATCAGGCCGTCAGTGAGGCCCAGCAATGCACGCGCCGAACGACAGGCGCCGACGATGCGATGGTCGTCGTCATAGGCGAGCAGGCCGCTGCCGCCGTCGCCCGGCACGGTCGCGATCCAGGCGTCGCGAAAATGATCGCGGAAGATCGCACCCTCCATCCGCCGCGTCGCCTCCATCGTCACCGCCAGCGCAAGCTGATGTGCGGCCCGTTCGAGATCCTCGCGGCAGGAGGTGATGTTGACCGCGCCGGCGAGACGCCCGGCCTGATCGAACAGCGGTGCCACCGCGCAGGAGAACATGTGCCACTGCGCGCGAAAGTGTTCGTCGCGATGCACGAGGATCGGCTTTTGCTCGGCAAGGCAGGTGCCGAGCCCGTTGGTGCCCTCGCACGTTTCGGCAAAGTTCGATCCGGTATAGATCTTCCAGTCCATGAACATCCGCGCGTCGGCCTCACCGGGCAGGCGGCTGAACAGCATCGTCGCATTCGCGTCAGCGAGATTAACGCAATAGCCGGCGTCGCGCAGCACGCGGGCGAGATCGTCGAGCTCGGGCGTCAGCAGCCGGATGGTCTCTTCCATCGGCTCGACAACGTGCCGGACTTCGGCCTCGGTCAGCGTCTGCGGTGGGCCCTGACGGGCGGGGTCGAGCTTGTGGCCGATCAGACACCGCCGCCAGGAGGTCGCGATCCGCGACTCCGCGTCGACATCGGCCACATGATTGGCGACGGACAAGACACGGGCGACATGGTTCGAGGCCGAAAGGCTGGCCATCGCGGACGTCTCCACCCTGTATTATTATGCAAAGTCTGGCACCACAGGCGGGGATGTCAATTGGGAACCGGGACGCAAGCCTTGCTGCAGTGCCCTCACCACGTGTCGATACACGGCCGCTTCTTCTCCGTCCGCACGGGCGGCTTCGGCACCGAGCGGAGGCCCGCCATGATCCAGCGCCGCGTCTCGGCGGGGTCGATCACGTTGTCGATCTCGAACACCGAGGCGATCGAGACCGCCTTGCCGTTGGCGTAGAGCTCGGCGACCTTGTTGCGGTAATAGGTCTCGCGCTCGGCGGGGTCGGCGACCGCCTCCATCTCCTTGCGGAAGCCGAGGCGGACATAGCCTTCCAGACCCATGCCGCCGAACTCGCCGGTCGGCCAGGCCGCCGTGAAGAACGAGGCATGGAAGCCGCCGCCGATCATCGACTGCGCGCCCAGCCCATAGCCCTTGCGCAGCACGATGCCGAACAAGGGCACGGTGATGCTGGCGCCGGTAACGAACATACGCGAGACGTGGCGCACGATCGCGGTTTTCTCCGCTTCCGGGCCGACCATGAAGCCGGGCGTGTCGCACAGCGAGACGACGGGTAAGTCGAAGGCGTCGCAGAGCTGGAGGAAGCGCGCGGCCTTGTCACCGGCGTCCGCGTCGATCGCGCCGCCGAGGTGACGCGGATTGTTGGCGATCAGGCCAAACGGCTTGCCCTCGATGCGGATCAGCGCGGTGATCATGCCGACGCCGTAGTCGCGGCGCAGCTCCAGCACGCTGTCCTTGTCGGCAACGAGGTCGATTACCGTGCGGATATCGTAGACGCGCAGGCGGTTCTCCGGGATGGCGCGACGAAGCAGGCGCTGGTCGGCGGCTTCCCAATTTGTCACCGCGCCCTGGAAATAGGACAGGTATTTTTGCGCGACGGACGTTGCCTCTTCCTCGTCCTCGACCAGGATATCGATGACGCCGTTCGGCGACTGGAATGAGACCGGGCCGACCTCGGCCGGATGATAGACGCCAAGCCCGCCACCCTCGATCATGGCGGGACCGCCCATGCCGATCGAGGCATTCTTGGTGGCGATGATGACGTCGCAGCAACCGAGCATCGCGGCGTTGCCGGCGAAGCAATAGCCGGAGACGACGCCGATCACCGGCACGAGGCCGGAGAGCCTTGCGAACTGCACGAAGGACGGACCGTCGAGGCCGGTCATGCCGAGGCGGTCGGTGTCGCCGGGCCGGCCGCCGCCGCCCTCGGCATAAAACACCAGCGGCACGCGCCAATCTTCCGCAAGCGTGAGCATGCGGTCGATCTTCTTATGGTTCATGTGGCCCTGGGTGCCCGCGAGCACGGTGTAGTCATAGGCCACGACGATGCAGCGCGCGGCATCGGGGCCAAACTTCTCTGCATTGACGGTGGCAACGCCCATCACAAGACCATCGGCTGGCGTATTCTTGATAAGATCCTCGAGCTTGCGCCGGCGCCGCTGCGCCGCGATCGCAAGGCTGCCGTATTCCATGAACGAACCGTCGTCGACGAGCTGCGCGACATTCTCGCGCGCCGTGCGCTGGTTGGTGTTGCGGCGGCGCTCGACCGAGGCCGGACGGTTCGCATCGAGCGTGTTGGCCTGGCGCGCGATCAGCTCGGCGAGGTCCGGGCGGACGTGATCGAGATCGACAGCGGCTTCCGCCGCCGAGGAATCGGCCGCGACGTCGAGCGGTTCGAGATAGAGGATCGGCTCGCCATGCATCAGCGTGACGCCGTCTCCGGCCACGAGCTTCATGACACGGCCGCCCTGCTCGGCCATGACCAGATGCTCCATCTTCATGGATTCGATCACGGCGAGCTGCTGGCCCGGGCGCACGACCTCACCTTGCTTGACCTGAATGGTGACGATGGTGCCTTGCAAGGGCGCAGCGACCATCACCGCGCCTTCAGGTACGACTTGGGCGACGTGGGCCTCGGCGGCGTGCGCGCCACTTCGCTCAACTGCGGCAAAATACAGCGGCTTGGCCGCGCCATCGGCCGCCTCGACCAGCTTTGCGATGTTGCGATCGATGAAGTCCGTCGCGATGCGATTGATCCTGAAATCCGGGTGCGCCAGCACCGCCTGGAGGAAAGCGATGTTGGTGACAACGCCGTCGATCCGGAACTCGCGCAAGCTCCGCGAAGCTTTTGCCACGACCTCATGCCAGGCGTTACCCGGCGTATGCACGATGACTTTTGCAAGCAGCGAGTCGAAGGCCGCGCTGGTCTTGTAGCCGGCATAGCCAAAGCTATCGACGCGGACGCCGGGGCCTGACGGCGGCTCGAACAATGCGAGCACGCCACCGGTCGGATGCGTCGCACCCGTTTCGTCCAGCGTCTCCATGTTGACGCGGAGCTGCATGGCATAGCCGCGCGGCTTCGGGATCGAGCCCTGCGCCAGGCCAAGGGAGGCCAATGTTGCGCCCGCGGCAACCGCAAGCTGGGCGCGGACAAGGTCAAAGCCGAGCACCTCTTCCGTGACGGTGTGCTCGACCTGGAGCCGCGGATTGGCCTCGATGAAGGCAAAGCTGTCCTCGGCAGTGCCGTCGACGAGAAACTCGAACGTGCCGAGATTGTCGTAAACCGCGGCTGTCGCCAGCTGCCTGGCCGCTTCGATGATACGGCCGCGCAAACCGTCGCTCAGGGACGGGCTCGGCGCCACCTCGATCAGCTTCTGGTGCCGGCGCTGGATGGTGCATTCACGCTCCCAGAGATGAGAGATCGCGCCGTGACGATCGCCGATGATCTGCACCTCGATGTGGCGGGCCTGCCGGATCAGCCGCTCGGCGTAGACGCCGTCGAAGCCAAATGCGGCCTTGGCCTCGGACTGGCAGCGCGCATAGGCCTCCGCGAGATCGGCTGCGTTCTCGACGGCGCGCATGCCGCGGCCGCCGCCGCCGGCCATCGCCTTGATCACGATCGCCGCATGGCTGCCGAGCGAGGTGAAGAACGCGGTGATCTCCTCGAGCGAGGACGGACCACTGGTGCCGGCGATGATCGGCACGCCGCAACGCTTAGCCAGTTGCCGCGCCGCGACCTTGTCGCCGAACAGTTCCAGCGCAGCCGGCTTCGGCCCGACGAAGGCAACACCCGCATCCGAGCAGGCTTTCGCGAACGCCGCGTTCTCGCTGAGGAAGCCATAGCCGGGATGCACGGCATCGCAGCCGGCGCGCGTCGCCGCCTTCACCACGGCTTCGATGTCGAGATAGGCCCGCGCGCCGCGACCGGGAATTTCGACCGCCTCGTCCGCAACGCGCACATGCAGCGACAATGCGTCATCGGCCGGGTGGATCGCAACCGTGGCGATGCCGGCGTCCGCCGCAGCGCGCGCGATGCGGATGGCGATCTCGCCGCGATTGGCGATCAGGAGTTTTTTGAACGACATCAGATCTCTCACTCAGACGGCGGCGGGACGGTTGGGATCGAGGTCCTGCTTCTTCACTTTGCCCGTGGCCGTCAAAGGCAGGGCATCGATGATGCGCACCTCCGGCACCTTGTAGACGGCCATGCGTTCGGCGCACCAGGCGCGCAGCTCCTCCGCGGAGACGGTGCCGACGGCCTCCGGCTTGAGCTGGATATAGGCTACCGGCACCTGCCCCTTGTCGGGATCGTCGCGCCCGACCACGCCGGAGCCCAGCACTTTCGGATGCTGCCCCAGCAAGGCTTCGATCTCCGGCGGGAACACGCTCATGCCCTTGACCTTCAGCATCTCCTTGCGGCGGCCGAGGAAGTGCAGGAAGCCGTCCTTGTCGATCACGCCGATGTCGCCGGTGCGCAGCCAGCCATCGATCAGCGACTCGGCGGTCGCCTCAGGCTTGTTCCAGTAGCTCTTGAGCAGCGACGGCGTCCGCACTCGGATTTCGCCTTCCGCACCGAGCGGCAACAATTCACCGGTCTCGAAATCGGTGATCTTGAACTCGGCGCCGGGGACCGGCAGCCCGACGAAGATCGGCTGATTGTTGAGATCGAAATCGTCGTGCTGGAAGCCTGATGTGAACGTGTTGGAGGTGTGGGTCTCGGTCATGCCCCAGGCCGCCTCCATCAGGATCGTGCCGGTGAGGTTCTTCCAGCGCTTGCGATAATCGGCATTCAGCTTCTTGACGAAGGAGACCACGCGCACCTGCTTCAGCGACGACAGATCGAACTCGCTCCAGCGCGGATGGTCCATCAGCTCGACCGCGCCATCGACCGGCATCGCCGTGATCGTGACCTTGTACTTGTCGATCGCGGCCATGGCGCCGACGGCATCCCAGCGCGCCAGCAGGATCAGCGTCCCGCCGGAGAACAGCGGGAAGATCAGGCCGAAATTCTCACCGGCGATCCAGAATTCCGGAAAGAACGAGAGGAACACGCTGCTCTCGTCCGATAGCACCGAGATGCCGTAATTGGCGGCCGCCGTATAGACCATGTCACGATGTGTATGGACGCAGCCCTTCGGCATGCCGGTGGTGCCGCCGGTGTAGTTGAGCGCGGCGACGTCATCGAGGCCGGGCGGCGGCAGCGGCGTTGGCGCGGGCTGTGCTGCGAGCGCGGGCAACAGATCGGTCGCGCCTGATATCGCGACACGCGGCGCACGGATCGAATCCGGCGTCGGAAATGCGGGCGCGGCGGGAACGACATCGGCAAAACTGGTGACGATGATCTCGCGCAGGCTCACCTCGCCCCGAACCTGCTCGACGACGGGGATGAGCTGGTCGAGCGCCACGATCAATTCGGCCTTGGTGTCGTTGAGCTCGTAGGACAGCTCGAACGCGCGCGACAGCGGGCTCACGGGAACATGGACCGCGCCGAGCTTCAAAATGCCGAAGAACACGATGTGGAATTGCGGGCAGTTCGGCAGGAAGACGGCGACGCGGTCGCCCTTGTGCACGCCCTTCGCCTGCAACAATGCCGCGAAGCGGTCGCTCTGCCAGTCAAGCTCGGCGTAGGTCGTGACGTGGCCGTAGAAGATCACCGCAGGTCGCGCCGGGCTCTGCTTCGCCCAGGCGCGCAGATATTCCGTCAGCGGGACTTCGCCATGCAGATAATTCGGCGAGCGCGGCATGCCCTTGGGCCACGCCTTGTCCCACAGGCCGCGCAAGTTGGCGAGGTAGTCCTTTTCGTTGAGGCCTGCACTCATGACGTCTTTCCCGTGTGGCTTTTCTGCGGGCACACGCGTGCCTTCGACATCGTTAGAGGTCGAGCACGGCAGAGGTCATGTCAAGGAAAACAGTTTTCCGCGCCACGGCCGATGCCGTGACGCGGAAAAACGCGAAGAGGTCGTGGCTTCAGGCCGCCCGCACGCCGGCAACGAAGGCGCTGACCTCGTTCTCCAGCGATTGCAGCTTCTGGGTCAGACGCCCGCTCGATTGAAGCACGAGGCCGGCAGCCTGGCCGGTCTCGGCCGTCGCATCGCTGACGCCGGAGATGTTTTGCGAGACCTGGTCGGTGCCGGAGGCAGCCTCCTGCACGCTGTGGGCGATCGCGGCGGTCGCCGCGCCCTGCTCTTCGACTGCGGCTGCGATCGACGAGGAGATCTCGTTGACCTCCATGATGGTGGCGCGGATGCTCTCGATGTTGCCGACCACCTGATTGGTCTCGGCCTGGATCGCGGTGATCTGCGCGCCGATCTCGTCGGTCGCCTTCGCGGTCTGGCTCGCGAGCGATTTCACCTCGCTCGCGACCACCGCAAAGCCCCTGCCGGCTTCGCCGGCGCGGGCCGCCTCGATGGTGGCGTTGAGCGCGAGCAGATTGGTCTGCGATGCGATCTGGTTGATGAGGTCGATGACCTCACCGATCTTGTGGGCGGCGGCAGCGAGCCCCTGCACGGTATCGTTGGTGCGCTGACCATCGGCGGCGGCCTTGTCGGCGACTGACGCGGCCTGCGCGACCCGCTGGCTGATCTCGGTGATCGAGGACGACAATTGCCCGGCGGCGGAAGCCACCGTCTGCACGTTGGTCGAGGCCTGCTGGCAGGCGGTGGCGACGAAGCTCGCGCGATCGGTCGCCTTGTTCGCGGTCTCCGACATGCCCTGGGCTGCCTGCTGCATCGCGCGCGCCTCGCTGAAGACGTCGCGGACCACGGCCTGAACGCTCGCCTCGAACTTGCCGGCGAGATCGGTCATCGTCTTGCGCTTCTCGTCGTCGGCCCTCTGCTTGGCCTCGTGCTGCTCGGCATGCATCCGGCCCACCGCCGACGCGTTGTCCTTGAACACGGCGAGCGCCTTGGCGAGCCCGCCGACTTCGTCGCGACGGTTCGTGTAAGGCACGTCGAACGCGCTGTCGCCGGCGGCAAGACGCTCGGTCAGCGCGGTGACCTTCGCCAGCGGCCTCGTCACGCTGCGGCCGATCACGAAGGAGGCGCCGAGCACGAGCGCGAACACGGCCAGGCACACCAGCGGAAACGTCATCGCATTCTGACGGAACACGGCGTCGACGTCGTCGAGATAGATGCCGGTGCCGACGATCCAGCCCCAGGGCGCAAAGCCCTTCACATAGGAGATCTTGGCAACAGGTTGCTCGAAGCCGGGCTTCGGCCAGAGGTAGCTGTAGAAGCCGGCGCCCTGCTTCTTGACGACATCGACGAAGCCCGAGAACAGCCGGTTGCCGGTCGGGTCCTTCATGTCGGAGAGATCCTTGCCGTCAAGCTCGGGCTTGATCGGATGCATGATCATCTTCGCGTTCATGTCGTTGAGCCAGAAATACTCGACCTTGTCGTAGCGAAGGCTCTTGATCTCGGCGATCGCGGCGGCCTGGGCCTGTTCGCGCGTGGCTTTTCCCTCGCTTTCGAGCTTCTGTTGGTGCGTCAGAATGCCGTAGACGACGTCGACCATCTGCTGCGTCTTGGCCTGGCGATCCGCGATCATCTGCGTGCGCAAGGTCGAGAGCGCGATCGGTGCCAGCGCGATCATGCCGAGGAGGCTGATGCCGACAATGAGAACCAGCTTGAAACTGATGCGGGAGAAAATCATCGGTGCTCGCAAAAATTGGCAGGGCTGATATGCCATATTATCCCGATCGCCTTAGCAAAGCGTTAAGCATTCGGGTTCCGCCAGGCCCCGCGAAATGATTTGGGAGCGATTTGCGGGCCGTCAACGCGGTCGCTTTCTGCTGGCACCTATCGCCCGCCCTTGCCGAGCACGAGGTCGATCGTGTGGGCGGCGATCTTGCGCAACTGGGGCTCGTCATCGAAGGCGCGTTCGAGCACGGCGAGGCCACGTGTCACCGTGATGATGTGCAGCGCCGCGGCTGCCGGATTGCCGCTGAACTCGCCGCGCTCGGTGCCCGCCGCCAGCGCGTCGCGGACCAGCGCGGTGATGCGCGATACGAGATTCGCAAAAGCCCTCCGTGCATCTTCGTCGAGTCCCCCGCCTTCAGTCGCGCCGAGCTCCATCAGGCCTCGCGTCGTCGGACATCCGCGCGGCGGCGAGCCGGAGCGAAAATTCGTGATGGTCAGGTCGAAGAACGCGGTGAGACGCTTTCGTAACGAGCCTGCGCCGAGCGCCCTTCGCAGCGCGACAAGATAATCGCCAGCGTAGCGCTCATAGGCTTGGAGGAACAGCGCCTCCTTGCTGCCGAAGGCATTGTAAAGGCTGCCGCGTTGGACGCCGGCATCGCGTGCGATGTCCGAGAGCGAGGTGCCGCGCACGCCGTTGCGCCAGAACTGATCGAACGCAATGCGCAGGACGTCGTCGTGATCGAATTCGCGCGGCCTCAAATCATGCTCCTCTGCCTCGTTCGCAATATTTGACACGGCGTCAAGAATATGTTTTCTAGACATCGTGTCAAAAAACTAGTTGGGATTGATAGCCCATTTCGTCAATGGACCGAACGGCCGGCGCTTGCGTGCGCCTTGGCCGATCGCCCGCATGCAAACGGACCAGATCATGCCTCTCCTTCACATCTCGATGCGCGCCGGAAGGCCGGATGCCTACCGGCAGGCGATCCTCGACGGTCTCTACCGGGCCATGCGCGAGGCACTGAACGTGCCCGAGGGTGACGAGTTCATGACCATCAGCGAGCTGTCGCCTGCGAACTTCCGCTGCGGCAACGCCTACGGCGTCAAGCGCAGCGACGACGCCGTGCTGATCCAGATCACCGTGTTCGCCTCGCGGACGCCCGAGCAAAAGAAGGCGCTGTATCGCCGGATCGCGGAACTGCTCGGCGACGATCCTGGCATCCGTCCCGAGGACGTGTTCGTCAACGTGCTGGACGCGCCGGCGGAGAACTGGTCCGTCGGCCACGGCCTCGCACAGTTTGCCTAAGCTTTTCGGGCGCGGATCTGCCGCCGCCCTCTTGAGAATTGCCGGCCGGAAGGGTCTGATCGGACGCGGAGCAAACCTCCGCCGAGCCAAACCCGGGACCTGAACGGCATGACCATGTCCGTCGAGCAATTGTGGACCCTGCCGGAAACCGCGCTGGTCGGCGCCTACGCAGAGGCGCGGCGCCGTTACGCCGAGAGGAAATTCGAGCGCGATACCCAGCGGGCGCGGCTCGAATGGATGCGCGCAAAGCTGTTCGTCAACACACAGGGCAACGTGACCGAACGCAAGATGGCCGTCGACGTCTCCGAGGAACTGGCGCGCAAAGGCCAGGAGGTGCGCGAGATGACGCGCGATCTCGACATGCTGAAGATCGAGGTCGACATGATCGACACGATGATCCGACTGCGCGGCGCGCACGGCGTCGCGCCGGTTCACGCGGAAGAGGCGGCCGAGAAGGCGGCCGAGCCGGAGGGGGAGTGACCATGGCGCCTTTCCGCGGAAGCTGCCTGTGCGGCGAGGTGGCGTTCGAGGTCGATGGTCCCTTCGAGCGTTTCCTCAACTGCCATTGCTCGCGCTGCCGCAAGGCAACCGGTACCGCGCATGCTTGCGAGGTGATCGTGAATGCGAGCGCGCTACGCTGGCTGCGCGGGGAAGCATCCGTCGCCCGTTTCGATCTGCCCAACGCGCGCAGTTTTGCCACAGCCTTCTGCAAAACCTGCGGCAGCCCGATGCCGCACCTCACACGCAGCGGACGCGAGGCGATCATCCACGCCGGCGCGTTTGACGAGCCGCTGGGCGCGACACCCGACCGGCACGTGCAGTGGTCGTCGCGTGCGGAATGGTATGTGCACGGCAACGGACTGACGGTCGAGGATTGAGGCGTCGGGAGAGTTGAGGTAGTGCGCCTGCGCCTGGCGCGAATCGTACTACCCGCCCACAACGCACGTCTCCATGATCCCCTCGAGCTCGGCCTTTGAGAGCACCCCGAGCTCGGCGATGAAGACGATGCGCGCACGCGGCACGCCTTCAGTCGGCGGTTCGCCCGGCGCGAGTGTCGCGCGGCCGCCGGCGAATTGAAACACCATCTGGCGTCCGGGCTGCTCGATCGTTTCGAACAAGCCCTTTGCGCGCGCCAGCTTCGGCGCCAGCTTGCCGATCGTCTGCTGCAAGCGCGGCAGCGAGAGCGGCCGGTCCGAGGTCCAGCTCAACGTCTCGAAGCGCTCTTCTGCCGGACGTTTTGGTCCCGGCTCGCGTGAAGCCGGCGCGCGATCGACATTCGCGGGGAAGAGCAGCGCGGACGGAATCTCGCCGTGTTGCGCATCGACCACCACGGCAGGAACGCGCTGCGCGCGGATGGCTTCCCGCATCCGCACCCCCGCGCCTTCGTCGGCCAGATCCAGCTTGCTCAACGCCACGATGTCGGCGACGCGCAGCTGCGACCGCTGGAGCGCATCATCGAGTGCAGAAGGCGACGTTGCGGCGTCCATTACGCAAAGCACGGTTTCCAGCGGGGCCTCGCGCAGAATCACGGGATCCATCAGATTGCGCACGATATCGGCGGGATCGGCGACACCGCTGGTTTCGATGACGATGTAGTCCGGCCTCGGATCACGCCGCAGCAGGCTCGAGAGCGTGCGCAGCAGGTCGCCTTCGAGCGAGCAGCAGATGCAGCCATTGGCGAGACTGACCACGCCGTCGCTCGCGCCCGCGATCAACTCCGCATCGATGTTGATCGCGCCGAAATCGTTGACGACGGCCGCAATGCGCCGCCCGTCGGCGTTGGCCAGCAGATGGTTGACGACCGTGGTCTTGCCCGCCCCCAGAAAGCCCGTCACCAGGAGAATAGGGACCGGCATGGATCAGCTCCCGACGACCGGACGGCGCACCGGACGGCCGGGCCGCGCCGCGACGTCCAGCGCGCCATCGGTAATCAGCATCTCGCCGCTGACCACGAGGTGCCGGACGCCTTCGGACGGACGGTTCATCGCGGTGAAGGTCGCGCAATCCGACAGCTTCTCGTAGTCGAACACCACGATATCGGCATCGGCATCCTTCGCAAGCCGGCCTTTGGCGTGCATCGCCGGCGTGCTTTGCGACAGGATGTCTGCGGGGATCAGCGCGCATTTGCGCACGCCTTCGAGCAGCGACACGGTCTTGCGCTCGCGCACCCATTCGCGGATAAACTTCGTGAAGCAACCGGCCGAGCGCGGATGCGAGGTGGCGTCATCCGGCAGCGGCCAGACATCGCCCTTGTAGGTGGTTCCATCCGACAGCGTCCACGGCATCGCGTCGGAGGCGATCGCACCGCCGGGATAGAGCACCGACATGTCGAGCAGGTCGCGATGATGCGAATTGTTCTCGGTGTCGAGAATGTGCCAGAGCACCAGCGAGGACGGCTCCTCGGCCTGCGCCTTGAGCAGCTCCTCGCGGTCGTGGAAGCGGTAGCCGTCGGTCACACGCTGCACGGAATCATAGCCGGTGCCGTTGCGTTCGACGAATTGGGGATCGCTGAAGAAGGCCGCCGCCAGCACGGTCGATCCGGTGCCGTAAGGATAGGCCTCGACCGTGATCGGCAGGCCCTGCGCCTGTGCCTTCTCGACCAGTACGCGGCAGCGTTCGATGTCGGTCTTGCTCGACGAATTGAAATGACAGATGTGCATGTGCGCACCGGTCGCGCCGGCATAGCCGATCAGGCGGATATAGGCCTCCGCCGCGCTCTCGGGATCGATGCGCGACATGTAGGCGACGTGGGTGAAGGTCGGCACGTTATGCTGCGCGGCGAGCTGGCACACCGCGGTCAACTCCTGCACGCCTGCGCCCGGCGCGTAGGCATTCAAGATGCCAATGCCGATGCCGCCTTCGTTCAGGCCGCGCGCGAGACGCTCGAGGATGCCGGCGACTTCCGCATCGCTCGCGACGTTGTCGATCCAGCGGCGGTCGCGCATGGCATTGCCGAACGCTTCCAGCGAGCTTTCCGCGTTCGAGCCCGTCATCGCGCCGATGCGCGCAAAGGCCCAGTTGGTGGCGGCGCCGTAGTTCAGCACGCGGCCTTTCCGCGCCTGGCGCTCATACCAGGAGGCGACCGGCAGCACGCCGGCTTCCAGATCGAGCGTCGTCGTGACGCCGTCGAACGCCTGCATGCGGTCGGCGGGGATCGACTGGCCGTGAGCGTGCAGGTCGATGAAGCCGGGCGCGACCACGAGCCCGGTCGCATCGATGACCCGCTCGGCGCCTCCGAGCGAGGAGCCGACGGCGGCGATCTTGCCGTCCACCACCGCCACATCGCCGACGGCATCCATTCCGCTCGCGGGATCCACCACCCGGCCGCCAGAGATCACCAAACCGCTCATATCGTCACACTCCTCCGCGCTGAGGCCGCATAGAGGCAGATTCCGGTAGCAACGACCACCTCCACTGAAGCCGATGCATTATGCTCGCACGGACTGGACCGGGCCGGGCACCTGGCTTTTGCGCCACTTTGCCGGGCTGACGCCCATGTGGCTTTTGAAGGCACGCTGGAACGCGGCTTCGGATTGATACCCGACAGTTTCCGCCACGGCGCCGGTCGACAACGACGATTTTCTCAGCTCGTTCGCTGCGAGCGCCATCCGGATGTCGGTCAGGAGATCGGCGGCTGAGTGCCCGAGCTTCTCCTGGAACTGCCGCACGAGCGTCGCCCGCGACATGCCGCACAGACGCGCCAGGTCGGGCAGCGACCATGCGCGCGCGGGCTCATTGAACAGGGCGGCCACGGCCGGCGCGAGGCGCGGATGACCGGCGAGGGCGAGCAGACCGCGCGGCGCGGCGTCCGTAAGGCTGGCGAGCCGCAGCACCAGCGCGAACATCGCGCTCGACAATGCGTTCAGCATGGCGCGGCCGCCGAGACGGTCGTCCGCGGACTCGCTGCGCATCAGCGTCACGAGGCCTGTGAGTTGCCCCGCCGTGTCCGTTTCGCCGGCATCGGTGCCGGCATGCACGACGAGGCGCGACGGCAAATAGCTGCGCAGCAAGCGGTCATGCGGGGGCGCGATGGCGAAGTGTCCGCATAACAGATCGAGCCGTTGCCCGGCGCCGGGATTTTCGCTGATCGTGAAATTAAGCGAGGCGCGGTTGCGCGCCGGCAGCGGCGCGGCTCCGCTGCCGTCGTGCATGACGTGTCGGGGATTGCCGGGGAGCAGCAGGATGTCGCCGGATTTCAGCTGCAGCGGCCGGCCGCCTGCCGGATCGTCCAGCGTCGCCGAGCCGGCCAGCACGGCGTGATACGGGATTTCGTTCGGCTCGCCCGGTCCCTGGTCGATGCGCCATGGCGCGCCGTAGGCGCAGCGCAGGTCGAGCCGCCCGCGCACGGGCATCATCTCGAGCAGCCGGCTCAGCCAATCCATCGCGATCTCCTGAACGATCCAATTTGAGACCATTGAGCATCTATTCGAGATTTATGGACATTCAAAGTATCAAACGAGACCCTATTGTCACCCCTGCAAACGTTCACCGACGCCAACAAGGAGTGCCAACAATGTCCCGTCTTTCCGTTCCCAGTCTCGACACCGCAACCGGCGCAACCGCTGAAGTCTATGGCCAGATCAACAAGGCGATCGGCAGCGTGCCGAACACCTTTGCCGCGATCGGCGCCCATGGGCCGGATGCGCTCAAGTCCATCCTGCTCGCCGACAGCGTGCTCGCTTCGGGTTCGCTTTCGAAGCGCGACCAGGAGACCATCAAGCTCGTCATCTCCGGCGTCGCCGGTTGCGACTACTGCGTCGCCGCACACAGCCTGCTCGGCAAGCTCGCGGGCCTGAAGCCCGAAGAGTTGAAGAATATCCGCGAGCGCCGGGCGACCGGCGATGACAAGCGCGATGCGCTGATCCGCTTCGTCCGCAAGCTCGCGCAATCCAGTGGCACGGTCAGCGACGAGGATTTCGCCGCCATCAAGGCTGCCGGCTACACCGACAAGCAGCTGGTCGAGATCAGCCTGGCATTTGCGACCACCGTCTTCACCAACGTGTTCAACCGCATCAACGACACCGAGATCGACTTCCCCGCGGTCGCATGAAGCGACCGCGCCAAGTCCGATCATCAATGAAAGGGATCACGACCATGACCACGATGACCACCGCCGCGCAAAGTCCGCTCGTCCGCGCGCTGCAAAACTCCGGCCTGCTTACGGAAGATCTCGACTACCACCTTGTCCGAGCCTCGATGGTGATCATGTTTCTCTTCTTCGGCTACCAGAAGTGGTTTCCGTATGAGTTCGAAAGACTGGTCCCGTTCATCAGCAACGGCCCGCTGATCTGGTGGCTCTATCCCGTCTTCGGCCACGCCGGCGCCAGCTATTTCCTCGGCACCTCGGAGTGGACGTTCGGGATCCTGCTGCTCACCGGCTTCTGGGACAAGCGGCTCGGCATCCTCGGCGCCCTCGGCTCGACCGGCACCTTCATCGCGACGGTCACGATCATTCCGTTCATGCCCGACGGCTGGGACGTCGCTGCGGGAGGATTCCCCGCGATGACAGGCAACGTCCCCTTTCTGATGAAGGACGTCGTTCTACTGGCGGTGTCGTTCTATCTGCTGAGGCAGGATGTGGTGCGGCTGATCCGGCGATAGGGTTTGGGAACAACATATCATTGTGGGTCCGTACGCTTGGCGGACCTGCGCCAAGCGCTCCGCTCGCAATTAGTATCTCATGGAGATACGATAGCCTTGACACACGTATCCCGACAGGATACGTATAGCGATGATCAGGAGCTTCAAGGGGAAGTTCGCCGGGCCGATCCTTCAGGATCGCAAGATCCCGAAGGGTTTTCCGGCGGACCTCGCAAAGGTCGCACGCCGGAAGCTCATCATGCTGGACGCCGCCAGCTTTCTCAATGCCCTGAGATCGCCTCCCGGCAACCACTTCGAAGCTCTCAAGGGCGACTTGGCGGGCAAGCACTCGATCCGAATCAACGATCAATCGCGGATCGTGTTCAGATGGACCGACCGAGGCCCCAAAGACGTCGAGATCGTGGACTATCACTAGTCGGGCCGGTTGGCTGCGGCCAGTCAAAAGGAGTTCGCAGATGGCAAGAAAACTTCCGCCGATTCATCCCGGCGAAATCCTGCGTGAAGAATTTCTCGTACCGCTCAAGCTGACGCCCTACGCGGTCGCAGCCGCTCTAAACGTGCCGCGCACCCGGATCGAGCGCATTGCGCGCGAAGAAAAGCCCGTCACGGCCGACACCGCACTGCGGCTCGGCAAGTTCTTCAAGACGGGAGCGGCGTTCTGGATGAACATTCAGACGCGTTTCGACCTCGAAACGGCGGAAGACGTGCTCGCACCGCAGATCAAGAAGATCGTGGCTTTTGCGGCGGTTTGAAAACGACGTGTGAAATCCGTTGGCGCTCTCGGGGCGAATTCGGAGATTCACCGCTGCACGAATCGGTGGAGAGCGCCTACCATGTCGAGCAACAGTCCTACTCGGGAGAACCGCAGGGCCCCGCTCCGCACCGAACGGCAACTGACCTTGCCCTGGGATGGTGAGAATCGCCCGACACGCGACGATCTTCTCGCCCGGTATCTCCAGCTGCGGGAACTCTCAAAATACCTTAATGACAAGGTGCTCAAGTCCATATCTCCTGACACACTGCTCGATCGCGCACGTCGCCTCGGATTGGTGCAAGGAAAGACGTTGATTCTCGACGACCCGGACGAGGCCTATTACATCTACGACTTGGCCATCTACACCGCCCCGGCCGATCGTTCCCGCGCGATCGACCGTTATGCGAAATCGGCCAGGTTCGAAGCGCAGTCCGACGAGCGGCGAATGCTGGAAGCGATGCGCTCGTCGCAATTTGCGATACTCATGGTCGAGCGCCGTCACGACATTATAGGCCTGATCGCCACCGATATCCTTCGGAACTCCAAGGTGTGGTTGATCGACGTCGGGCTCGAGCATTCGATGGAAGAGGGAGAATTATTCGCGACCCGGCTGCTCACTCCGGAGACGTTCTCGATGACCGCCGGCGTCAACGTTCCTTTCGAGATCGAAATGCTCAAGCCCATCTGCATGATGCTGCCGCGGCGCGTGGCCGACAGCAAGCTCAGCCAGGTCGCCGAGGACAGGCGTTTCGCGGAAGCCGTTTACAAGGTCGGACTGGCCGACGGCGTCATGGATCGTCTCGCCTATATCGAGCCCGGCTAGGCTCGCTCATCGGGTCCGGATGAGCGGTGGCGGAACTGAAATCGCTCAATGGTCCTCAGCCGAGGAATTCGCTAGATTGAGGCCTTCCGCAGTACGCGGTTGGCTGGGGCGAGGATGAGTGAAGGCATGCTCCATGGTCGATCCTTATAAAGGCGTCGGACGAAACGACCCTTGCCCCTGCGGCAGCGGCAAGAAGTTCAAGAAGTGCTGCCTCAACTCACAAAGTGCGAGCGAGCCATCATCCGGACTGCGTCAAGTTGATCCGCAGGCGCGTGAGGTCGCCCGATCAGAGCTTTGGTAGGAAGCAGCGATCGGAGGATACGATCCGTTCGCGGAGCCAATCCCCGATCAATGGCTTGCACTGAACGAACAAGAACGGATCGACGCTGTGCTGGGCTATCATCGACGTGCCGGGATCCGCCATCCGCGGGAGAAATTGCACGCGGTCATTCACGCCATCGTAGAGAACCAGATTGCAGATGCCGAGCTGCCGGTGCAACGCGCGGCGCAGCGACTGATGTCCGAAGGGCTCGATCGCCACGAAGCCGTGCATGCGATCGGCTCGGTGCTTATTGGATATCTCAACGATCTGATGCGCGAAATCAATTTGGACGGCGACGATGCCAAGCCCGACCACGATCCGAATGATGAGTATTTCGCTGAGCTGGAAGCTTTGACTGCGGAAGGATGGCGTCGGTCGGCCTGATCGGCTACGCGATCAACCGCTGCACCAGCGCCGACTCACTCGAGTACGTCAACAGCGCCTCGTGAGTCGCCCGGGTAACCCCAACGTAGGTCAGGCGAACACATTCCTCGACCGTCTCGCCGTGGCGGCCGAGAAAGCCCAAGCCTGCAATTGCGACGCACGGAAACTCGAGCCCTTTGGCACTGTGCATGCTCAAAAACCGTACGGCCACTTGCTTGGTCGAAACCCTGTTCCGATTGTCTTTGGCCACATCGATCGGCGCATCATGCCTGGCGAGTATCTGTGCGACTCGCCCCCCGATCCAATGCTCCGGGTAAAGGCACGCCATTTGCGACCACTCGTATCCAGCCTTTTTCCGGTCGAGAAACCACTCGGCGACACAGTGAGCTTCTGCATCGATGCTCACGCACCGCCGCACGTCTGGCTCCAGCCCCTGTCGACCGGCATCTTCGGGCAACAGGATAGCGTGTTCGTCGCCGGCCGTCGTGCCCGGAGCGCCAATAACGTCCGAAGCGAAGCGTCTTGCGAAGGCAACGATTTGGGCCGTGTTGCGGTAATTGACTTTCAGTACGGTCGTTCTGCCCGTCGCTTCAATTCCGAGTTGCTTCCACACCGGGCGCTCTCGTCCCTTGTAGATGGCCTGGATATCGTCATAGACGACCATCAACGCCTTCGTGCGCGGGTTCACCATCCTGGCCGCGAGCGCGAGCCATTGCGGCTCGAAATCGTGTGCCTCGTCGATCAGAACGGCGTCATACTGTTCCGCTGGGATATGCCCCTGATCTACAGCCTTCATGACCTCCGAAACGCTCGCAGCCAGTCGTATGGCATAGTCCGGATATTCCCGCTCGGATGGCACGGCAATCCCGTAAGTCCGCAGCATCCGGTAACACCAAGCATGAAAGGTAAGGACCTGAACACGATCCTCCACGCCGCGATTCTGCATGGCATCCTCGAGTCGCCCGGCGATGCCGTTGGCGTAGCACAGGATCAGCACCGGCTTTGTCGCCGCACGCGCCAGATATTCGGCGCGAAAGGCAAGGATCAGCGTCTTGCCCGATCCGGCGACGCCGCGAATGATTCGGTGCCCCTCTCCCAAGCTGCGCGCGATCTGCTCCTGATGCATGTCCATGACCGCAAGCGTCCGGTCGGATGGATCGGGCGCCACCGGTTCGTCCAGAGGCAGGGCAATCTGGCGTATGCGGATTTCAGGAAAGAGCAGCGCACGCAACCGGTCGAACTGCGGCATGGACAGCGGCTCTCCGAGACGCGGATGAACCATGCGCCACAATCTGGACCGGAATTCTTCGGGGTCGGCCCCTTCCGTCATTTCGTCCTTGAACATGCATAGATGCTCGGCGAACACCTCCTTGAGATGGGTCTGATCGAACTGCTTGCGCGTGATGTTCGTGAATACGGCCCCGAAGCCGAACGGAAGAATCGGTCGGCCCATCAAGCGGTGGCCGGCCGGAAACAGCAATTGCCCATCCCGCTCCAGCGTGCGCACGACGTCGAACGTATACTTGCGAGCCTGCTCCAGGGGACTGATCTCGCGCACGATGCCACGGCTCGTCAACAACTCGACCTTTGCTTTGTCGGCCGACACGATCGACTCCAGGCGCCAGTCCTTCACCTCAAGCACGAGCAGGCCGTTCGCTGGATGAACGATGATGAAGTCCGGATGCCGGCTTTGAGGGCCTACCGGGAGGTTGTGCCAGACGACAGCGTTCTCTTCGAGGAAGTCCTTGAGGCGCTCCGCGAGTCGCAGCTCGCCGCGGGTGTCGAAGCGAGCAAAACCCAGGCTTGGGATCAGGATTGCCATGTCACGGCCGCGAGGTTGAACTCTGCCAAGACATCAGCTGCTGCGGCGCTCGGTTCATCGCGAGCGGGCGCGGACTTTCCGACCGGCGCTTCAGGCGGCCTGTTGCGAAACGCGTTGCCGGACGAACGCCGATGCATGTCGTTCGAAGTCGCCATTGCTGACCACCTTGCGGGCTACGAGTGTGTAGCAGGGCGGCCTCTCCAAGCTCACATGGTTGCTTAGAGTGTCCAACTTTTCAATGGCTTAAGATTTTCGGGCTTAAGATTTGCGTGGCGCTCCCTAGGGGAATCGAACCCCTGTTTCAGCCTTGAGAGGGCCGCGTCCTAACCGCTAGACGAAGGGAGCGTGAGGGCTAGCCAATAACCTCGAAATTTGTCCGCCGCAAGGACTGAACCTGCCTTTTACGGCTCATTGCCAAATTTCAGCTTTCCGGCCGGTTTCAGCGTATGGGCGTCGAAGGTGCGGATCTCGGTGACCCCGCCGATATCCAGCGTCACCACGAGGCGGTCGCCGGCCACGCCGGTGGAGACGATTTTGGCGCCCTTCGGCAGGGTGGCGGTGACGTCGCCCACGGGTTCGGCCGCCCTTCCCTCCGACTTGAAAAGGCGGTAGCCCACCGCGATCAGCATGGCGCAGATGGCCAGCGCCGTGGTCAACCCCGCGATCAGCATCATCCGCCGCACCCGCGCAAACAGCGCGGCCTGCTCGGGGCTCGGATCGGGAACAGCGGTATCAGAAATCGTCATGGAAAGCTCAGGTTCAGCGCAAAGGTTGGAGGTCGTGGTCGAAGGCGACGAGGGCTCGACCCGGCTCGACCGCGTGCTGGCGGCGCGCCTTCCCGAGCTGTCGCGATCAAGGCTGAAAGCCCTGATTCTGGCGGGCGCGGTGAGCCACAGGGGCGCCCCGGTCCGCGACCCCGCTTATCACGTCGCCTCCGGCGATACGATCATAATCGACGTGCCGGAGGCGGCCCCGCCGGAGCCGAAAGGCGAGGATATCGCCCTCGATATCGTGTTCGAGGACGACGACATCATCGTCATCAACAAACCGAAGGGGCTGGTGGTGCACCCCGCGGCCGGCCACGAGACCGGCACGCTGGTGAACGCGCTGATCGCCCATTGCGGCACCTCGCTGTCGGGGATCGGCGGGGTGCGCCGGCCCGGCATCGTGCACCGGCTGGACAAGGACACCACCGGGCTGATGGTGGTCGCCAAGAACGACCTCGCGCACGCCTCGCTGACCGCGCAATTCGCCGACCACGGCCGCACTGGATCAATGCGGCGCGGCTATATGGCCTTTGCCTGGGGGCTGCCGGGCCGCCATCGCGGCACGGTGGATGCGCCGATCGATCGCCACCCGCATGCGCGGGAGAAGATGGCGGTGCGCCAGGGCGGCCGCGAAGCGGTGACGCATTGGGAGCTTTTGGAGAGTTTTGCCGGGCGCGACGGCAAACCGATCGCGGGGCTGCTGGCCTGCGAGCTCGAGACCGGCCGCACCCACCAGATCCGCGTCCACCTCGCCCATATCGGCCACCCGCTGATGGGCGACGCGGTCTATGGCCCGCATTTCAAGACCAAGGCGAACCAGCTGGGCCCGGAATCGCAGGCCGCCCTGACCGTCCTCGGCCGGCAGGCTTTGCATGCCTACCTTCTGGTATTGGAGCACCCGAGGACTGGAGAATTACTCCACTGGGAGGCGAGCCTGCCGGAGGATTTGCTTCTCCTTGAAGGCGCTCTGAAAGCGGCGCTATGACGCAGGGGCTTTGAGAAAACCCTTACCTTACAAAAAGTTATAGCTGCCACACGGGGACGTGACGTCAGCAATCCTTCCCTTTTTGCCCCTCCATGGCGTATATTGCGCCTGCGTTGGAAATGACCAACGCGGAACATCGCAGCTACGATCGGCTTTAACCAAGCGGTCGTCTGCCTGGCCCGCCGCTATCGGGGGCCTGAACCTTTGGAGGGGCTAACAATGGCCCGTACCGCTGCACTGCCGGTCCTTAATGGAGAATCCGGCCTTTCCCGCTACCTCGGCGAAATCCGCAAGTTCCCGATGCTGGAACCCCAGCAGGAATACATGCTCGCCAAGCGTTGGCGCGAACACGATGATCGCGACGCTGCACACCAACTCGTCACCAGCCATCTCCGGCTCGTGGCCAAGATCGCCATGGGCTATCGCGGCTACGGCTTGCCGATCTCCGAGGTCGTCTCGGAAGGCAATGTCGGCCTGATGCAGGCGGTGAAGCGTTTCGAGCCCGAGAAGGGCTTCCGTCTCGCCACCTACGCGATGTGGTGGATCAAGGCGTCGATTCAAGAGTACATCCTGCGTTCCTGGTCGCTCGTGAAGATGGGCACCACTGCGAATCAGAAGAAGCTGTTCTTCAACCTGCGCAAGGCGAAGAGCAAGATCAACGCGCTGGACGAAGGCGATCTCCGCCCCGACCAGGTGAAGATCATTGCCAAGCGCCTCGGCGTCACCGATCAGGACGTGATCGACATGAACCGCCGCCTCGGTGGCGACGCGTCGCTCAACGCACCGATCCGCGACGACGGCGAAGCCGGCGAATGGCAGGACTGGCTGGTCGACAATACGCCCAACCAGGAAGCCTTGATGGCGGAGCACGAGGAGTATGATCACCGCCGTGACGCGCTGAACGGCGCCATGGGCGTGCTCAATGCTCGCGAACGCCGCATCTTCGAGGCCCGCCGCCTTGCGGACGACCCGATGACGCTGGAAGACCTTGCCGCCGAGTTCGGCGTGTCGCGCGAGCGCGTCCGCCAGATCGAGGTCCGCGCCTTCGAGAAGGTGCAGTCCGCGGTCAAGGGCACGATTGCAAAGGCCGAACAGGCCGCGCTGGAAGCCGCGCTCTGAGCGCAAGCTTTTCCGCGCCAGGAATTGGCGGATCGACAAGGAAGCCGGCGGCAACGCCGGCTTTTTTGTTTGTGTGTGAGCTGCAGCATTTTGGCGGAAACACCGGCGGGGCACATTGAACGCACCTGACGGGTCGACCGACCCAAGACTATCGGGCCACATCCAGAGAACGGACACGCACCCGTGTCGATCATCCTGCAATCCACCGTCGGCGGCTTTTCCGCCCAGTTCATGCGCAAGCTGCCGCTGGTCGAGCAGACCATGCGCGACCACGGCCTCGACCCATCGGAGTTCGTGATCTCCAAGGACTATGCCTCGACTGCCACGATCCCGATCATGGGGCCGTTCTTCTTTAATTACAGCGTGTATTTCGGCGAGGAAAAATTCACCGTCACCGAGCCGAACGACATGGTCTTTCTGGATTACTTCTTCAAACGCGTGCTGGCCGCGGACGGGCCGCCGGAATTGCCGGAGCAGCCGGGATTGATCCGGCGCTTGTTCGGCTGGATGGCGCAGCCGGTGTAGGGTCACGGCGCCTCTTCTTCACCTCGCCGCGCTTGCGGGGAGAGGTCGAATCTGCGCAAAGCGCAAATTCGGGTGAGGGGGACTCTCCGCGAGTCCAACTCCCACCATCCCTGCGGAGACTCCCCCTCACCCCAATCCTCTCCCCGCAAGCGGGGCGAGGGAGTGCACCTCCTACTCCCCCCAAATCCTTGCCAGCGTTGCGAGCCAGCAGCCTTCGCAATAGCGGGCATCCTTGTAGTCGATCCAGTTGTGGGCATAGACGTGATCGAGCGGAATGCCGTAACGCGCGCGCAGGACCTGGACCAGGACCTTCCAGGCCGCGACCTGCGCTGTGGTCGGGCCGATCGTGACGTCGGGATAATTGCCGGCGAACTCGACGCCGATCGAATTGTCGCGCACCACCTGATGAAAGGTGGCCGTGTTGTCGATGTACTTGTTGTCGTTGCGGTTGGCGCCGTCGGTATGGGTCGGCACCAGATTGTCCGCGACCGACCAGTAAACGGTGCCGTCAGTCTCGACCCAGACCATCACGCCGCGCCGGGTGGGATTCCTGGACTGCTCTTGCGCGCCGCCACGCGCCGAGCCCGCCGGCCCTTCGGTCTGGTGCACGATGATGTTGCGCCAGGGATGGGCGTCACGGACATCGCCCCATGGCGCGAGCCAGACGATTTTCAGGCCGGGAATGTCGGGCGTGCCGGTGCTGCGCGCGAGCTTTGCAAGCTCGGCATCCATTGCGGCGGCGGGCGCGATCAGGGCGAATGCGGCGAAAACGGCCGCGAACAGGCGAGACATCATCACAGGGGTCCAACAACGGACCCAACTTAGCAGGACCTACGCGAATTTGCGCGCGGCCTCGTTCGAACCGAGCGCCCCGGGCGACAGCGATGGGGCCGGATCATAGATCGCAAAATCATTCTTGCCGTTCTTCTTGGCGGCGTAGAGGGCATGGTCGGCGTGGGCGATCAACCGGTCCGGGAATTGGCCGATGCCGTGGTCCCATTCCGCAACCCCGATCGAGATCGAGATCGGGATGTCGTTACCAGAGCAGCCGGCGGCATCTTGACGACAGACCTCGAGCACGCGACGGGCGATCAGCGCTCCTTCGCGCATGGAGGAGGACGGCAGCACCACGCAGAACTCGTCGCCGCCGGTGCGGGCGAGCATGTCGCCCGGCCTGAGCCGCGTCTGCGCCATTAGGGTGAAGTGCTTGAGGCAGGCATCGCCCGCGGCATGGCCATGAGTATCATTGATGGCCTTGAAGCCGTCGAGATCGATCACCAGCAGCGAGAATGGCTCGCCGCTGCGCTCCGAACGGGCGCATTCCTCGGACAGCCGCTGCAGCAGATGGCGGCGGTTGGCGACACCCGTGAGATCGTCGAGCAGCGCGAGATCGGCGACCTCGTTGCGCAGCCGATCCATCGCCATCAGCAGGAAGCCGAAATTGAGAGTCATCGACAGGAACAGCAGCCCGAGCACCATGACGGCATGGCTCTGGCTGCCGGCCACCGCCGAGAAATCGCCGCCGAGCAGATTGCCGATCGCGCGGGCCACGAAGATCGCGATGATGGTGATGATGACGATGCTGGCGAGCCAGGCGCCGGGACTGACGCGCCCTCCCTGCGGCGACATCAGAAGGCGCAACGCCAGCAGCAGCGGAACGGACTGACCAAGCGTATAGCTGAGCATGCGGAGCTGCATGTGGTCGAAGACGACCAGGAAGAACAGCGTGCCGCCGAGGCTGAAGACGCTCGTCGTAATCATGGCGCGCCAGGACACCGGCCGACCATAGAAGCGCTGGATGCCCATGGCGGCGAGGCAGCTCGCCGCGATGATGCCGGCGGCCCCGAACAGAAGCGGCGCAGGAGACGTGACGAACATGCGGACCAGAGCGGTCATCGCGCCGGCCGCGCCGACGAACGCCGATGCCATCCAGTATCGCGCTGCCTCGAATTTCGGATAGGAGCGCGTCACATAGGCCCAAATCAGGCCGAGCGCCGAGAAGTTGACGACGAAGACTATCCAAAGCGTCGGCACGTTCAGCATGACGCCTGCACCACGCGCAGCGTCCCGCCCCCATTTGCTGGCAGAAGTTTGTCCATGACCCGTCCCCGTGTTCTTGCGGAGGATCATGCGCGGGTTGCGCTTAACGGAACCTCACTGAGATCGTCGAAAGCACGCCTTTGGTTTTGGATTCATGAACGGCGCGTCTCGGTTATCAGATCGTTAGGCACGCCGCGTCCATGCACTGTCGCAGTGCATGCATCGCGATGCGGATTCGCGTCCAAAAATCACCCGAAAATGCATCTGAGCTGTGGATAACGTAATGACACAGATGTGACAGCGCGGGGCATAGACCTGCGAATCTGCTGAGTTCGTCACCGAGGATGTTGCGAGGCTGGCCCTCCGCCGAGCATCCCTCGTGTCGCGTTTAACCATGAACCCTTGAGAGGATACTATGGCTAAGAAAGCGAAGAAGGCGAAGAAGGCGACGAAGAAGAAGGCCAAGAAGGCTGCGAAGAAGAAGTAACGCTGCTTCTTTTTGTTCGTCCGGGTGGAGCCTGGCTCCGCCCGGGCGTTGGGTCAGCTTGAGAGATTGAAAACGGCGGGCGCGAGGCCCGCTTTTTTTTGGCTAACGTTCGGCAAACGCCAACTTGGCACCTAACAGAGCAAAGCCGGCGGCAAAGGAGCGGCGCAGCCAGCCCATCACGGCCGGACGGGAGATGACGCGCTCGCGCACCGAGGCCGCGCAGAGACCATAGACGACGAACACGGCAAAGGTCATCGCCATGAAGGCGCCGCTCAATTCCAGCATCCGCGCCAGCGCATGGGCTTCGTCCGCCGCGACGAACTGCGGCAGGAAGGCGAGGAAGAAGATCGAGAGCTTTGGGTTGAGGATGTTGATCAGGACGCCGGTGACGATGACCCGGCCGCTCGAGCGCTCCTTGATCTCGCCGTCGACGGCAAGGGTCCCCGTCTCTCGCAGCGCCTGCCAGGACATGTAGAGCAGATAGACGACGCCGCACCATTTCAGCGCCGCAAAGGCCAGCGCGCTGGTGTGGAGCACAGCCGCGAGGCCCAGCATCGCCGCAATCATGTGTGGCACGATCCCGAGCGTACAGCCGAAGGCGGCGGCCACACTGGCGCGGGAGCCGCGCGTGAGCGCCGCAGCCAGCGTGTAAAGCACGCCGGTCCCGGGGGACACGACGACGATCAGCGAGGTGAGCAGGAAAGACCAGGACATGTCCTGTCCCTAACATCTCTGCCCGGCCCGGAGAAGTCACGACACGGTCAGCGTCGCCCGGTCGAGCAAGAACCAAGGCGCGAACGCGCTTTAGTTCAGCTGCGCGATCTCGGCCTCGCGCAGGACGTCGAGCGGCGCCCACGGCTTGGCCCAGAATTTCGCGCCATCGGGCAAGGGCTGCATCAGGGGGCGGCCCGAGGTGACGACGACGTCGAGCTTCGGATTGCGGTCCCTGGCGACGTGCGCGAGCTCGACGCCGTTCATGCGGCCCGCAAGCTGCACATCGGTCAGCATCAGGCAAAGTGCGCCGGCATTCTTCTCCAGCACAAGCTCGGCGGCTTCCGCGCTTTCGCACTGAATGACCTGATAGCCGCTCTCTTCAAGCAGGAGACAAAGCATCTCCCGCTGCATGGCGTCATCTTCAACGACGAGTGCTATTGCCGTAAATGGTTCTAATTGTCCCATCGGTGGCTCCCAATGCTGCCGCCTCGTCCAGCTAACGTGTGTTAAGGAGCGAGTTCGCATACGGTTCGGTTCCATCCTGAAAAAATGTAGCTCATAGTTCCTTATCTGAGGCTTGACGGGGGAATCCATGACGGCGATTCGCGGCGCTGCCGCCATTACGGGAGCGGCGAGCGGCATTGGCCGCGCGCTCGCCATCGAACTCGCAAGCCGCGGCTGCGACCTCGCGCTGGCCGACCGCGACGAGGCCGGGCTGAAGAGCCTCGCTGCCGAGATCGGCCAAGGAAGCGACAAAGCGCGCAAGGTCAGCGTGCATCGCGTCGATGTCAGCGAGCCTGCCGAGATCGCGCAATTCGCGCGCGAAGCGATCGCGGCGCATCCCGCGCTCGGCATCCTCGTCAACAATGCCGGCGTGGCGCTGCTCGGGCAATTCGAGGAGATCGACCAGGCGCAGATGGACTGGCTGTTCGACATCAATTTCTGGGGTGTGGTGCACGGCACCCGCGCCTTCCTGCCGCACCTGAAGACAAGGTCTGAGGCGCATATCGTCAACGTCTCGTCGATCTTCGGCATCATCGCGCCGCCCGGACAGTCGGCCTATGCGGCGGCCAAATTCGCGGTGCGCGGCTTCTCCGAGAGCGTGCGCCATGAGCTCGCGATCGCCGGCAGCCCCGTCAGACTGTCGGTGGTGCATCCCGGCGGCGTCGCCACGGCGATCGCGCGCAGCTCCCGCACCGGCACCGGCGTCACCGACAATGCGCGCCGCGCGCAGATGATCGACCGGTTCGAGACCGCGGCGCGGACCACGCCGAAGGACGCCGCGCTGCGCATCATCAAGGGTATCGAGCGAAACGAGCCGCGCATCCTGATCGGCAACGACGCCCGCTTCATGGACGTCTTGCAGCGCTTCCGCCCCGGGACGTACTGGGCGCCGTTGCAGCGGAAGCTGGAGAAGATGGCGAAGGGGAAGTGAGTGCGCCTACTCTTCCACCCTCCTCTGGAGGGTAAAGTCACTGCCTCGCCAGCCGGTCCGCAAAGTACCCGATCGTCTTGCGGTAGATTACCGCCCTGTTCCACTCGCGCATCGCATCGAAATTGGGTGTGCCCTCACCGTAGGGCTGGCCCATCTTGAAGCCGTTGGTGTGCAGCAGGTTTGCGGTCGAGGCGAGCACGTCGGCGGCGCTGTGGCGGAGGTCGACGTGGCCGTCGCCGTCGAAATCGACACCGTATTTGATGTAGGACGACGGCAGGAACTGGGTCTGGCCGATCTCGCCGGCATAGGCGCCGATGAGGTCGCGCAGCGGCAGGTCGCCGCGCTGCACGATCTTGAGGGCAGCGAGCAGCTCGCCCTGGAACAGCTCGGTGCGGCGGCAATCATGCGCAAGCGTCGCAAGCGTGCGGATCACCGGCAGCTTGCCCATGTCGCCCTTGCCGAAATCGCTCTCCAGCCCCCAGATCGCGACCAGGATCTGCCGGGGCACGCCGAACTGCTGTTCGATGCGCGACAGCAGCGCGGCATGACGCTGGAGCAACGCACGCCCGCCATTGATGCGGCCGGGGCCAACGCGGGTCGAGACATACTGCTCAAAAGTCTTGTTGAAGGTGTAGCGCTGGCGCCGGTCGAAGGCGAGCACGGCGCCGTCCTGGGTGATGCCGCTGAACGCCGCACTGGTCACGCCCGCCGAGACGCCTGCGGCTTGCGCTTCCGCCGCCATGCCGGCGACGAAGCTGTTGAAGTCGCCGCCGCAACGCGCGGCCTCAGCCGACCCGCCGGCGAGCGAGAGGATGAAGGCGATGGCGAAGCCTCGTCCGACCATCAAGGCGAATCTCAACATACGAAAAAATCCTCATGCAATAGACCGCGAAAGCGCGCGCGATCATGCCCGGGAACGGGATTCGGGTCAAAGCGACACAGCACCGATCATATCGGTATCCGCGATTAACTGCGCCAAAACAAAAACCGTAAATCAACCCCATGCACAGTAGGAGCGCCGCGACGCTCTCTTACGATTTTTCCGAATCATGGTTGACCCGTCGGGCAAAACAGGGGTATGGTACCAACATCGCAGACTCCGGGGTCGACGCCTGCCCGCGCCCATCCGGAGAGCGCAGCGCGAACCACCATCATGTCCGACGACACCGACATCCCGCTACGCGTGCTCGCAGGCCTCCTGCCGCTCAATCCCGGCGACCCGCGCGCGTTCTCGCTGCATTGCGAGAACCGGGCAAGATGAACGAACTGCTTCGATGATCCAAGCATTTGCTTTTTCGAAATTGCGGGAACCGCGATGACGTCACCTGCATATCTGATGCGCTTGCTGCGACAACCGGCGACACGACGATTTACCTTGCCATGGCAAGGCGCCCGCTATAGCCTTCTATTCTAGGTTGTTGCCCTGCCAGCCCCGGGCGACGCTGAAGACCAAAAATAAACGGCGGGCTTTGCGGCCCGCCGTTTATTGAGGTGAAGGGCCGCTCGCAGGCTCCAGGCCGCAGCTCTCCCCGGAAAACAAGCCCAATCAGACGGTTGCACGGCCAGCTCCGCCGAAGCTTCGGCCGCGACGCCAATGTCGACAACCGCGCGAAGTCATTTGACTGCGGCCGTCTTATCGACGACAAGCCCGCCATGGCCAAAAAACCCGGTACCAATCCCAAGGGCGAATTCGCCTTTTTCAACGTCTTCTATGAAGACGGCTCCCAGCGCTCCAACCGGCGCGTGCCGGCCGAGCTCCTTGGCGGGCTCGACGGCGACGAGCCGGCCCGTGGCTTCATCATGGAGCAGGACCGCGAGATCGCCGAAAAGTCCGGCCGCCCGCCGCTGGAGATCAAGAGCCTCGATCGGGTCGCGGCGAAGAAGAAGTAACGCCATAAGCATTGCCCCTCGTGCGCCGGCGATGCTCGTGCTTCTGCGTGAGCGAGGCCGCTGGCCCGACCGAACTAGACTGCTTCCAACTCGGGCATGACCGGAGTCGTCCTTCGCGATCCGGCCAAAACACGCGGCGTGTTGATCAGGCTCACCAGCGTGTAGCTGATGATGAGCAGCAGGAACCACGAGCCGAATTTGGCCGGCGAAACCATCGCCCATCCCTGCTGCTGCGACGGATAGAGCCACGTCTTGGTGAAGGTGCCGATATTCTCGGCGAACCAGATGAACAGCGTCACCAGCGCGAGACCGAGCAGAAGCGGCATCGAACGGTAATTGTCCCAGACTTTGAAATAGATCGTCGTGCGCGCGAACAGCAGCGCGGCCGCGGCAAACAGGACAATCCGCAGGTCCGGCACGTAGTGATGGGTGAAAAAGTTGGCGTAGATCGCGATGCTCAGCGCAACGAGCGCCCAGCGCGGCGGATGCCGATCGAAGCGGAAATCGAACAACCGCCACACGCGGCAGAGATAGCTGCCGATGCATGAATACATGAACCCGGTGAACAGCGGCACGCCGGCAATCCGGAAGAAGCTCGGCTCGGGATAAATCCAGGAGCCGACCGACGTCTTGAAGATCTCCATCACCGTGCCGACGACATGGTAGATCAAGATGATTTTCGCCTCATCCAGCGTCTCCAGGCGCGTCCCGAGCAGGATGACCTGGACGACGATCATGCAGAGAAACAGGAAATCGTAACGCGCCAGCGGCGCGGTTGCGGGATAGTAGCGCCAGGTCGCAATCATCAGCGCAACCGCAATGCCGCCGAACAGGCAGGCCCAGCCCTGCTTGATGCCGAAGCGAAGGAATTCATAAAGGGCCGCCGTCGATCGGCGGCGTGCCATGATGCGCCCAAGGCGCCGTTCGCGGACGATGAAACGGCGGAGTGGCGGCCAAGTCGCGGCGGCACTCGCCGGCATGATGCCGATCGCGGTCTCGTCGGGCGGGGGCGATTGATCGGAAGCGTGATGCACGATGGGAACCGTGGTGGGCGATCGCGGTCAAAAAATGACAAATAAAGGGATGGGATGGATCGAAAGGGGGGAGCGAAGGAGAAGTAGGCCGACACTAGCAGGCGCTCACCAGCGCCCGCACCATTTGTTCCAGGCAAACAGCAGATCGGCAAAACGGTCGTAGACAAACCGCGTGAACGGCAGCGCCACGCGATTGCCGAACAGCGCTGCGAGCCACCCCTCGCCGGGCGTCAGCCGCCACAGCGCAATCGCGACATCCGCACCAACGATGAGCCGGCCGGCCTCATCGGTCGCATGCAGGCGGCGCCTGATATCGTCGAGCGAAGCGCCAGACTGCGCCAGCGCATCGGGCTGCTCGTTGATGTCCCTGAATTCGACCGTGCCCGCACGCACCAGCGCCAGCAGCTTGTTGCGCTGCCAGTCGATGCCGGCGTCGCAGACGGGGCAGCGGGTGTTGTAGTAGATGGTGAGGTTAGGCGCGGACATGGGTGACCTTTCGCTGCTCGGCGGAGCGAAATGCAAGTATTAGGGCATGTACTCTAAATCCGCATGTCGGCTTACCCGCAAAAAGCAGACATCACCGGGTGACCATGTCCGTTTTGGGCCAACAGGCCACATTGCACGCTTAGGATGATATAAAAGAGGTCGCCAACTGAGGCGGTCTAACGGGAGAAGCTGATGCCAAATTGGATAGGACCACTCCTCGCCCTCATAGCTCTTGTCGGGTTTATCGGCTTTGCGGTTCGGCAGGGCACGAAGACGTCACGAGATCGGACAGACAACGGTGGCAGCGATCTGCCGGGGATGGGCGGCGGCGGAGATGGAGCTTAAGCCGCCGCTAGAATGAAACTAGCCCACCGTTGGTCGAAACAGGCCGGTACCCCCACGCCGCGAGAGAACGGATTGGCGACCCCAGAAAATGTGCCGACTCTCGACGAGATGCTCATCGATTGTCCGTTATGGGTCAAAAGCAGCGCTCAGCGCAAGCGCGGTGGGACTTCCGGTCTGCGACCAATAGCCGACGTTTGTAACGGGCTCACCTTGGTCGGCTGAGGGCCACGAGCGGAAGCCACTCACCCATCAGCATCAGGCATAAGCGTGATCGGCGCTCAATAGACACCGCGTTCAACGACGCCGTCGTCGTCCGGCACGACAGCGGAGATCACCTCATCGTTGTCAACAAGCCAAGGCGGGTACGGCCCAACGGCGACTGGACGGCCCATCAACTCCTGCAACTCGTCGCGCAATTCGGTGTGGGTTTCCCCAGCGGCCCAATATCTATCTCTTCCCTGTGTCTCCACCACCAGGAATTCCGAATTATCTGAAAGAGAACTCAAGCAAGTCGCGATGAAATGCGCGTCTGCAAGTCCTCGCAGTGGAAGCTGTGGCTCGCGAAACGCGATGATCGACGTGATTGGCGGTAGCTGGTTGAGCAGTCTAGCGAGAGATTCATACGAGGAAAAGAACTCAAACTCTTTCCTTCCGGCTGCCGCTGAATAACGGATCATCACAAGGATTTCCGGACGAGAGCGCAGCCAGTTTTCGAGCGTGCTAAGAAAAGCCAAATCAGTCGTAGCTAACATTCCTGACAACTCGCGCCAAAGAAGGGGCAACCTTCCTGATGTACCTCGAAGGCGTAGATCGCGCAATTTGCTTTAGTCCGCAATGGGTCCAGAAGCGGCAATACTCGCAATAACCTATCTGGTCCGCTTTGCCTTGTTAGGGGGACTTCTCATTCGACCGTTTATGAGTACACGCCCTCGTCCGGCGAACAATCTGTTCGTCAGACAGCCAGATGCAAAAAAACGGCAGGCCATATAGCCTGCCGTTTTTGTTTGGATGGATCGACTCGACGATCCGAATTTAATTGTCGAGGAACGACCGCAGCTTCCTTGACCGCGACGGATGCTTCAGCTTCCGCAGCGCCTTGGCTTCGATCTGGCGAATACGCTCTCTCGTCACCGAGAACTGCTGCCCTACTTCTTCCAGCGTGTGGTCGGTGTTCATGCCGATGCCGAAGCGCATGCGCAGGACGCGCTCTTCGCGCGGGGTGAGCGAGGCGAGCACACGCGTCGTGGTCTCGCGCAGGTTCGACTGGATCGCGGCGTCGATCGGCAGGATCGCGTTCTTGTCCTCGATGAAATCGCCGAGGTGTGAATCCTCTTCGTCGCCGACCGGGGTTTCGAGCGACAGCGGCTCTTTCGCGATCTTCAGGACCTTGCGGACCTTCTCAAGCGGCATGCCGAGCTTCTCGGCGAGCTCTTCCGGGGTCGGCTCGCGGCCGATCTCGTTGAGCATCTGGCGGCTCGTGCGCACGATCTTGTTGATCGTCTCGATCATGTGCACGGGGATGCGGATGGTGCGGGCCTGGTCGGCGATCGAGCGCGTGATCGCCTGCCGGATCCACCACGTGGCGTAGGTCGAGAACTTGTAGCCGCGGCGATACTCGAACTTGTCGACCGCTTTCATCAGGCCGATGTTGCCTTCCTGAATCAGGTCGAGGAACTGCAGGCCGCGGTTGGTGTACTTTTTCGCAATCGAGATCACGAGACGGAGGTTGGCTTCCACCATCTCCTTCTTGGCCTGGCGGGCTTCGCGCTCGCCCTTCTGCACGGAGTGCACGATCTTGCGGAACTCGACGATCTCGAGACCCGTCAGCGCCGCGAGCTGATGCACCTCGTGGCGGAGGTCCTTGATGCGGTCCTTCTCGTGGTGGACGAAGTTCTTCCAGCCCTTGGCCGAGAGCTTCGAGACGCGGTTGAGCCAGCGCGGATCGAGCTCCGAACCCTGATAGTTGCGCAGGAAATCTTCGCGCGCGACGCCGTGGCTGTCGGCGAGACGCATCAGGCGGCCCTCATGCGAGACCAGGCGCTTGTTGATGTCGTAGAGCTGCTCGACGAGTGAATCGATACGCGCCTGGTTCAGGCGCAGCGACTTCACCTCGACGATGATCTCGTCCTTGAGCTTGCGGTATTTGCGCTCCTGGTGCGGCGACAGCGAGGGGCCATGCGAGGTGCTCTCGAGCTGGTTCTGGATGTCCTGCTCTTGCAGCTTGCGCAGCTTCTTGTAGCTCTCGGCGATCTTGTCGAAGATCTCGACGACCTTCGGCTTGAGCTCGGCCTCGATGGCCGCAAGCGACATCTGGTTCTCGAACTCGTCGTCGTCGTCCATGTCGCCTTCGGCGGCGGCTTCCGCAGGATCCTTCTCGCCTTCGACGTTGGCGGCGCCGGGCTGCGCGGCGCGGAACGGGGTCGGCGACGGCGGTGCGGCGGGCGGTGCGACATGCGCGGGCGCGCCCACGACGGCTGCGGCCTGGCCGCCTTCGGCCGGGGCTCCGCCGTTCTCGCCGTTGGGACCGGCGATCATCGCGGTGTTCATCCCGGCCTTGGCATCGGGGCCGGCATAGGTCGCTTCGAGATCGATGATGTCGCGAAGGAAGATCTTTCCTTCGTTCAATTCGTCGCGCCAGATGATGATGGCCTGGAAGGTCAGCGGGCTTTCGCAGAGCCCCGCGATCATCGCCTCGCGGCCGGCCTCGATGCGCTTCGCGATCGCGATTTCGCCTTCGCGGGACAAGAGCTCGACCGTGCCCATCTCGCGCAGATACATGCGCACGGGATCGTCGGTGCGCTCGCCCGGCTCGCTCTTCTTGACCTCGGTGACGGCCTTCTGGGTGACCTCGACGAGCTCGTTGTCGGTCTCGTCCTCGCCGCCTTCGTCCTTGTCTTCCTCGGCTTCAGAATCGTCGGCTTCGGTGACGTTGATGCCCATGTCCGAGAGCATGGACATGATGTCCTCGATCTGCTCGGGCGAGGTCTGGTCGGACGGCAAAACTTCGTTGAGCTGATCGAAGGTCACGAAGCCGCGCTTCTTGGCCTGCTTGATCATCTTCTTCACTGCTGCGTCGGACAGATCGAGCAACGGCGAGGGCGCGTCCTGGGAATCCTTCTCGGGAGCATCCGCTGCCTTGTCGTCTTTTTCCTTGTCCTTCGCCTGCAGCGTCTTTGCCTTGGTGGCCATCCATTGCTCCTAAACGCGTTTCATGCAGACGCGCGCGCGCCCGCGTGAAATCACTTGAACCTGTTGCTCGACGCTCTCGCTTCGTCAGATCGCGACACGGAAAGGGCGGCGCGCACAGATATCGCCACCCCGACCTTCCTCTCGCCGGATTTGCCTAACGCTTCGTGAGCCTCTTTGTCGCAGCGGATGCAGGTGAAGTGCCAACAGCTATTGCGCGGATTCATTCCTGACGCGTCTGTTCTGCCTGCGGCCGCCTGGGGGCCAAAGTGCTACAAGACCGTTAAGCCTCGATTAACCCTGTTTTTGCCGCCAAACCTTGGATTTGGCGAGTCTTTTAGCGGTTCCAGTCCCGGCCGTCCGCATGATTCTTTCATCACACGCTCTTCTGGAACCGGCCCGACAGCTCGCCAAAACCCTCGATCAGGGCCTCGGTGCCGTCGACCTCGGCCAGCCGGGCCTTCACGTCACGCAACCACGCCAAATTGGCCTCGCTGGGGTCCTCCCCCAAGGCCAGCTCGGCGTCCTTCAGCTCTCTAAGTAGTGAATGGTATTGCCGATGCAAGGCAACGAGCTGATGCCAGGTGGCAAGAACGTCGTCCCGTGCCGCACCCTCCCGGGCCCCCCACACCGCCGCTGTGGTGATTCCACCCTCAACTCTTTGAAGAATCTTTGAAAATTCGCTCTTCTCGATGTCGCCGCGCATCTTCTCGGCCTGCGCGCCGGGGTCCGGCGAGTGATGATGGTCGTTGGCGAAAGCGGCGATGATGCCTGCCCTGAGCTTGTGGGCCTCGGGGTGGGCGAACTCCAGGGCAGCCACCTCCTCGAGGTGATCATGCAGCAGCCAGGGGTGGTTGATCAGGCTTTGCAGGATCAGGGCCTCCCGGCGGGAGATGGCGCTGCGCTGGCCCCGCATGATCGGGCTCGCCGCCAGCTGCGGGCTCGCGGCCTGGTAGGGGCCGGAGGGAATCTGGGTCGGCCCCGGCGAGCCGCGGCGGCCTCCCCCAAATCCCCCACCAAATCCCTGGCTGCCGAATCGATTCGCACTTCCCCCGCCGCGGGGCTGGAATGGGCGACTGGCGTTGCCGCGGAAATTGCCGCGGCCGGCAAAGCCGCCGCGGTTGCTGTCTGGCGAGAAGGTGCGCTGAAGCCGCTGCGCGAGATCTTCGCGATAATAGCGGCGCACCACCTCGTCGCGAATGCCGTTGGAGAGCTCCCTGATGCGCGCTTCCAGCGCGGCGCGGCGTTCAGGCGTGGCAAAATTGCCGCCTTCGAGCTCGCGCGACCAGAGCATGTCGGCGAGCGGACGCGCTGCCGCGATCACCTCCTCGATCGCGCCGCGACCGCCGGAGCGCGCGAGATCATCGGGGTCCTGCCCTTCCGGCAGCAGCGCAAAGCGCAGGCTCTTGCCCGGCGCGAGGAATGGCAGCGCGAGATCGGCGGCGCGATAGGCCGCCTTCTGCCCGGCCTTGTCGCCGTCGAAGCAGAGGATCGGCTCGTCCGCCATCTTCCAGAGCAGCGCGAGCTGGTTCTCGGTCAGCGCCGTGCCGAGCGGCGCCACGCTGCCGGCAAAACCCGCAGTGACCATCGCGATGACGTCGACATAGCCCTCGACCACGATCAGGGCGCTGCCGTCATGGGTGGCTTTGCGCGCGGTCTGGTGATTGTAGAGATTGTCGCCCTTGTGGAAGAGCGGCGTCTCCGGCGAATTCAAATATTTGGCCGGAACGTCCTTCTCCAGCGCGCGCCCGCCGAAGGCGATGACGCGGCCACGCAGATCCGTGATCGGAAACATCACGCGATCGCGGAAGCGGTCATAGGGCACGGGGATGTCGTTGCCGGCGACAAGGAGCCCGGTTTCGATCATGTCCTCGACGGAAACGCCGAGCTTGCCGAGATACTCCTTCAGCGCGAAGCGCTCGGGCGGTGGCGGCGCATAGCCGAGCCGGAACTGCAATTGCGTCGACGGAGAGATCGCACGGTCGGCGAGATAGCCGCGCGCCTTGGCGCCGACGCGCGAGGCCAGCGTCTCGGCGAAGAATTTGGCGGCGAGCTCCATGACGTCATGCAGCGTGCGACGCCGCTGCTCCTGTCGCGCCGCATCCGGCGTCACCGCCGGCAGCGGCAGGCCGGCCATGCTGGCGAGCCGCTCGACGGCTTCGGCAAACGGCAGGCCATCGGTCTCCATCACGAAGCTGATGATGTCGCCGTGCTTGCCGGAGGAGAAGTCGTGGTAAAACCCCTTCTGGTCGTTGACGAAAAACGACGGCGACTTCTCCTGCTGGAACGGCGACAGCCCCTTCCACTCCCGCCCGGCCTTCTTCAGCTTGACGCGCTTGCCCACGACTTCGGAGACCGAAAGCCGGGCACGCAGCTCGTCGAGGAATTGGGGCGTGAAGCGCATGGCGGAATGGAACTCTGTCAGGCTCGGCCGCATGAAGCGCCCACCTCAGAAAGGCGAACGCTTGCCTTGCTTCAATCGCTTATTTAATGTTCCTCATATGTTCCGTCCATATCCACAGGCTTGATATTCCAGAAATACGATTGTATATACAGAGATACTGATGCCGGATTTGAGCTCTCTCGCGCCTGCCGGGTTTGAATGGGACGAAGAGAAGGGCCGGGCCAATCTGGCCAAACATGGCGTCAGCTTTGATGACGCTAGTCAGATCTTCTACGGCCCGATTGTGATCAAACCATCAGATTGTGCCGACGAGGAGCGATGGATCGCGATTGGAGAGTTCAACGATCAAATTCTGACTGTGATCTTTACGCGACGAAACAAATCGATCCGCATCATTTCAGCGCGACGGCCGAGGCCCGATGAAAAAAGAGCATATCGTGAAGCGTCGATGGGGCGATCGCCGCAAGGGAAACACTGATTGGGCCCGTGTCGATGCGATGACGGACGAGGAATTGGAAGCCTCGATCGCAAGTGATCCTGACTGGGCGGAATTCAAGGACGTCGACTGGTCGGACGCCGTCCTGGTCATGCCGCCGAAGAAAAAAGCCATCTCCATCCGCCTCGACGAAGACGTGCTCGATTTCTTCAAGCGCGAGGGTGAGGGCTATCAACGGCGCATGAATGCCGTCCTGCGCTCCTACATGCAGCAGAAGTCCAAGCCGAAGAAGCGCGCCTGATTCAGGGGCCCCGCCCCGGAATGACAGGAGAGAGGCCTTGAACCCCGCCCGGTTCCACGCTTCCATGGGCCATGTTCAGGACCTTTCGGGGTGGCCAGAGCGGGGGCTGGCGCGTCACCTCGGTATCGTCAGTGACGGGCGAGCCCCTGCCCTTCATGCCGGCGCTGTCGGTGATCGACGGCGACGCCGTCTCATTGCCGCTGGTGCCCTCGCGCAATGCGTGGCGGCTGGTCGGCGTGCCGAGCAGCTTGCGCTACACCGAGCGCGCCGAGAAGCAGCAGCTCGTGAGCGTGCAGGCCGGCCTCGGCAGGCCAGAGGCCACCTGCGCGGCGCTGATCCCGATCCGCAAATCGCAGGCCTGGTGGGAGCTGACGCAGGAAGAGCGGCGCAAGATCTTCGAGGACAAGTCGCACCACATCGCGAGCAGTTTTCGTTTTCTGCCTGCGATCGCGCGGCAACTCTATCACTGTCGTGACCTCGGCGAGCCCTTCGATTTCCTGACCTGGTTTGAATTTGCGCCGGCCCATGCCTCGCTGTTCGAGGAGCTGGTCGGAATGCTCAGGCGGACCGAAGAGTGGACCTATGTCGAGCGCGAGGTCGACGTTCGCGTCGCGAAGGAAGTGCTGTCGGCTTAGTGCTCGAGGAATCGGCCGGACTCGATGCGCGGCAGATTCGTCACTGGCCAGTTGTAGATATAGGTCCAGGCCTTCTCGGCGGTGCCGTCCGGCAACGTCACGTCGACCAGTCCGCGCAGATATTCGGTCGGCTCCGGAAAGCCCTCGCCGCAGGCCTCGTACATGTCGAGCTCGCGCAGGAGCTCGTCGCCCGCGCGCAAGCTGAAGAGCTCGCCGTGCGCGATGTCGGACGGCGCATCGGAGAGAAGAAGTCCGGGATAGTGCTTCACGAGGACGAGCCAGCCACGGCAGCGCGCCTCACCGAGAAAATCCGCATGCTGCGCAAGCAGCCGCGCCATCGGATGGTCGAAGCCGCGCATCAGGGTGCCGTAGACGAAGAGACGATCGGAGGTCATGGGGGTTCTATAAACTCTCAACGCCGTCATTGCGAGGAGCTCTTGCGACGAAGCAATCCAGACTTCCGCCGCGGAGACAGACTGGATTGCTTCGCTACGCTCGCAATGACGAGCGCGGAGCAACACTTCACCCCACCTTCACATCCGCGCTGGCCACCTCATCACTCACCACCACGAACTTCTTTAACTCCATCCTCCCAAAACTCGTGGACAGCGCGACATCAGCGGCATCGCGCCCCGTTCCCATCAGGATGCGGCCCTTGCGGGGGGCGTTGTGGCGGGCATCGAAGGTGAACCATTGGCCGGAGAGCCAGACCTGAAACCAGCCGGAAAAATCCATCGGGGACGGATCCTTGGGAATGCCGATGTCGCCCATGTATCCGGTGCAGTAGCGCGCGGGGACGCCCATGCAGCGGCAGAAGGTGAGAGCGAGATGCGCGAAATCGCGGCAGACACCGGTCTTCTGCTGGTAGACGTCGTGTGCGGACTTCATGTGATCGGCGTGCTTGTAGCCGAAGGTGACGTGCTCGTGCACGAACTCGGTGATGGCGGCGACACGCTTCCAGCCGGGCTCGGTCTTGCCGAATAGCGACCAGGCAACGTCGGTGAGCTTGTCGGTCTCGCAATAACGGCTCGGCATCAGATAGAGCATCAACTCGTTCGGCAGCTGCTCGATCGGGAGTTGCTGCGCGCCCGGCATGATGTCGTCGGGCCGGCCGCTGTCGCGCACCAGTGCGTTGCCCTTCAGCGTCACGCCGCCAGTGGGTGCGACGAGGCGGCCGCACACATTGCCAAAGCCGTCATGATAGAAGCGGATGGGAACGTCGGGCTCCGCGACCACCGTCTCCGTGCCGATGATGTCGGCCTGACGCGAGGGGTGGATGTTGAGCATGATCACCATCGGTGTCGGCTGCTCTGCCGCGTAGGTGATCTCGAAGCCGACCCTGATGTCCATCTATGTGACTTCTGCCTCCATCACTTCGTCGCTCGCTTGATCGTCAGAGACCACTCTGATGTTGACGTCCATGGCCTCGAAAGCACCCGCGGAGCCGATATAGACGCCATGCAGCGGGATCGCCTGACGCGGATCGCGGGCGACCGCGACCCGGATCAGGTCACGGGTGCCGATGATGCCGTTG
The DNA here is from genome assembly GCF_016612535.1 of Bradyrhizobium diazoefficiens. Classification (NCBI taxonomy): domain Bacteria; kingdom Pseudomonadati; phylum Pseudomonadota; class Alphaproteobacteria; order Hyphomicrobiales; family Nitrobacteraceae; genus Bradyrhizobium; species Bradyrhizobium diazoefficiens. Next base: position 956,566 of record NZ_JAENXS010000001.1, read on the forward strand.
GTCGGATCGAACTCGATCCAGCCTGCGCTCGGCAGATAGACCTGCACCCAGGCGTGCGTCGAACCGCCGCCGACATGATGCTGCTCGATATCCTCCGGCACGAAGATGTAGCCGGACACGAAACGCGCGGCGAAGCCGAGATGGCGCAGTGCTTCGATCATCAACAGCGCATAGTCCCGGCAAGTTCCCGTGCCCGACTGCAAAGTCTCGAGCGGATGCTGGGTGCCAGGCTCATGGCGCTTGCGGTATTTGAACTGCTCACGGATGCCGTGCGTCATGCCGCTCAGGATCTTGAAGGTCGGCGACGGCGCCTCCTCGTCGAGAAAGCCGCGGGCCCATTCCGCGATCTCATCGTCGGGATCGGCATATTGCGGCGTGATGTACTGGACGAGATCGGGAAACTCCTCGTCGTCATAGACGAAGGGGTAGAAAAAAGCGGGATCGTCCGGCGTCAGCGCGAATTCCTCGACCGGATTGTGCTCGACGGTGACGTGCCAGTCGAAGGTCAGCGTTTCGGCCCGCTCGTCGAAATTGGCGATCGCGACCGAGTTGCCGAACACGTCATGAATCCAGTGCAGCGACATCGGCTCGGGCGAGATTTTGAGCCTGGAGGCGAGCACGCGCAGATCGTGCCCGTCGCGCGGACGCAGCATGATCCTGTGTTCGCCGAACGCCACGGGGCGGTTGTAGCGATATTCGGTCTTGTGATGAATCGTGAGCAGCGGCATCGTCAGTCAATCATGGTGAGTTTGGGCGGATCAATCTATAGCAATTCTGCCCGATTCTTGGGGTGACTGCTTCTTCCATAGGCAATCAGGATGGCTTTAGACACAGCCGACGCGATGGATCAACTCCTTGGCGAGGGTGACATTCCGCCAGTGCATGAGGTGAATGCGGCAGGCACATCGCCCTTCCTGCTCACCTCGGACCATTACGGCCGCATCCTGCCGCGCGCGCTCGGCGATCTCGGCGTCGCCGAGAGCGAATTGACGCGGCACATCGCGTGGGACATCGGCATCGCCGGCGTTGCCGAGCGGCTGGCTGAGATGCTGGGCGCACATCTCATCGCGCAACGCTATTCGCGGCTCGTAATCGACTGCAACCGCCCGCCGGGCGTGGCGAGCTCGATCCCGGTGATATCCGAGGCAACCGCGATCCCGCGCAACGAAGGCATTTCGGAAGGCGAGCGCGCGGCAAGGCGGCGCGAGATTTTCGAGCCCTATCATCACCGCATCGACGCTGTGATCAACCGCCGCTTGCACGACAAGCGGCCGACCGTGCTGGTGTCGCTGCACAGCTTCACGCCGGTTTACGCCGGCGTTGCCCGGCCCTGGCACATCGGCGCGCTCTATAATCGCGACAGGGTGTTGTCGCAGTTGCTGCTGAAACATTTGCGTGCCGAGGGCGATCTCGTGGTCGGCGACAACGAGCCCTATGCGGTCAGCGATCTCAGCGACTACACCATCCCCGTGCACGGCGAGGCCCGCGGCCTCGTCAACACCGGCATCGAGATCCGCCAGGATCTGATCGCGGAGCAATCCGGTCAGCAGCAATGGGCGGAGCGGCTGGCGCGGATCTTTGCGGAGATCGAGGTGGAGCTGCGGGCGCAGAGACTGGCCGGCTAACGGCGCGTCGCGACGAACAGCGCCAGTGCGGCAAAGATCGCGGCGATGCCCCACAGCACATAGATGATAGCGCCGCCACCGCCCGCATCGATGCTCGCCTCGGCCGGATTGTCGGGATTGACGTGGACCTCGACGCTGGCGCCGTCCTGGTAGCGCGACAGCAGGCGTTGCAGCATCTTGTCGGAAGCGGACGGCGTTTCGCCGGCGACGCGCGCGCACTCGTTGGTGTAACTGACGTTCTGGTAGCTATAGGTGTAGAACATGCGCTTGCCGAACATCTCGACACCGCGGCCGCCGCCTGGCCCGGTGGCCGCGTGATATTGCTCCATCTTCGACAGCTTGATCGTGCCTGATACAACGGGCCACCGCTTCGCCGTCGACGCCTGCCGCTGCACCGCAAGCGCGAACAGCGCGATGAGGAAGCCGAACCCACCGAAGACGACGACCATGACGGACAGATCTGGCCGCGCGACGTGGCCGGCGACATACTGATAGATCTTGTTGAGGCCGAAAACCGAGCCGAACACGATCGCAAGCACGATCGCCGTGCCGAGACCGAGACAGCCCCACAGGCCCTTGGGCAAATCGCGCTCCAGCACCGCCTGATCGGGATGGCGCGGATTGTAATAGACCATGACGATGCTGCCGGCCGGATATTTTGCGAGATTCTCGCCGATCTCGGAATTGCCAAGGTCCTCGCCGATCGAGATACGGTTGCTGCTCAGCTTGCGGCCGTCGACGGTGTATTCGTAGACGACGTTGGCGAAGTTGCGGCTGTCCATGCGATAGCCCTCCTCGCGGTCAGCGTCGGGGACCCTGACCTCGCGCAGCTCGACGGCGGAGGTGACGACCTTGCCGGCGGTCTGTGGCCAGCTCCGCGCCTCACGCGCCTGCCAGGTCTTCACGGTTGCCGCAACCAGGATCAGCGCGAGCGGCGCCAGCAGCATCGCGTAAACGAGTGGAGGCAAATTCGGCACGGTAAATCCTTCGGCAGCGGCAATGCTTCCCTTGGACGCAGCGCCGCGGGCAGAGGTTCAAACCGTGCCGTCAGCTCATTTGGCTCGGGTCAGCGCCAGCCAAATGCCGCCGCCGATCATGAAGCCGCCGGAGACGCGCGACATCATGCGGGTGCGGCGCGCCGAGAAAAAGCTGCGGGCCCGACCGGCGAGCAGCGCGTAGATCCCGTCGGTCAAGCCGGCGAGCACCATGAAGGTGACGCCGAGCACCAGGACCTGCGACAAATGATCCCTGCTCATGTCCATGAATTGCGGAATGAACGCGCCGAAGAACACCAGCAGCTTCGGGTTCGACAGCGCCACGACAAAGCCCTGCAAAAGGAAGCCACCGCGAGGGGGAGGCGGCGGCGCGTCGGTGTCGACGCCCTCGACTGGAGAGCGGATCAGCTTGATGCCGAGCCAAACCAGATAGGCCGCGCCCGCAAACCGCACCCAGTTGAACCAATAGCCCATCGTCGCCATCAGCGAGGTGAGGCCCACCGCAAGGATGGCAATGACGATCAACAACCCCATCTGCACGCCGAGAATGTTGGTCAGCGCCGCGCGTGTGCCGTGGCGCAGGCCGTTGGCGATCACGAGGGTGACGATCGGCCCCGGCAGCAGCGCGAGCGCAATGCAGGCGGCGACGAAGGCGAGATAGGCTTGCATGGACATCTGGGAAGGCTCAAGCTGAGGGTGGTTTGGCGCATTAAGGCATGGCCCTCACATTCCGTCCAGCGCCGCCGTGACCCAATTTTTCATCTCCTGCGTCTCCAGAAACGCAAGCGCCGCACGCTGCATCGCGCTGGCTTCGCCACGTCCTTGCGCCGCCGCGACGAAGAGATCGCAGCGTCGTGAGACGGCGATGCCGATCGCGGCGTGGCGCGCACCGTCATAGATGGCGAGCTCATAGGGCCGCGCACGACCGTGCATCTCACCAACATGCACCACTTCACCGGGCGCAGTCGCCGTAAAGCGCGGGGCGATCAAATCGAGATCGGCGACACGATCGACTTCGTCGTCATCGGCGACGCCGCTGTCGCAATTGCAGAAACCGCGCTTGGCGCGGACGTAGAGCTCGGCGCCGTCACAGCCGCCGCCCTCGCAGCGAAACGCACGGCCCGCGGGCCAGCCGTCGCGCGGGAACGGCCAGGCGCGTTCGCGCCAATGCGCTGATATCGGCGCTGGCTGCGACGCAAGCTGATACGCGCCGACGCCGGACGCGCCGAGCGCGATCACCGCAGCCAGGATCGCCGCGACGCACCGCATCGTCAATTCTTCGGCAGGCCGGCGACGGCGCGGGCCGGCCCGGTCAGTTCGAGAATGTGCAGGCCGGTGTTGGCGCGATCGACGATGTAGATGTAGCCGCGGTCGTCGGTCTCGACATTGTTGGTCTGGATCGCGACCTTGCAGCGCTCGCCGCCCTCGACCGGGATGCAGCGCTTGTCGGTCGCTGGCGTGATCGACGGAATGAAGTAGCCGACCTCCTTGGGATGATAGGGATCGCGGATGTCGAGCGCGCGCACGCCGGCATTGAAGAAGGCGATGAAGGCCATCTTCCTGTAATAGACCGGCGCCATGCTCTCGTTCGAGGAATGCGAGCCGAAGCGGCCGCCGCGCTGGCAGAACTGCCCGCTTGCCTCCGGCACGGTGTAGCTCGAGATCATCATCGGCCGCGTTTCGGTGGTGACATCGGCGAACCACACCATCTGCCGCGCCTCACCGCATTCGTTGAGGATCGCCTCGTCGACGATCATGACGATGTCGCGGGTCTTGCCGTCCTTGTCCGCGGCGAATTCCGCCACGGGCATGTCGAGCATCGGAAACGTGGTGTGGGCGCCATTGAACGCGGACATCGGCAGCCGCGAGATCTCGGGATAGCGCAGATTGTCCGGCGTCGGCTGCTTCGGTCCGTTCAGGAGCTTGTCGCGATCGACGATCTGCAGAATGCCGCCCTTGTTGGTGCCGTAGCCGAAATAGACGCGGTTGCCATTGGGGCCGGTCGAGATCGGCCCGTGCAGCTCGGTCGGCACCGCCCCGGTCGATCCTGGCTCCTGGCCGGGCAGACCGAAGTCGCGGATTTTCTGCGGATGCGCGGGATCGCTGAGGTCATAGACTTGGGTCATACGCCGCGTACGCCAATCAGGCGCACCGGAGACGAGATAGGCAATTCCGGTATCGCATTCCCACCAGCTCTTGTGCGTATCTTTCAAACCGCCGATGCGGGTGATCAGCACGGGACTGGCGGGATCGGCGACGTTCCAGATCTCATGCGCCTCGCTGCCGAAGGTGCGCAGCATGTAAACCGCGTTGGGATCGCCTTTTGGCAACGACTTGCCGTCGCAGACCCGCACCATTTGCGCGCCGCCGGATTCATACTTGCCTTCCTGACCCGGCAAATGCCTGAGATATTTGGGGTGCGCGGGATCGGTGACATCGACGATCGAGGTGCCGTTCGGCTCCGCCTGGCCCGTCATCGGATTGACGGGGGCCGGCACGTCGTCGGTGCCGCCATGGTGGCCGATATAGGCGATCCAGCGGTCGCCCTGATGATGGATGGTCGGCTGATAGGCGCTGCGCGCCTGGAGATCGTTGGTGCCGACCAGCTTCATGTTGGACGCCTCGGGCGGCGCGCCGATGGTCTGCTTCTGGGCCTGGACGAAAGTGCTGCCGGCGAAAAGGACGAGAGCGACAGCAGTCAAGACGCAACGGAACATCAAAGTCCTCCCGGAACCAATCTGCGTTGGCTGAGATGCAAGTCTAGCATAGCCATTTGCACGCGCCCAAGACACCATCTTGACATGCAACCATTTGGTTGCCTATTATCGCCGCCATGGATGAGGTCTTCAAAGCGCTCGCCGATGCGTCGCGACGGTCGCTGCTGGACAGGCTTCACGCCAGGAACGGCCAGACGTTGAACGAGCTCTGCGAAGGCCTGGAGATGACGCGCCAGGCGGTGACGAAACACCTTGTCATCCTGGAAGAGGCCAATCTGGTCACGACCATCAGGCATGGACGCGAGAAGCTGCATTATCTCAACCCGGTGCCGATCCACCAGATCGGCGGGCGCTGGATCAGGAAATTCGAGCGCGGCAAGCTCGCCGCGCTCAGCGAGTTGAAACGCCAGTTGGAGAAGCGCGATGAGTAAGCCGCAATTCGTCTATGTCACCTACATCGAGACCACACCGGAGAAGCTCTGGCAAGCGCTGACATCGAGCGAGTTCACCAGGCAATACTGGTTCGACACCGAGGTCCGCTCCGACTGGAAGATCGGTTCGCCCTTCGCGCTCACGCTCGACGGCGAGGTAACCGATTCCGGCGAAATCCTCGAGGCTGATCCGCCGCGTCGCTTGTCCTACAGCTTCAAGCACCAGAAATTCGAAGAGCTGCGCGGCGAGCCGATCTCACGCGTCGTCTTCACCCTCGAACCGTTCGGCTCGCTGGTGCGTTTGACCGTGCTGCATGACGGCTTCGTCGAGGGTGGCAAATATCTCGGCGCCATCTCCAATGGCTGGCCGGCGATCCTGTCCCAGCTCAAGAGCCTGTTGGAGACCGGCAAGCTGCTTGGCATTCCGCGCGCCGCGCTCAACAAGGGGTTCGACCCAAAATGAATCTCGATCAATTCAAGCCGCTGACGGTCTACACCATCTACATCGCCTCGACGCCAGAGAGGGTATGGCAGGCCCTGACCTCAGCGGAGTTCAGCCGAAAGTACTTCTCTGGCTTTGCGGTGGAGATGGAGCCGAAGCTCGGCGGCACGTTCATCGTGCGCGCGCCTGACGGCTCTGAGCACATCTCCGGCGAAATCCTCGAATACGATCCGCCGAACAAGCTGACGGTGACGTGGAACGTCAATTGGCCCGACCTCGTCGCAAAGCTCGGCACCACGCTCGTCACCTACGAGGTCGAGCCAGCCGGTGAGGCCGTCCGTCTCACCATGAGCGAACGCCACGACCGCGAGCTCAGCGACGACATCCTGTCGGGCGGTCGCACCGGCTGGCCCGCGATCCTGTCGGGATTGAAGAGCCTCCTGGAAACCGGCAAGGCGCCACAGATCAAGATGGTGCCGCCGATGAAGATGCTCGAAGCGTTGAAGGCGATGGGGATCAAGACGCCGTAGCGGCCTGCCCCTGCGCCCTCATCGCTTCTTTTTCACTGGCGGCGGATCAATCTCGTCGATCTTGCGACGACAGTCGCCTTCCGAGTCGTGCGGGCCCGAGACAAAGGTCCCACTGACCTTGATCGCGTACCAGCCCGACGCCACGCCGAGGCGGAGCGCTTCGTTTGTCTTGACATGCCGTGGAGAGAGAGTTTGCATCGGGTGCTTTCGGTTGGCGTTCGACCCAATGCCGAACGGCGATGGAATCTTTCTGGCATCTGGGGCACGAGCCTGCCGCGTCCGACCGACCCGCGGGAACGGGCAAGATCCGCAACGATCGCCGTCGCGATGAGTCGGCTGCGCCGATGTGAGGAATGAGTCGCTTCACGTCGCGCGCGCATAATCGTGGCGCCGCGTGTGCGCAGAGACGACCGATTTTTCCGACATTCGCACACCGTGCGCGCAATCGCTGCAATTAGCTATCGTTTTCTCGCGCGCGCAGCGCTTTTGAGGAAGGCGCAAGGCGAGACTCCGCAAGTGCGCGGCGAACGTCTGGTCAACCTCGGTATGCGATCAGGCGGCTCGGCGAACTCGAACTGACCTCATCCGGCATTCGCCGCCTGGCACGGGGGGATAGCTCTGGCTCTCTCCTTCGATGATTGAGCCTACCCCCTCGCCCTCAGCTCGCGTCGGAGCACCTTGCCTGTCGCCGTCATCGGCAAGGTCTCGGCGAACTCCACGAAGCGCGGATATTCGTGGGCTGCGAGTTGCACTTTCACGAACTCCTGGATCTCGCGCGCGAGCGCATCGCCCGCCGCAAAACCCGGGCGCAGCACGATCCAGGCCTTGATCGATTCCGTGCGGATCGGATCGGGGATGCCGACCACGGCGGCCATCGCCACCGACGGGTGCTTCATCAGTGTGTGCTCGATCTCGGACGGGCCGACGCGATAGCCGGCGGTGGTGATGACGTCGTCCTCGCGGCTGACGTACCAGAAATAGCCGTCCTGATCCTGCACGCCCAGATCGCCGGTCAGCAGGAAGGCGCCGGCATATTTCTTCGCGGTCGCCTCCGGATTGCGCCAGTACTCGATCATGGTGACGGGACATGGCTGGCGCACGCCGATGATGCCGCGCTGGCCCGTGGGCAGCTCCTCGCCCTTGTCGTCGACGATGCGGACGTCGAAGCCGGGCGTCGCCTTGCCCATCGAACCCGGGCGGATCGGAAACAGATTTGAGTTACTGCCGATCACGAGATTGCACTCGGTCTGGCCAAACACCTCGTGCGCGTCGATGCCAAAGGTCTCGCGCACCCAGCCCAGCAGCTCGCCGCCGAGCGATTCGCCGCCGGTAAAGATGCTGCGCAGCTTGACGCCCGGATGCGTCACGCCGGCCTGCCGCATCAGTTTTAGCGCCGTCGGCGGCAGGAAGACGTTGCGAACGCCGAGATCGGCCATCATCTGCATCGCCGCCTGCGGTTCGAATTTTCGCGCGCGGTGCCCGATCAGCGGAATGCCGTGATACCAGAACGCGAACAGGCCGTTGACCAGGCCGCCGATCCACGCCCAGTCCGCCGGTGTCCACATGAGATCGCCGGGCCTGGGCAGGAAATTGTGACACATCTCGACATTCGGCAAATGACCGAGCACGACGCGGTGCGCATGCAGCGCGCCCTTCGGATTGCCTGTGGTGCCCGAGGTGTAGATGATCAGCGCGGGGTCGTCGCATGAGGTGTCGACCCGGGCGAAGTCGGGCGAAACGGCCTTCACCGCATCCCAGAACGGTTTCGTGCCTGCGGGCGCGCCTTCGCCGACGACATAGACATTCTTCAGGTCCGGCAGGCGATCGCGAATTTTTGCGAGCTTCTCCCAGCCGCCTTCATCGGTGACGATGGCCTTGGCCTGCGAATTCGACAGGCGGAATTCCAGCGCGTCTTCGCCGAACAGCGCGAACAACGGGATCGAGATCAGGCCTGAGCGGAACGCCGCCATGTGCGCCACCGGCAATTCCAGCGATTGCGACAGGAACACCGCGACGCGGTCGCCGCGCGCGAGACCGTCGGCCTTCAGCACATTGGCGAAGCGGCGCGACGCCTCGGCGACCTCATCAAAGGAGGTACGCGTGGTGGCGCCATTCTCATCGACATAGACCAGTGCAAGGCGCCCGCTGCCGTCGGCGTGGCGATCGCAACACGCCTCCGCCATGTTGAAGCGCGCCGGAATGTCCCAGCGGAAATTTTGATAGAGCTCGTCGTAGGTCCTGGCTTCGGTGAGCATGGTCGTTTCCCGGCAGCGTCGTCATGGCCGGGCTCGTCCCGGCCATCCACGTCTTCTTGGCGATCAGTTTAAGACCGTGGATGCCCGGGACAAGCCCGGGCATGACGGTGGGAGCTACCGCACCGTCGCGAAGAACTTCCTGACTTCGCCGACATACAACCCCGGCTGCTCGAAGGCTGCGAAATGGCCACCCTTCTCCATTTCGCTCCAGTGCGTGATGTTGCGGAAATTCGGCTCCATCCAGCGCCGCACCGGCGTGATGATCTCCTTCGGGAATACGGCGACGCCCGTCGGCACGGTGACCTTGGGGTTGGTGCGGCGCTTGCCAAAGCTCTCCCAATAGAGCCGCGCGGAAGACGTCGCCGTCGCTGTCGTCCAATAAAGCATGACGTTGTCGAGCAGTTCGTCCTTGTCAAAGATGTTTTCGGGATGGCCGTTGCAATCGGTCCAGGCCCAGAATTTTTCCAGTATCCAGGCCGCTTGTCCGCTCGGCGAATCCGTCAGGCCGTAGCCGAGTGTCTGTGGCCGCGTCGATTGCTGCTTGGAGTAGCCGGAATCGAGATCGACATAGTGCTTGAGGCCGGCGAGCGCGCGCTTCTCCTCTGGCGTCGGCTCGCCCTCGACTTTCGGCGCCGCGTTGAAGGCAAGCGTGATGTGGATGCCAGCGCAATGCTCCGCATCCTGCGCGCCGAGCGAGGTCGTCACCGCCGAGCCCCAATCGCCACCCTGCGCGCCATAGCTGATATAGCCGAGCCGGCCCATCAGCTTCGCCCAGGTCGCGGCGATACGATCGACACCCCAGCCGGTGGTCTTTGGCTTGGCCGAGAAGCCGAAGCCCGGCAGCGACGGGCAGATCACGTGAAATGCGTCGGCGGGATCGCCGCCATGCGCGGCCGGATCGACCAGCGGCGCAATCACCTTCTGGAATTCCACGATCGAGCCGGGCCAGCCATGGGTGATGATCAGCGGCAGCGCGGACGGCTCTTTCGAGCGGACATGCAGGAAGTGGATGTCGAGCCCGTCGATCTCGGTGGTGAATTGCGCGAAGCGGTTGAGTTTTGCCTCACGCGCCCGCCAGTCGTAGCCGTTGGCCCAATGGGTGCAGATCTCCTGGATCCATTTCAGCGGCGCGCCCTGGCTCCAGTCGTCGACCAGCTCCGCCTCCGGCCAGCGCGTGCGGGCGAGACGTGACTTGAGATCGGCGAGGATGTCGTCGCTGATGGCGATCTTGAAGGGTTTGATGTTGCTCATGGGAGAGGCCCTGCTCATCGGAGGTTCTCGTCATGGCCGGGCTCGTCCCGGCCATCCACGTTCTTTCTCGCCACTTTGAAGAACGTGGATGCCCGCCACAAGGCCGGGCATGACGAGGATGATAGTCTGTCAGCTCCTGGCAGGCCTTTCGGGAGCGGCCGTCTAGCCCGTCAGCGCGGCCTTCACCAAACCGCTGGCCTTGCCGAAATCCATCTGGCCGGCGTACTTCGCGCGCAACACCGCGATCACCTTGCCCATGTCCTTCATACCGGCGGCGCCGGTCTCCGAGATCGCGTCCGCGATTGCCTTCTTCACCTCGTCGTCCGACATCTGCTTCGGCAAATAGGCCGAGATCACCGCGATCTCCTCGCGCTCCTGGGCGGCAAGCTCGGCGCGGCCGCCCTTGTCGTAGAGCTCGACGGATTCCTGGCGCTGCTTGATCATCTTCTGAAAGACGCCGAGCAGATCGGCATCGCTGAGCGGCGGCTTGCCGTTGCCGCGCGCTTCGATGTCGGCGTTCTTGATGGTCGAATTGACCATGCGCAGCGTGGAGAGCTTGCGCTCTTCCTTGGCCCTCATGGCCTCCTTGACCGCATTGTTGATGTCGTCGCGCAACATGATCGTGATCCCTTCGAATATCCGACGCCTGATCTAGGCCGTTCGCGGGAAAGAGGCCATACCGGACCCGTCACGCATGGTTTATTGTTTCCCCGTCGCCGGGCCAAAATGGCGCAAAATTGCCAAATCGAGCTTAAGTGCCTGAGATCACCTGTCAAATATGCAAAAACGCATGTGAATCCGTTGTTTCCTGCTTTGACGGGCGCGCGTGGGGGCCTTATGAAGCGGGCTCATGACACAACATGACAACGATACCGCATGGCCGGACCACAAACCGACCGCGCTCCTCGTGCTCGCCGATGGCACGGTGCTCGAGGGCTTTGGTCTCGGCGCCGAAGGCCACGCCGTTGGTGAAGTCTGCTTCAACACCGCGATGACCGGCTATGAAGAGATCCTCACCGATCCCTCCTATGCCGGCCAGCTCATCACCTTCACCTTCCCTCATATCGGCAATGTCGGTACCAATGAGGAAGACATCGAGACGGTGAACATGGCCGCGACGCCTGGCGCGCGCGGCGTGATCCTGCGCACCGCCATCACCGATCCCTCCAACTACCGCGCCACCAAGCACCTCGACCAGTGGCTGAAGGCCCGCGGCATCATCGGCCTCTCCGGCATCGACACCCGCGCACTGACCGCGCTGATCCGCGGCAAGGGCATGCCCAACGCGGTGATCGCGCACGCCAAGGACGGCGAGTTCGATTTGCATGGCCTGAAGGAAGAAGCGCGCGAATGGCCCGGCCTCGAGGGCATGGACCTCGTGCCGATGGTCACCTCCGGCCAGCGCTTCACCTGGGACGAGACGCCCTGGCTGTGGGACAAGGGTTTCGGCCGGCAGGAGAATCCGGAATTCAACGTCGTTGCGATCGACTACGGCATCAAGCGCAACATTTTGCGCCTGCTCGCCGGCGTCGGCTGCAAGGTGACGGTGGTGCCGGCGACGACGTCATCTGAAGACATTCTGGCGATGAAGCCGGACGGCGTGTTCCTATCCAACGGTCCGGGCGATCCGGCCGCGACCGGCAAATATGCGGTGCCGGTGATTCAGAAGGTGATCCAGTCGGGCACGCCGACCTTCGGCATCTGCCTCGGTCACCAGATGCTCGGCCTCGCCGTCGGCGCCAAGACCAGGAAGATGCATCAGGGCCATCACGGCGCCAATCATCCCGTGAAGGACGAGACCACCGGCAAGGTCGAGATCACCTCGATGAACCACGGTTTTGCCGTGGACGAGACGACGCTGCCGAAGGGCGCGACCCAGACCCACATCTCGCTGTTCGACGGCTCAAATTGCGGCATCCAGCTCGACGGCAAGCCGGTGTTCTCGGTGCAGTACCATCCCGAGGCCTCACCGGGCCCGCGCGACTCCCACTATCTGTTCCAGCGCTTTGCCGATCTGATGCGGCAGAAGAAGAGCGCGTAAGCTGCGATGCTTCGCAATCGTTAGGACGACATCATGCCCGGGCCTGGTCCCGGGCATTTTCGTTGGAAGGAACAGCGTCTCACGCCTTTCGTTAACGATCATCAGGCTTTCGCAGGAGCCCAGCCATGTCCGTCGTCCGCGACTATGCCGAACCGCTCGCCATCGTCTTTGAGGATGACGGGCTCGTGCCGAACAACATCCTCCCCTTCCTGGTCTACCAGGCCGCAGTGCAGCTCGATCCAAAGCAGCCGGAGCAGACCATCGAAAACCTGTTCGAAACGAACAATTGGGGCGGCACCTGGCGCAACGGCATCTACGATTACCTGCACTACCACGCCACGGTGCATGAGGTGCTCGGCGTCGCGCGCGGCCATGCCCGCGTTCGCTTTGGCGGTGATCACGGCCAGGAGCTTGAGATCAAGGCCGGCGACGTCGCGATCCTGCCCGCCGGCACCGGGCATCAGTGCATCGAAGCAAGCGACGATTTCTGCGTGATCGGCGCCTATCCGCCGGGAAGCAAGATGGAGATCGCGCGGGCGACGCCGGAGAACCACGCCAAGGCGTTGCAGACGATTCCTAAAGTCGCGCTGCCGCCGGCCGATCCGGTGACGGGCAAACACGGCGCGTTGATGCGGCTGTGGCGGTAGCGGCACGGCACGGCACGGCATCGTAGGATGGGTTAGCCCAGCAGATGCGCGAAGCGCATCTGCTGGCGTAACCCACCTCTTTAATTCCGCGTCGGCAATTTCCGCGTCGGCAGGGTTGGTGGGTTACGCTTCGCTAACCCACCCTACGGCAGCGCGCCTTAAGCCCTACGCCTCATTGCCACCTTCCTGCCGCGTCGCTTCGAATAGGAACCAGGTCCGGCGCTCGGTCTCGTCGATGAAGACCTCGAGGATGCTGGCGCTGGCGACGTCGCCGGCGTCGTCGCAGACCTCGTGCGCTTTGCGCATCGCAGCCGCCACGTGCTTGTTGTCCTGCATCAGCTCGCGCAGCATCTCGCGCGGCGGGACGTAGTCCTCGTCATTGTCCTTGATGGTCTGAAGCTTGGCGACCTGGCCGATCGACTTCAGCGTCGTACCGCCGATCTTGCGGACGCGCTCGGCGAGCTGGTCGGTGGTGGCGAAGATCTGGTCCGACTGCTCGTCGAGCAGCAGATGATAATCGCGGAAATGCCGGCCGCTGATATGCCAGTGGAAATTCTTCGTCTTGAGATAAAGCGCGAAGGCATCGGCCAAAAGCACGTTGAGCGCCTCCGAGACCTTCTTGGTCGCCTGGGGCGACAGATCGGTGGGGGTGTCGAGATCGGGCGAGACCTTGCTGGGGGCTTTGCTCACGGGAAACCTTCCTGTTAGGACGCGGACATTGACGGCGCGCCGTCGCACCCCTAACGCAAGGCGGGCAGCGCGGTTCCTGGGTAGGAACCGCCGGGCGGGATATCATGGACGATTGGATCGACTATTACGACTCGACGCATACGATCTATGTCAGCAAGCTGCATCGCGATTTGCACTTCCAGATCATCGCGCGGGACATCATCGGCTACATCACCTCGCCCGAGGCGACCGTGCTGGACTATGCCTGCGGCGAGGCGCTGTCGGCTAGCCAGGTGGCAGATGCCTGCGGCAAGTTGATCCTGGCCGAGCCCGCGCCCGGTGTGCGCGGTCGGCTCATTGCGCGGTTTGCGCCCAACACCAAGATCCGCGTCCGCTCGCTCGACGACGTCCGCACGATGCAGGACCAGTCGATCGACCTCGTCGTGATGAACTCGGTCGCGCAATACATGACGGCGGAGGAACTCGATGCGGCGCTCATCAATGTCAGGCGCATCCTGAAGCCGTCCGGCAAGCTGGTGCTCGGCGACATCCTCCAACCCCATGTCGGCATGGGCCGGGATGTGACGGCGCTGCTCTCCCTGGGCCTGCGCCACGGCTTCCTGAAGGACGCGCTGGTCGGACTGATCAGCACCGCGCTGTCAGATTACCGTCAGCTGCGCGCGCGTATCGGGCTCAAGCGCTACAGCGAGGACGAGATCTCGGCCAAGCTAAAAGCGGCCGGGTTCGCGGCACAGCGCGCCAACACCAATATCGGCCATAACCGATGGCGCATGACCTTCATCGCCCGGCCGCCTCTCGTCCGTTGAGCTCCCGGGGTCCGTTAATCTTAACAATTGGCTGAGGTGGCTTGTCGCAGCCCGATCGGCAATGATCGCGGCGGCCCGGTGGCGGAAGCGTCTACGCGAGAGCAGTGCATCGCTCTTCATCCTGGTTCAAATCCAGGCCGGGTCTCCACGCTTCGCCCTACGGGCTACGCGTGGCGCAGCCACGCAAGACCCGAGAGGGGCGAAGCGTGTCCGGCGAAGCTGGAGCGAAGCGCAAGCGAAGACGGACTGCCCGCTCAAACCTCAATCCGTCTCAACCACATCGCACTCGGCGATAAGCTGAAGCCTGTCCGCCTCCTTGGCCGCGGAGTTGAGCACGGCATCGAGCAGGCCGGGAAACCGCGCGTCCAGATCCTCGCGGCGCAGCCGCATGAACCGGTTGGTGCCTGCCACACGCGTCAGCATCAGGCCGCATTCGCGCAGCTTGGCGAAATGATAGGCGAGATTCGACTTGCCGCTGAGCCCATTGAAGTCGCCGCAGCGGAGTTCGCTGCCGACACGTTCCTGCTGGGCGAGTTGGTACACGATCGCCAATCGGATCGGATCGCTGAGGCAATCCAGAACCATCGGCAGTTCGATCTGCTCGCGGGCGGGGTGGAGAGGTGTGCGGCTCATGGCCCGGGAATCATAGCGATGCAGGCACAATGTTCAATAGTTCTTGAACCAATTGACTCCCAAGTCGCCGCGTTTAATAGTTCAATAAACATTGAACATAGGAATCGGCTCCAATGAGCGTATTCTGGCTGGCCTTGGCGGCCTTCGCGATCGGCACCGAAGGCTTTGTGATCGCAGGGCTTTTACCAGCAATCGCCAACGATCTCTCGATTTCGGTCCCGGCCGCCGGCCAATTGGTCACCGCCTACGCCCTCACCTACGCCGTAGGCTCGCCGATCCTGGCGGTCGCGCTGAACAACATCGACCGCCGCACGGTGCTGGCACTGGCGCTGTCGACCTTCATCGCCGGAAATCTCGCGGCGGTGGTCGCATCCAGCTATGCCCTGCTGCTGGCCTCGCGCATGCTGATGGCCCTCGGCTCTGGGCTTTGCATGCCGACGGCGCTCGCCGTTTCCGTGGCGGTCGCCTCGCCCGAACGGCGCGGCCGGGTCGTGGCGCTGGTCACCTCGGGCCTCACGGTTGCGACCGTCATTGGCGTTCCCCTCGGCAATCTCGTCGGCAGCCTGTTCGGCTGGCGCGCGACTTTTGCGATGGTCGCTGTCATCAGCGCGGTGGCGCTCGCCGCCCTGCTGCTCGGCCTGCCCCGCGGCTTGCCGCGCAACACGGCCTCGCTCGGCGAAAGGCTGGCGGTGGCCCGTCACAGCAATGTCCTGATCGCGCTTGTGATCACGATTTTATGGGCGCTCGGCGGCTTCACCGTGTTCACCTATTTCGCGGTGCCGTTGCGCGGCCTCGGCTTCGACGCCTCGCAGATCAGCCTGGCGCTGCTGGTGTTCGGCGGCGCAGCCGCGATCGGGAACATGCTCGGCGGCGTCTTGGCCGACCGGCTGGGCACGACGACCACCGCAGCACTCGGGCTTGCCGGCATGGCGACCGCATTGATTCTGCATTCGCTGGTCCTGAAGCTTTTGCCGGGGCAGGCGCATTACGCGGTGCTGGGCACGATTTTCCTCTGGGGTATCTCGGGCTGGGCGTTCTATCCGGCCCAGGTCGCCAGCATCATCCGGATCGAACCGCAGGCCTCGATGATCGCGCTCTCGCTCAACGCCTCCGCGATGTATCTCGGCTTCGCCATCGGCGGCGCCCTGGGCGGCGCGGTGCTGGCCGCCCTCTCGCCCAACGACCTCGGCTGGATCGGCGGATCGAGCGTTGCGGCCTCGCTTCTGGTACACCTCGCCCGTGGCTGGCAGGCGCGGCCGAAATCCGTCAAAATTGCCGGTTGATGGGGCGTTTTTCGGGGTTTCGCCGCCCCGAAAACTGGTCTAAGACCCACCCGCGCGCGAGGGAGACCAACGCGCTCTCGGCCACAGGGACGCGCAGCCGCGCGCCCTTTTTTTGTGCCCAAATTCCACTTCGGCGAGAGTTGATGCCCAAACGTACAGACATCACCACCATCCTGATCATCGGCGCCGGCCCCATCGTGATCGGCCAAGCCTGCGAGTTCGATTATTCGGGCACGCAGGCGGTGAAGACGCTGAAGGAAGAGGGCTATCGCATCGTCCTCGTCAATTCCAACCCGGCCACGATCATGACCGACCCGGAATTGGCCGATGCGACCTATATCGAACCGATCACGCCCGAGATCGTCGCCAAGATCATCGAGAAGGAACGTCACGTCGTTCCCGGCGGCTTCGCGCTGCTGCCGACCATGGGCGGACAGACCGCGCTGAACTGCGCGCTGTCGCTGCGTCAGCAGGGCACGCTCGACAAGTTCGACGTCGAGATGATCGGCGCCACCGCCGACGCGATCGACAAGGCCGAGGACCGCCAGCTGTTCCGCGAGGCCATGACCAAGATCGGGCTTGAGACGCCGAAGTCGCGGCTTGCCAACGCCTCCGCCCTGAAGAAGTCCTTCCGCGACAAACGCCAGGCCGAACGCGAGAAGCTCTCGGGGGCTGCGCTTGAAGAGCACGATCGGCAGTGGACGCTGGGCGAGAGCGATCGTCGCAAGCGCTATCAGGAATATGCGCTGGGACAGGCGCTGATGGCGCTGTCCGAGATCGGACTGCCCGCGATCATCCGCCCCTCCTTCACCATGGGCGGCACCGGCGGCGGCATCGCCTACAACAAGGAAGAGTTCCTCGACATCATCGAGCGAGGCCTTGACGCGTCCCCCACCAACGAAGTCCTGATCGAGGAATCCGTGCTCGGCTGGAAAGAGTTCGAGATGGAGGTGGTGCGCGACAAGAAGGACAATTGCATCATCGTCTGCTCGATCGAGAATTTCGATCCGATGGGCGTGCACACTGGCGACTCCATCACGGTTGCTCCGGCGCTGACACTGACGGACAAGGAATACCAGATCATGCGCGACGCCTCGCTGGCGGTGCTGCGCGAGATCGGCGTCGAGACCGGCGGCTCGAACGTGCAGTTCGGCGTCAATCCGGAAGACGGCCGCATGGTCGTGATCGAGATGAACCCGCGTGTGTCGCGCTCCTCTGCGCTGGCTTCCAAGGCGACGGGCTTCCCGATCGCCAAGGTCGCGGCCAAGCTCGCGGTCGGCTACACGCTGGACGAGATCGCCAACGACATCACAGGGGGCGCCACGCCGGCCTCGTTCGAGCCGACGATCGATTACGTGGTGACCAAGATCCCGCGTTTCGCTTTCGAGAAATTCCCCGGGGCTTCCACTACGCTGACGACGTCGATGAAGTCGGTCGGCGAGGTCATGGCGATCGGCCGCACCTTCCAGGAGAGCCTTCAGAAGGCGCTACGCGGGCTCGAGACGGGGTTAACCGGCCTCGACGAAATCGAGATCGAGGGCCTCGGCCACGGCGACGACAAAAACGCGATCCGCGCCGCGCTCGGAACACCGACGCCGAATCGCCTGTTGCAGGTCGCGCAGGCGATGCGGCTCGGCTGGTCCAACGAGGAGATCTTCAACTCCTGCAAGATCGATCCATGGTTCCTCAGCGAGATGCGTGGCATCGTCGACATAGAGGAGAAGGTTCGCAAGAACGGCCTTCCGGGCAACGCCTTCGGCATGCGCTCGCTCAAGACCATGGGCTTCTCCGACGCGCGGCTCGCGGTGCTCGCGGAAACAACTGAGGCGGAGGTGACAGCCAAGCGCCACGCCCTCGCCGTCCGTCCGGTCTACAAGCGCATCGATACCTGCGCCGCCGAATTCGCTTCACCCACGGCCTACATGTACTCGACCTATGAGGCGCCGTTCGCAGGCGCGCCCGCGGACGAGAGCGCGCCCTCGGACAAGAAGAAGGTCATCATCCTCGGCGGCGGCCCGAACCGCATCGGCCAGGGCATCGAGTTCGACTATTGCTGCTGTCACGCCTGCTTCGCCCTGCATGATGCCGGCTATGAATCCATCATGGTCAACTGCAACCCGGAAACGGTGTCGACCGACTACGACACCGCAGACCGGCTCTATTTCGAGCCGCTCACCGCCGAGGACGTGCTGGAGATCATCGCCAAGGAGCGCAGCAACGGCACGCTGCATGGCGTGATCGTGCAGTTCGGCGGCCAGACTCCGCTCAAGCTCGCGCGTGCGCTGGAAGCCGCCGAAGTGCCGATCCTCGGCACCTCGCCCGATGCGATCGACCTCGCCGAGGACCGCGACCGCTTCAAGCGCGTGCTCGACAAGCTCCGCCTGAAGCAGCCGAAGAACGGCATTGCCTACTCGGTCGAGCAGGCCCGCCTCGTCGCCACCGATCTCGGCCTGCCGCTGGTGGTGCGTCCATCCTACGTGCTCGGCGGTCGCGCCATGCAGATCATCCGCGAGGAAAACCAGCTCAGCGATTACCTGCTCGGCACGCTGCCGGAATTGGTGCCGGCCGACGTCAAGGCGCGCTATCCGAACGACAAGACCGGGCAGATCAACACCGTGCTCGGCAAGAACCCGCTGCTGTTCGACCGCTATCTGTCCGACGCGACCGAGATCGACGTCGACTGCCTCTGCGACGGCAAGGACACCTTCATCGTCGGCATCATGGAGCACATCGAGGAAGCCGGGATCCATTCCGGCGATAGCGCCTGCTCGCTGCCGCCACACTCGCTCGATGCCAAAATGATCGAGGAACTGGAGCGGCAGACGCGCGAGCTGGCGCTCGGCCTCGACGTCGTCGGCCTGATGAACGTGCAATATGCCATCAAGGATGGCGATATCTATGTACTCGAAGTCAATCCGCGCGCCTCACGCACGGTGCCGTTCGTCGCCAAGGTGGTCGGCACGCCGGTCGCGAAGATCGCGGCGCGCGTCATGGCCGGCGAGAAGCTTGCCGATTTCAAATTGAAGAAGGCGGACTTCAAGCATGTCGGCGTGAAGGAATCGGTGTTTCCGTTCGCCCGCTTCCCCGGCGTCGACACGGTGCTCGGTCCCGAGATGCGCTCGACCGGCGAGGTCATGGGCATCGATCGCTCCTTTGCAGTTGCTTTTGCCAAGAGCCAGCTCGGTGGCGGCACGCGGGTGCCGCGCAAGGGCACGGTGTTCGTCTCGGTGCGCGAAAGCGACAAGACCCGAATCGCCGAAGCCGTTCGCGAATTGCATTCACTCGGCTTCAAGGTGCTGGCGACGTCGGGCACGGCGCGCTTCCTGACCGACGAAGGCATCCCGACCGAGAAGGTGAACAAGGTGCTGGAGGGCCGGCCGCATATCGTCGACGCCATCACCAACGGCGACGTCCAGCTGGTCTTCAATACCACCGAAGGCCCGCAGGCGCTGGCCGACAGCCGATCGCTGCGGCGCGCGGCCCTCTTGCATAAAGTGCCGTATTACACCACTCTTTCCGGGGCGGTGGCCGCCGCACAGGGCATCAGGGCCTATCTGGGCGGGGACCTTGAGGTTCGGACCTTACAGAGCTACTTTTCAGAGACCTGATCATTAGCGACGGCCCAGCCTCCGCTAAGTGACTGGCGATGAAGCCACATTGGCCGGAGGAACTGTCCGATCATGTGACAGTTCTGTTCCGTTGCCAAGCCCATATCTGTCGACGTCCGGCCGCTCAGGCGTCGAGCGTCGGAAAGACCGACGAATCAAGGTTGCGGGCGCCCATCCGCGTTTTGGGGGCGCACGATCGAAGGACGAGAGAGAAGATGGAAAAGGTTCCGATGACAGCGGGCGGCTTTGCCGCGCTCGGGGAAGAATTGAAGAAGCGCCAGTCCGAGGACCGTCCGCGCATCATCGAGCATATCGCCGAGGCGCGCTCGCACGGCGACCTGTCGGAGAACGCGGAATATCATGCTGCGAAGGAAGAGCAGTCCCACAATGAGGGCCGCATCGCCGAGCTCGAGGACAAGCTCGCGCGCGCCGACATTATCGACATCTCCAAACTCTCCGGCGACACCATCAAGTTCGGCGCCACCGTGACCTTGGTCGATGAGGACACCGAGAAGAAGGCGGTGTGGCAGATCGTCGGCGAGGTCGAGGCCGACGCCAAGAAGGGCCGTATCTCCATCACCTCGCCGCTGGCGCGCGCACTGATCGGCAAGAAGAAGGGTTCGACCGTCGAGGTCAACGCACCCGGTGGCGCCAAGGCGTATGAAATCACCAAGGTGGAGTGGCGGTAAGGATTTGCCGCTGAAGTTAGAAGAGGCCGCGCGATTTGCGCGGCCTTTTTGTTTTTGCGTTGCCGTTGCTATCTTCTTCCCTTTACATCCAGCGGCACGGCCGCCTCGTATTTTGAGTTGTGCAGCACCAGCGACGTCCGGACGTTGCGCACGTGGGGCGCGGCGGTCAGATGGGTGACGAAATCCTGGAAGGTCGCCATGTCCGGCGCCACGCATTTCAGGATGAAATCGACCTCGCCGGACAGCATCCAGCATTCCCGAACCAGCGGCTCGGCGCGGACGAACTCCTCGAAGGCGCGCAAATCCGCTTCCGCCTGGCTGGAGAGGTGCACGGCAGCGAACACCGTGACGTCGAAGCCGAGCTTTCGTGCATCCAGAAGCCCGCGGTAGCCGTGGATGTAGCCCTCCTCTTCGAGCGCCCGGACCCGGCGCAGGCACGGCGGGGGCGAAATACCGACCCGTTTGGCAAGCTCGACATTGGTGATTCGACCGTCGGCCTGGATCTCGGTGAGAATTTTCAGGTCGATCTCGTCAAGGTTCCGCGACACGTGATTGGAACTCCTGGCCTTTATGGCGGTATCGGGTGGTCTGATGCAATCCTCATAGCCCAGTCACGCCCGCTTGCGCAATTTTATTGCGCGTTCACCCCAGCCGACTTTTGTTCCTTGTTGGAAAAATCCGCCGATTGGGAATGCAATTCTTGCATAGCTCACCAGAAGGCTTAGATTAGCTCTGATATTTCAGCGCCTCCGTGAGGCCTCCCGGCACGTTCCGCGCCCGCGCTGCAAATCCCCCGTGAAAGGCGTCCGTCGAAATGTCCGCTCCTGTTCATGCAAAGGTCGTCATCATCGGCTCAGGGCCCGCCGGCTACACCGCGGCGATCTACGCGGCGCGCGCGATGCTCGAGCCGATCCTGATCCAGGGCATGCAGGCCGGCGGCCAGCTCACCATCACCACCGACGTCGAGAACTATCCGGGCTTCGCCGACGTGATCCAAGGCCCTTGGCTGATGGAACAGATGGAGAAGCAGGCGGTCCATGTCGGCACCAAGATCGTCACCGACCTGGTCACCAAGCTGGAGACCGGCCAGCGCCCGTTCCGCCTCACCTGCGACTCGGGTGACGTCTACCTCGCCGAAACCGTGATCCTCGCCACAGGTGCGCAAGCGCGCTGGCTCGGCCTGCCCTCCGAGACGAAATTCCAGGGCGGCGGCGTATCGGCCTGCGCCACCTGCGACGGCTTTTTCTACCGCAACAAGCAAGTCGTGGTGGTCGGCGGCGGCAATACCGCGGTCGAGGAAGCCCTGTACCTCACCAACCATGCCTCGCAGGTCACCATCGTGCATCGCCGCGACCACTTCCGCGCCGAGCGCATCCTGCAGGAGCGTCTGTTCAAGCACCCGAAGATCAAGGTGGTCTGGGACTCAGCCGTCAACGAGATCTGCGGAACCGAGAACCCGAACAAGGTCACTCATGTGCGATTAAAGAACGTCAAGACCGGCGCCCTGACCGATTTGCCGACCGACGGTGTCTTCGTCGCCATCGGCCACGCGCCGGCGACTGAGCTCGTGAAAGACCAGATCAAGCTGAAATCGTCGGGCTATGTCGAGGTCGCCCCGAACTCGACTGCGACCTCGGTGGCCGGCCTGTTTGCCGCCGGCGACGTCGCCGACGAGACCTACCGCCAGGCCGTGACGGCCGCAGGCCTGGGCTGCATGGCAGCGCTCGAGGCCGAACGATTCTTGGCCCTGCGCGCCAGCGAGCGCGCGGCAGCGGAATAACGATCATGCCTCGAACACGCGACGGATTTACGGACATGGACTGGGACAAGCTGAAGGTGTTTCACGCGGCGGCGGAAGCGGGCAGCTTCACGCATGCGGGCGAGCAGCTCGGCCTGTCGCAATCGGCGGTCTCTCGCCAGGTCTCGGCGCTGGAGCAGGAGCTCTCGGTCTCGCTGTTCCACCGCCACGCCCGCGGGCTGATTCTCACCGAGCAAGGCGACCTGCTATTCCGCACCGCGCATGACGTGTTCATGCAGCTCCAGGCAGCGCGCGCGAAACTGACCGACAGCCGCGAGCGGCCGAGCGGCGATCTCAAGATCACCACCACGCCCGGCGTCGGCATCAACTGGCTGATCCCGCGGCTCGGTGAATTCACCGCGCTCTATCCGGAGATCCGGATCTCGCTGATCGTTACCGACGAGGAGCTCGACCTGTCGATGCGCGAGGCCGACGTCGCGATCCGCACCCGCAAGCCGACGCAGCCGGATCTGATCCAGCGCAAGCTTTTCGCGATGGGCTTCCACGCCTATTGCTCGCCGGACTACATCAAGCGCTTCGGCACGCCGCGGACGCTGGAGGAGCTCGACTCCCACCGCATCATCACGCTCGCCGACGGCAACTTCGCGCCGCACCTGCAGAACCGCAACTGGCTGGTCGAAGCCGGCCGCAACGGCTCGGGTCCGCGCGAGGCCTATTTCAGGGTGAACAACATCCTCGGCCTCGTCCGCGCCTGCCAGCAGGGCCTCGGCATCGCGGCGCTTCCGGATTATCTGATCGAAGAACAGAGTCGTCTCGTACAACTGTTCGGCGAATCGGATTCGATCCAGCTCGATACGTATTTCGTCTATCCGGAAGAGCTGAAGACCGTCGCGCGTGTGCAAGTGTTCCGCGACTTCGTGGTGAGCAAGGCGCAGCGCTGGCCTTCCTGATTTCCGCATGTCTGACATGCGGCTTGGACGCTTGCTGCATGGCGCGGGTCAAGCCCATAATGTTTCTACGCTGAGCCTTCGCGTTGCGCATTTGTCCCCCTCCTCCAGTGGCGCGGGAGTTCAGTAATCCCTCTTGGAAGGTGATTGTGTCGGCCTCACGTGGCCAATACCTTAAGCCGGGCTCTCTTGAGCCCGGCTTTTTTTCCGTCCAATTCGGTATTCGCCCTCCGCGTGTATTGACAGTTTTGGGCATACCCAGCATCATTTGCCAATGATCACGAAGTCGTGCGCCATCGTCTCGAAAAAAGGTCCCCATCCCGGGGCCTCGGATTTTTGCGCGCGCTAGACACGCTTCGTCATCGCAACAAGTCCCGAAAACCCCGCCGCCTGGACGGGGTTTTTTCATGTGCCCTCCGTCTCAGGTTTTTTTTCAGAGAAGGAGAAGAAACATGACTGATCTGCAAACACACATGCACGGGCTGTGGCTGCCGCTGGTGACGCCGTTTCGGAACAGTCGTCTCGACGAGACGTCGCTGCGGCGGCTGACGCGGCACTACTGCACACAGGCAGTCGACGGCTTCATCCTGGGGGCAACCTCCGGCGAAGGCATGACGCTGCGTGACGCCGAGCTCGAACGCCTCGTCGCCATCGTCCGCGACGAGATGGCGGCCGGCCGCCGCACTGTGCCGATTTGCCTCGGCCTCTCCGGCGCGGATACGTCGCGGCTGAAGGACCGCCTCGACGAGACCGCGGACTGGCCGATCGACGGTTACCTGATTGCGAGCCCCTATTACGTGCGGCCGTCGCAGCGCGGAATCCTCGCGCATTTCGAGGCGCTGGCCGATCACGCCGCCTGGCCGCTCGCGCTCTACAACATTCCTTATCGCTGCGCCGTCGGCATCACCAACCAGACCCTGCTGCGGCTCGCCGAGCATCCCAACATCGTCGGGCTGAAGGATTGCGGCGCAAGCCGCGAGCAGTCGATCGCGCTGCTGCGCGACAGGCCGGCGGGCTTTCGCGTGCTCACCGGCGAGGACGCGAATTATTTCGAGGCGCTCTGTGACGGCGCCGACGGCGGCATTCTGCTGTCTGCCCATCTCGAGACCGCGACATTCGCGGCCATCCATGCCGAGCTGAAGCACGGCAACCAGGATGCGGCGCTGACGCGCTGGCAGGAGGTCGCGGAGCTGACGCGCCTGCTGTTCGCCGAGCCGAGCCCGGCGCCGGCGAAGTACTGGCTGTGGCGATGCGGCCTGATCGACAGCCCCGAGGTACGCCTGCCGATGGTGGAGGTGAGCAGCGAGCTCGCAGCCCAACTTGATCGCGAGATCGAGCGGCGAATGAAAATCGCGGCGTAGCTCCTCCTGTCGCATCTCCCCGCTGTTCGCGGGGAGAGGGCGTGAAAGAGCGTGCCCGTGGTTAACGCGGCGCGAACGGCCTTCGCATCCGCCGCATGGCGCATCCACGCCTCGTTTACGCAAGGGCGCCTATCGTTCCGCCGCAAAGTCTTCAAACAGGGGAACGACCATGGGGCAACGTGCTCGCCCGACGGCGGCTGAAATCTTCGCGCCCGCCGATCTCTTGCAGGGAATTCTGGTGGTGTCGTCGTTCGGCTTCTGGGCCGTGATGCTCGGCCTGATGCCGGTGCTGCTGTTTCGGGTTTGGCTAGCCTGATGACGAGAGACCGCTTGCATGGTTAAGCCGAGGTCACAAATGCGCTCAAAATGCGAGCGGAGTTGCGAGCCGGAATCTTAAAACATCCCCCGTATCGTTCACCTCATAAGCGAAGAAATCGCGGGGGCGAACTTGAACAATCAGAATGATGCGGCGTCGCATTACGGCGCCGGACAGCAGGGCTTTGACGACGCCGGACAGCAGGGTTTTTCCACCGAGGACATCCTCTGGGCCGTCGGCATCTGGTCGGTGATCCTGACGCTGTCGCCGGTCATCGTGTTCTACATGCTGATGGTGGCGTAACTTCACCATCAGTCCCTGAAACGCAAAACGCGCGGACATCCGCGCGTTTTTTGTCCGGGGAAATGATTGATGAAATTATGCCGCCTGCTTGTGCATTGCGCCGGAAGCCGACACCGTGCCGCGAATAGCTTTCACTGAACGCTCGATCGCCGCCCACAGCCTTGCAATTTCCTGAGCAGCACGGCTCTCGGCCTGATACTCACGCGCGCCTTCACCGTGGCTGAGTGCCATCAACAAATCGGAACGATTGGTGATCTGACCGCCCCACACCGGAGCGCGGAATTTCGCCAGCGCCTCGCGGGCAATCGTGACGATCGGGCTTTCGGATTCGTCGCGACGCGCCGGTGCACCGTTGAGCACGACCGCATAGGGCTTGCGCGCCGCGCGGCACATCTGGATGGTTTCCTGCACCGCGTTGACGTCGAACACGCCAGGCCGCGCCGGAATGACCACCATGGTCGCGTTCTTGATGGCGTCGTCGACCACGGCCGACAGGTTCGGCGGCGTGTCGATCAACACCCATTCATAGCCGTCGCGCTTGGCAGCCGAGACGATGCCGCTGACGGAGTTCACCGCCGACTTGATCGGCGGTTCGTTGGTGCCACGCAACTTGTGCCACAGCGTGAGCGAGCCCTGCGGATCCGCATCGACGAGCAGAATAGGCTTCGTCGCCTTGATCTGCGCGGCGAGATGTGCGGCCAGGGTACTCTTGCCCGAGCCGCCTTTACGCGATGCAAAAACAATAACGTTCATACCTCTGGCCTCCAGATTGACCCCAGATGGCGAAAATGAATCACCGCGCTGATTCGTGAAAGAAAAATTTGTCGGCGGTGGCGTTACAGCCACGAAATAACAAGGCGTGTTGGCTTTTGAGTCACACTGCGCCGCGCGACGACGGAAACGAACCGTCATGAATCGCCGTTCACGCAGGCAATGTGCGTTTTGAGGCAATCACGCGGGAAAGGCGGGCCTGCAACCTCACCGGGCATACTCTCGCGCTGGTCTTTGCCATCGAACGCAACGGCAATTGCTGCAGGTTCGCGCGCGAGGGACGCGAACAAAACGAGTCCGGTGGCTGTCGCGTGGCTGGTGCGGCCTCGCGTCATTTTGACGCGAGGGGCTCGAGAGTTTCGCGAAGGGAACGCGCCTCGCTAGCCGTCGTTGGTCTTTTTCTTCCTGGCCTTCGGCTTGGTCTTCTTGGCGACGACGGGCTTGATGTTGGTCGGTGCACCCGCGACCGGCTCCGGCCCCCGCCGGAAGAACATCGCGCATTGCGGCGACAGCTGCGCCTTCTTCCGGATCATGCAGGCGGTGATGGCATCGACGTTCGGAACGAACTCGCCACACAGGTTCATCGCATCCGGCGTGCAGGCCTGCTGCTGCTCGGGCGTGTAGGCGAAGCCCGTGCCCGGCTGGACCAGAACGGCCAGGGCAATCCCAAAGGTTGCCGCAGCCAAGGATGTCTTCAAGCGAAACGCCGGCATCGATCCTCCCAAAATGCGAGTCGGGAGAATAGTGGGTGAACGGGCGTTGGTTGGCAACGAGGGCCGGGGCGAATACGGGCAGCTGTGCGCTCCGGGCAACAGGCGGGTGGCCTGCCGTCTTCTCCGCTGTCGCCACCCCGCCTTGAACGGGTGGCCCAGTATTCCAGAGGCCCCCGTAGTTCCTCGATAAGCCGCGGCGTACTGGATCCCTGCTTTCGCGGGGGATGATGGCGGTGGGTGGGGCGCCCCCTCCGGTCAAAACGCGAAAACAACCCCATGCACCGTAGCCAGGGCCCTGGCGGCCTTGCGAACCTTCCCGCGCCTGCGGATTTTACGAATTTCCTTTGACACGTCGGGCAAAACACCGGCATGATGGCATCATCGACAAGCGCGTGGGGTGGTCGGCCTGTCTCCCCGTGAGGGGAGGACCGCATGGCCACCGTTTTGATCGTCGCGCCGGTGTTCGCCCTGATCGCGGCCGGCTATGCGGCGGTGCTGTTTCGCTTCGTCTCCGAGACCGCGCACAAGGGCATCTCCGAATTCGCCTTCAGCATCGCGATCCCCGCGCTGCTGTTCCGCACCATCGTCATCTCGGAATTCCCCGATGTCAGCCCCTGGCGGATGTGGGGCGCCTATTACGGTGCGCTCGCGCTCATTTGGATTGCGGCGCTGACGATTTCGGCGGTCTTGCGCGAACGGCGCGAGGACCGCGAGGACGGGGTCGTGTTCGCGATCGGCTCGGTCTACGGCAACATCGTCATGCTCGGCATTCCGCTGACGCTCTCGGCGCTGGGCAACGAGGCCGCCGGCCCGATGGCGCTGATCCTGTCGGTGAACACGCCGCTGCTCTGGCTCTGCGGCATTTTGCAGATGGAGCTTGTCAGCCGCAAGCGGACGGGCTCGGCGCTGTCGGTGATCGCCCCCGTGCTTGCGGATCTCGCGCGCAATCCGCTGATGCTCGCGATCGGCTTCGGTGTCGTCTGGCGTTTCACGGGCCTCGGCCTCAACCCCGTCGTCGACAAGACGATCGAGCTGCTCGCGCAGGCGGGTTCGCCGGCCGCGCTGATTGCGCTCGGCATCAATCTGTTTCGCTTCGAGGTGAAGGGCGAGATGAGAAGCGTCGTCGTGATGAGCGCGCTCAAGCTGCTGGCGATGCCGGCGCTGGCGTTCGTGCTGGCAAAGCTGTTGAACCTGCCGCCGATCGTGACAGGCGTCGTCGTGCTGTTCGCGGCGATGCCGACCGGCGCCAACGCCTACATCTTTGCGGTTCAATATCAGCGCCTGGTGAACCCGGTGTCGGGCGCGGTGGCGCTGGGGACGCTGCTGGCGGCGGTGACGTTGCCGGTGGTGGTGATGGTGGTAACGGGCGTGAGGTGACGACGCCGGTCCTTGTCCAAAAACACGTTTGTCATGGGATAAATTACGACACGCAGATGCGCGAGAGCGTCCACGTGTCTCGGATTGATCTAGTTGAGACCCATTTCGACGACTCGCCAGCGGAACGCGAGCAGCTCTATAAGGACGACCTACGATCCGGAATTGGAGGGCGAAACGTGACGCCGGAAGAGATCCAGAACGAGCGCCTGAAGCTCACGGCCAACTGGTTTAATACCCTCGCCACCGCCGTTCTGACCGCCGGCCTGTTCGTCCGAGCCGCCCAATTCCTGTTCGGCGTGCTGCCGGCAAACACTGACGTCGGTCTGGTCTATGGCATTGGCGGGATTTGCATTCTGGCAGGCGTGGCCTACATTTTGCTGCCCCTCGGAGGCCTGGAATGAGCCAGACCAACCCGATCATCGCAATGCTATTTCCGCTGCTTGCGCTCGTCGTTGCGGGCCTCACGGCGCTCGTGGTCAGGAAGCCCTGGCGCCAGAAAGCAATCCGCGATGTTCGGACCGCAGGTATCACTGCGGCCATCGATGTCGTCGGAACGGGCGTCCTGGTTGCCGCCAAAGACCTCGAGCGTCGCGCCCACGATCTGGCCAAGACCTGGAACGAACTCTCGTTCGCTGACGACCTACAGGCGAATATCCCCTCCAGAACGGGTATCTCCAACGGAGTCACTCGCCAGATTCTCTGCCCGATATCTCCAGCGGTAAAACGCAGCTTCCGAAGACCAACACAGACCCGCGCCGCTCCAGACTGCGCAGGCGGGCTCGCCGGCCGCGCTGATCGTGCTCGGCATCACGCTGTTTCGGTTCGAGGTTAAAGGGCGAGATGAGAAGCGTCGCCGCGATGAGCGCGCTCAAGCTGCTGGCGATGCCGGCGGTCGCGTTCGTGCTCGCAAAGCTGTTGAACCTGCCGCCGATCGTGACAGGCGTGGTCGTGCTGTTCGCGGCGATGCCGACCGGCGCCAACGCCTACATCTTTGCGGTGCAGTATCAGCGCCTGGTGAACCCCGGTCTCGGGTCCGGTGGCGCTGTGCACGCTGCTGGCGGCGGTGACGTTGCTGGTGATGGTGGTGGTGGCCAGGTAAGCCGCGCCAAGATTTTGCTTTTGCACGCAAAGGTAACTATCCTGCGGTGACATGCACCACTGGGAGGCGGATATGGGACCTCGCGAGGACATGCTCGACGTCATCAAGCGCGCCTACGCTGCGCGCGGTG
The DNA here is from genome assembly GCF_016612535.1 of Bradyrhizobium diazoefficiens. Lineage (NCBI taxonomy): Bacteria > Pseudomonadati > Pseudomonadota > Alphaproteobacteria > Hyphomicrobiales > Nitrobacteraceae > Bradyrhizobium > Bradyrhizobium diazoefficiens. Next base: position 985,985 of record NZ_JAENXS010000001.1, read on the forward strand.
ATGGCGACGTCAAGGGCCTGGTGGCAGAGTTTCATCCCGAGGGCCTGTTCAACCTGATCGGCGACAACAGCGCACTGCACCTGACAGGACGTGTGCAAGGCACCCAGCCATTGCTTGCGGCCTTCGGTCAATTCATCGCGCACTTCGCCTTCGAGAAACGCGAGATCCTGGCCGAACTGGTTGAGGGAAATTCTGCTGCCATACGGTCCCGCCTTGTCATCCGACACGCTCCAAGCGGGAAGGTTTTCAACACCGAAGTCCTGGATCTTTTCAAGTTCCAGGACGGCAAAATCATCGAGCTGACCGAGTTCGCGGACACCGCGCTCATCAAAGCCATCATTGTCTGACGCGCGATCAGGCAGAAGGCATCGAGCCGGAGCGAAGTAGCGAGAGACAATCGCTGTCTCCCGCTACGTCGTGGAGACGACCGACGTTTCCTGCCGTTCGATCCGCTCGCAGAAGCGGATCATATTCCCGAACGGATCGATAACGCTGGATTCGATCGTGCCCCATTCCGTCGTCTCCAGGCCCGGGCGCATGTAGCGGTATCCCTTCGCGTTGATCTCGCGATTGAACTCACGAACACCCTGCATCATGACCCGCAGCTGCACGCCCGGCGAGCCGTCTCCGTGATGTTCACTCAGATGCAGGACAAGCCCGTTTCGAGAAATCTGCCGGTACAGCGGCGCATTCGCGTCGAACCGATGCTCCCAATCGACGCCAAAGCCCAAGAAGCCGAGGTAGAACTCGTCAGCTTTCGGAACGTCGAAAATACGCAGGATCGGGATGACCTGCTGGAATTGGATCGTACCCGCCATAGTGCCTCTCCTTGTGTGTCGGACTGACGACGTGGTTTTGCGCGAACGGCGACGTCGGGTTTGACCCGATGTTCCTATCGGAGGTGCCGCTTGTGTGATAGGTCCTGCTCGTCTCTCAGTTCGGCGACGAACGCGCGTCCAGGTAAGGCTAGCTCATGCAACAATTGACGGACGAAGGTCGGCGGATCGTCGATGATGTGGCGCGCCGGCACGGATTTTCGAGTGACGCCGTATTGTGCATGCTGCTCGCGGTGTCGGCCGGTTACGGCAACCAGGCCCAGTTCAATCATCCCGAATTCGGCGGCATGGGCCAATGGTCGATGGGCGGGATGATCATGATCGGCGACATGTTCAACAACTACCTGAAGGGCCGTGTCGATTCGCTGTGCCAGGAATTGTCGAGCCTGATCCAGGGCCAACCGCTGTTCCAGATCCCCGCCCAAAGCCAGAGCCAATCCCAAGGCGGCGGTGGTGGCGGCGGCTGGCAGGGCCAGAGCGGAGGCAGCCACCAGCAGCAAAGCAACGGCTACGGCAACACCGGCGCGAGCCTTTTCGTACCCGCAGCATCGAACAATTGGTGGCCCGCCGATCTCGGCATGGCCGGTTCGACCGGCGGCCAGAACAATCTGCGCTATGCCTATTTTCCCGCGGCGCGACGGCTGGCCGTCGACATCAATGGTCAGGTATCGGTCTATGATACCGGCCAGCACCAGATCGGCGGTTTTTCGCAACAGCAAAGCGGCGATCAGTCGATCACCTTCACCAGTCAGTTCGGGCTGGTGCGCCTCGCCGACCTGCCGCGGGTCAACCCCATGAACAGGAGCATGAATACGGGCGCCGCCCCGCAGCAGAGCTATGCCAGCCAACCCGATCCCTGGGTGCAGCCCGCGCAGAGCGCGCCGCCGCCGATGCCAGCGCCGCCACCGCCTCCGCCACCGCCCATAGCGAGTTCAATGGCGAGTTCGCCGCCGAACCAGTTCGGCGCACCGCCCGTGCAGCACGACGAGATCGTCTCGCTGATCGAAAAGCTCGCCGAACTGCACAAGAAGTGCATCCTGACGGATAGCGAGTACGAAGCGAAGAAGGCCGAATTGCTCAGCCGGCTCTGATCTCGTTTCGATTACGGTGACAGTCCGTGATTGCGGTGACGGCATTGATTAATTGGGTGTCGCAGGTGCCGTTGCGTCATCTGCTCCGCATCGGGCACATCCGATCGCGGCAGCGGCGCGGCTGGTGCCAGCCGCGCCGCGCCCTGCGCCATAGCGTCAGATTCGATTACCAGTAATCCGGCTCGTCGACCGGTGCTCCCCAGCCGGGCTCGGCGTAGCCATACGCGTAACCGGGACTTCGGTAGCTGTAGGTGTGGTGATAGCTGCCAAGCCTCCGGCATTGACCGACGCCGGCTGCCAGTTGGCCGCCGTTCATTGCGGGGCCTGCGGCTCCGACAGCGCTTTCGCTGCTGGGCGTACACCAGCCGGGTCCGCGTCCCGCGGCGAGACTCGGGCTTGATGCGGCGAGCGATACAGTCGCGGCCATCACGGCAGCCACGCTCAGTCGTTTCAAGTGCGTCATCGTCTTTCTCCATGTCTGCGATTGACACGCGAACCAATCCCTGCCGCCGACGACCGTTCCTCTCGCGCCGCTCGCGATTGCGCGAGCCAACAAAGGTTTCGGGAACACTGCGGATCAATCTCACATCGCATTTGCAGGGGAACACGTGGTGCAGTGACAAGTGCTGCACCCACAAAAAAGGGCTCCCCTCGGGGAGCCCTTTTCCGGTTAGTCCCAATCGTAGTGATGGTGTCGCCTGATCACGACCGTCCGATCGGCGTCGCGATCATACCAGCCACGATGCCAGCCGCGGCGAGAACGTAAGACAGCTTCTTCATGTTCCCTTCTCCAGTGTTAGTTACCCCTCGGCGGGAAAACAAATCGCGCATGGTGACGTTCCGGTTTCCGTCTGGAAACTTTCTTGAACGGATGTTCAGGGAGTTCCGGAATCGAGCGTGTGGGCGCGTTCTATCTTGATGACGCGACGATGGTGATTGCGTGATTACCCGATAAACGATCAAGTGCACTGTCGTGCCGAACGTGGAAGTTTCATGCACTGTCACCGTAACTCCGGGCCAGTATCCTCGAGCAATGACGACACCGGCGACGCGAACGAGTGAGGGAGAAGGAAAGCGTCGAAAGCCCCGAATATCTGCAGCTCGGTGACAGTGCATGAAATTGACGTTGAGTTTTGTGCACTGTCAACTAAACAACACTCGCGCAAACGTCGGTTTAAATACGAACTCGAAAGCGGCCATCTTGATCGAAAGATGGCGTTCTAGCCCTTCCAGCCGCATTCGCGATTTGGTCGAGCAATGGCCGAAGACATATCGCGTACTCGTATGGATCGAGAGGCACGTCGTCTATGATTTGCTCGGCGAAATGGAACTGGTCCCGATCAAGCACTCCTGCTTGATCTTCGAATAAGGTGCCGGGCTCCATGGCGAAAGAATAGGGAATGCCCTTCACCCCGATCAAGCTGACGAGCAGAACATAGGGCGGAGCCGCATCGCGCGCAACGAGCGATCGCAGATAGGCATGGGACTCTCTGACAATGGTGCCTTCGGTGCGGATCGAAGTGAGACGATCGGGATTTTGCCCTATTCCGCCACCCGTCGCGAACACGGAGTCCACAGCCTCAACAATTCCATTGTGATAGGCCTGCACGTAAGCGCGATGGCTTCGCCCATCTGCTCCACGATTCGAGAGCACCAAACAACCATCGATATTGATACGGAAGTCGCCGGCTTGGCCGCCTATTGGTGAAAACGCGGTAAAGAGCTGCTGTGGAGCCTGGTTGATATCAAGACGAAATGACTGAGAGCCGTCGAAGGCAGACAGCGGAGCAACGTGTAATACGAGAGGGCGACTGCCCATGAGCGGAACCGGCGTATCTCCGCCAACAATCTTCGCAATACGATCAAAGCGAAAATTGCGAATGCGATCGGCTAATTGCGGCGCCCGAGTGAAGAGACCACGGAGTTCGTCAACGTTCGGCTCGTATTTACCAGCTGATGATCGCGCCCAAAATCTGTTGCTTCCTTTACGGACGACCCGGTGTGGTTGATTGTAGCTTCGCGGAATGCGGAGCACCAAAACGTGCCCGCCCCCTGTGATTGGCACAGCTTGCACAGCAAAGCCGAAAATTTGCGGTTGCAGTCCTGTGCGCGCGCTGGCTTCTAGCCGCAAGACCTCGGCATCAGCATCGATTTGGAGTGCGGAAAGAGCCGTAGGCAGACCAGCCTGCTCCGTCATTCCAATAATGATGTCGCCACCGGCAGTATTTGCGAACGATGATACGTCAGCGAGAAATTCACTGAGGTCCTTATCTTGCCCACCATAAACATTAGCTTTGTATTCGATATCGCGCCTTTCCGGGACCTGTGCTTGGATCAGGCGTTGGAGGTCAAATTCACTGATCGCGCTTAAAGCGACACCTCTTAAACTCATCGCGTAACCTACCCTTCGAAATCATGTTCAACCTGAACATCGGGGAGATATTGCACCGATCTCCACCAGCGCTGCTTATCACGGGCGATCAATGCGGATGTGCGATCGGAGAACCAAATGTTGCCGCCTTGCGAGGCGGTAAGGCCGGGCACCTCATCGCCACGCGCCCATTCAACGCTCCCCCAGCGTCCACCGCGACCAGTATAGATAAGCACGAAATACCGATCCATCTGCACATCGTAGTGCACGCCACGGAAGCCGGCTACGTTGTATCGGTAGCGACGGCGGTGTTTGACGATCGCTGGCACAATCGGAGCGGTGAGACTGCACCAGCGGTAATGCTTGCGTTCGTTTAGCAGAGTGGGAAACCGATTGATCCAGAGGGTCTCTGTGTCGAACCGTTCCCCGTAGTTGCAGCGCTGGAGGAGCGCGCATCGAATCGGATAACCCTGTTTCCATTCCTCTAGAAACCATTGGCGTAGCACGCCGCTGGCATATTTGAGGTGTTCCCGAAATCGGTCCTCGCGCGTGCCGGCAGTCTCGCCCACGTAGCGGACGATAAAATCACGACCGGAAAAGAGCGCATAGATCTCGGCCATGGCGAGGTTCCCATGGGTTCCATCCGCGCTCGGATTCAGGCGAAATCGAGACAGGACAATGCGGCGATATTGCTCCAGGAAAAGAGCATTTGCGGGCTGTGGGGAGGTTCTCGGGAATCGAACCTTGGCCTGACCACAAGAACGACAGAAAGCGAATACCGCTCATCGCTACCCTTGGGCGGCTTAGGGGGAATTTCAGTCTGCGTATTGATTGCACTGGTACAGTTGGGTGGGCTCGAACCACCGACCTCCTGTTCCACAGACAGGCGCTCTAACCAACTGAGCTACAACTGCATCCTTGCGAGCCGCCCTGGGGCGCCCTGGTGAGGGCCGGCAACCTGGGGGCTGGACGGGGCGGAAACTAGGTGCAACGGCCGTTTTTGGCAAGGCCGCAAAACCCGATAATCGCGCCTCTCTAGGACGACAAATCCTTGGATTCGATCGGCTGTCCACGATTTACCCCGTGAGACCTGAACCCCTCACCCGGCTCGCGCCGGACGATGCTTCGCATCGCCGGGGGGCGATCCGAACTCTCCCTACGGGCGAGGTGAAAAAACCCGGGCCCTGCGGCCCGGGTTTTTTAGTCAATTCAACGCCAATCCGCTCAGGCGGCGGGGGGCGTGTAGAGCTTGGCGGCGCCGGCCTTGATCGGCTCGGCGGTCGCGGCCGCGGCGCGCTGGGCGATCTCGGCGAGCTCCTTGGCCTGGGCCTGGAAGGTCTCGAGCTGGGTCTTGGCGTGGCCGGTCCACAGCTGGAAGGCATCGGTCGGCGATTTGGTGCCGAACAGCTGCTGGGTGAAGTCCAGATGGGCCGTCGTGTTGGCCTTCATGAACTCCATCAGCTTGGCGGTGTACTCGTTCGCGCCCTTGGAGACGGAGGCGAACACGGCTTCGACGGTGCCGTTGTGGCTTTCGGCGGCGTCCTTGAACTTGGCGTAGTTTTCGCGGGCCTGCGAAACGCCCTTTTCGGCGAA